>JBLHSN010000114.1:0-15845 GCA_047626195.1 Myxococcota bacterium
ACCCCGTCTACACCAAGACGGAGCGAAGCGGCGTACTCGAGGCCATCCTTCCAAAGCTGAATCTCGCCGCGACCGTGCAAAACACCCTCCGATTGATGCTGCGGAACAACCGCATGGCTCTGCTGCCAATGGTCATGGAAGAGTTCCAGACCTACGCCGACCAACGCGCCAACCTTGCCCGCGTCGTCGTAGAGACTGCGGAACCGCTGACTCCACAGCTTGAAGCTGAAGTCCGCGCTGCGCTGGAAGCCGTTACCGGAAAGACCGTTCTCATTGAGACTCGGGTCAAGCCTGAGCTAATCGGCGGCGTTGTCGCCCGAATCGGCGGAAAGGTGTACGACGCATCGGTACAGAGCCGCCTCGCCAATCTTAAGAAAGCCCTGCTTAGTTCGGAAATCTCCGACTTTTAGCAGCCCATTCACGGTGGGCTGCCAATCGGCGGGCTCATCATTTCGCATCTCTTCGACCTACTGGAGCTCCCCATGGACATCCGCGCTGACGAGATCAGCCAGATCCTAAAGCAGCAGATCAAGGACTTCGAGTCCCGCGTCACCGTCTCTGAGACGGGTACGATTCTCTCTGTTGGTGACGGTATTGCCCGTATTCACGGCCTTGAAAACGCTGTTGCCGGAGAACTCCTCGAGTTCCCGGGCGGCCTCAAGGGCATGGTTCTCAACCTCGAAGAAGACAACGTTGGTGCCGCACTGTTCGGTTCTGACCAAGGCGTTCACGAGGGTGACGAAGTCAAGCGTACCGGCAAGATCGTTGAGGTTCCGGTCGGACCGGGCCTGATGGGTCGTGTTGTTGACGCTATCGGCAACCCGGTGGACGGCCTCGGCCCCATCGTCGCCGTTGAATCTCGTCGCGTCGAGATCAAGGCACCGGGCATCATGCCCCGCAAGTCGGTTCATGAACCGCTACAGACGGGTATCAAGTCCATCGATGCCATGACCCCCGTTGGCCGTGGCCAGCGTGAGCTCATCATTGGTGACCGCCAGACCGGCAAGACGGCCGTCGCCATCGACGCCATCATCGCCCAGAAGGTCTTCAAGGACGACCCGAAGAACAAGGTGCACTGCATCTACGTCGCTATCGGGCAAAAGCAGTCCACCGTGGCCCAGGTTGTCGAGAAGCTCAAGCGCTACGGCGCCATGGAGTACACCTGTGTTGTGACCGCTCCGGCGTCCGATGCAGCCCCACTCCAGTTCATCTCGCCGTACACCGGCTGCACCATTGGCGAGTACTTCCGTGACAACGGTCAGCACGCCTTGGTCGTCTACGATGACCTGTCCAAGCAAGCCGTCGCATACCGCCAGCTCTCCCTGCTCCTCCGCCGTCCACCGGGCCGTGAAGCATACCCAGGTGACGTCTTCTACGTGCACTCCCGTCTGCTAGAGCGCGCTGCCAAGATGAGTGATGCCATGGGCGCCGGTTCATTGACCGCACTCCCCATCATCGAAACCCAGGGCGGCGACGTCTCCGCGTACGTTCCGACCAACGTGATTTCTATCACCGACGGCCAGATCTACCTGGAAACTGACCTGTTCAACGCCGGTCAGCGTCCCGCCGTGAACGCCGGTCTCTCGGTGTCTCGCGTCGGCGGTGCTGCCCAGATCAAGGCCATGAAGGAAGTTGCCGGTTCACTCCGCCTCGACCTCGCCCAGTTCCGTGAGCTGGCCGCCTTCTCGCAGTTCGCCAGTGACCTCGATGCCGCAACCCAGCAACAGCTGCGCCGTGGAGAACGTCTGATTGAGCTGCTCAAGCAGCCTCAGTACGACCCCATTCCCGTCGAAGTTCAGGTTGTCCAGCTTCTGGCCGGCAACGAGGGCATCTACGATGACCTCGAAGTCAGCGAAGTCATTCCCTTCGCCACCGCATTGGCGGAGCACTTCCAGGGCAGCAAGAAGGAGCTTCTCGAAGAGATGCTCCGTCTCGGCACCATGAAGAAGGAAGGCCTGAAGGCTCGGATTGTCGAAGAGACAAAGAGCTTCAAGACCACCTGGAAGTAGCACTCCCCTCTCCACACCTGTGAGAACCCGATGCCCAACCTGAAGGACATCAAGACCCGCATTTCGTCGGTCAAGAAGACAAAGCAGATCACCTCGGCGATGAAACTCGTCGCGGGTGCAAAGCTTCGTCGCGCGACCGAGCGGGCCATGAGTGCACGTCCATACCGTGCTCAGCTCTCCGACGTTCTACGTCGGGTGGCGGGCAATGTCGGCGACTCGACGAACGAGCCTTTGCTCCAGTCGCGTCCAGACGTGACCAAGATTCTTGTCGCTGTGCTGACGACTGACCGCGGTTTGTGCGGTGGGTTCAACAGCAACCTTCTTCGCAAGGCCAATCCTTGGTTGAAGGACCGTTCAGCGAGCGGCGTTGACGTCGATGTGGCCGTCTTCGGTCGCAAAGGTTCCGACTACCTGAAGTCCCGCGGCGTCGCCATTGGCGAACGGACCGTGGACTACGGCAAAGAGGACAAGATGGACCTTGTCCGTCCCCTCACTGCCAAGATGGTTGCCGGATTCCTCGACGGTACCTACGATGAAGTGTGGATTGTGTTCAACCAGTTCGTGAATGCCCTGGTGCAGGAACCGACCTTCACCCGCGTTCTGCCGATCGCCATCGACGACAGCGAAACGGACGCTCCGGCCTCGAACGAAGCGCAATCCCAGATTGAATACCGCTACGAGCCCAGCGCTGATGGTGTTCTCAAGGCACTTCTTCCGCTGTACCTGCGCACCCTGATCCTCACTTCCTTCTTGGAGACGGAAGCCGGTGAGCATGCTGCTCGGATGACCGCCATGGACAACGCGACTCGCAACGCGTCTGACCTCATCGACCGCTTGACCCTCGAATTCAATCGCGCCCGTCAAGCCGCGATTACCACCGAGATCACGGAAATCGTGTCTGGTGCCGAAGCGCTCAAGTAGGTCCTCTGCCGGTCTGCCGGCAGTCCGATTTTAAGTTTCTCAGTTCATCTCATTCACGCGGCGGCCGTCTGGCCTTCGCAAGACACTTCCAGCCCGCCGTCTCTGAAAGCTCATCGCTGACAGCTGATAGCTGGCTCCAAAGGAGCCCATCATGGAAAGCACCCACGGTGTCATCAAGCAGGTCATGGGACCTGTTGTCGACGTTGAGTTTCCGCCCGGTCATCTGCCCGACCTCTTGACCGCTCTGCGTCTCAACAATCCGGCCATCGACGATTCCGGTACGGAAAACCTCACCCTTGAGGTCGCTCTGCACCTCGGTGAGAACACCATCCGCGCCATCGCCATGGACGTCACCGATGGTCTGTCCCGCGGCATTCACGTGCGTGACACTGGCGGTCCCATCGCCATGCCAGTTGGTAAGGGAACGCTCGGCCGCATCCTCAACGTCATCGGCGAGCCCGTTGACGAGCTCGGCCCGCTGACCACGACCGAGACCCGCCCCATCCACCGTGCACCTCCTGGGTTCACCGAGCAGTCGACCGTCGTCGAAATGTTCGAGACGGGCATCAAGGTCATTGACCTTCTCGCTCCGTACACTCGCGGCGGAAAGATTGGCCTGTTCGGCGGTGCCGGCGTTGGTAAGACCGTTCTCATCCAGGAACTCATCAACAATGTTGCCAAGACTCACGGTGGTTACTCCGTGTTTGCTGGCGTTGGCGAGCGTACCCGTGAAGGAAACGACCTCTGGCACGAAATGGCAGAAGCCGGCGTTCTCACTCCTGGTGACAGCGAAAAGTCCAAGGCCGCTCTTATTTACGGCCAGATGAATGAGCCGCCGGGAGCCCGTGCCCGCGTCGCTCTGTCGGCGCTGACCATCGCGGAATACTTCCGAGATGAGGAAGGCCAGGACGTTCTGTTGTTCGTCGACAACATCTTCCGCTTTACCCAGGCCGGTTCCGAAGTGTCCGCGCTTCTCGGCCGCATCCCGTCTGCCGTTGGCTACCAGCCGACTCTCGGCACCGAGATGGGTATGCTGCAAGAGCGAATCACCACGACGACCAAGGGCTCGATTACGTCCGTCCAGGCTGTTTACGTGCCTGCTGACGACCTGACTGACCCGGCTCCGGCCACGACCTTTGCTCACTTGGACGCGACCACGGTTCTGAACCGCAAGATCTCCGAGAAGGGCATCTACCCGGCCGTGGACCCGCTGGACTCCAGCTCGCGAATCCTAGACGCCGAAATCCTTGGCCAAGAACACTACGACACCGCTCGTGCCGTTCAGCAGGTTCTTCAGCGCTACAAGGAACTCCAAGACATCATCGCCATCCTCGGGATGGACGAGCTGTCGGATGACGACAAGCGAGTGGTTGAGCGCGCACGTAAGATCGAGCGTTTCCTCTCCCAGCCCTTCGACGTTGCCCAGGTCTTCACCGGATTCCCCGGAATCCAGGTGTCCAAGGCCGAGTCGGTTCGTGGCTTCAAGGAAATCCTTGAAGGCAAGCACGACAACCTGCCCGAGAACGCCTTCTACATGGTCGGTACCATCGACGATGCTATCGCTAAGGCCAAGAAGATGGCTGAGTCCGCGTAATCGCTCATTGAGCGGCAAGGGAGCCTGTCATGGCTGATCTTCATATTGACATCGTCACACCTGAGAAGAGTATCTTCTCAGGCTCCGCGACTGAAATTCGAGTCCCTGGTTGGTTGGGTGAGTTTGATGTCCTTCCCGGACACGACCTCTTCCTGTCCCTCGTGCGTGGGGGTCTTCTGACCGTCTCCGCCGGTGGAACCGAGCACAAGTTCGTGGTTGGCCGCGGCTTCGCCGAAGCTGGCCCGGACCAAGTCTCGGTCTTGGTTGACTCCGCGACTCCAATCGCGGACGCCGACCTCGCGAGCGCCGCATCCGACTTGGACGCTGCTGAAGGGACTCTCACGAGTACCGCTCAGGGCTCCGCAGAGTGGACCCAGGCCGAAGAGGCCGCCGAGCTCGCTCGGGCGCGGATGAGTGCTCGCTAGTACCAACGGTACTGAACGCGCTTCGTCGCACAACTGAAACGCCCGGTTCTCATAATGAGACCCGGGTATTTCTGTTTTTAAAGCTGCCTGTCTACGGTGTTGACCGAACCATCGAGCGGTTCACAAGAGTACATCGAGCCAGCACGCACAGATATTTCCACTAGGCTGCGCCTCCCCTACTCTGGAGTCCCCATGTCCACTGGCAAATGTCCCGTCATGCACCCCTCGAACCGCCACACCGCAGCAGGGGCGCGCTCGAACGCCGGCTGGTGGCCAGAGAATCTCAACCTCGCCATTCTCCATCAGCACTCACCGCTGTCCAACCCGATGGGCAGCGACTTTGACTACGCCAGAGCGTTCAGCACACTCGACCTAGCCGAGGTCAAGAAGGACCTGTTCGCGCTGATGACGGACTCACAGGACTGGTGGCCGGCGGACTACGGTCACTACGGCCCGTTCTTCATCCGCATGGCGTGGCACAGCGCTGGCACCTACCGCGTACAAGATGGTCGCGGTGGCTCGTCTGCGGGAACCCTGCGCTTCGCCCCACTGAACAGCTGGCCAGACAACGGCAACCTCGACAAGGCCCGCCGTCTGCTGTGGCCCGTGAAATCCAAGTACGGCTCCAAGATCTCCTGGGCTGACCTGATGATTCTGACGGGCAACTGCGCCCTCGAGTCCATGGGATTCCAGACCTTTGGCTTCGCCGGTGGCAGGGAGGATGTGTGGGAGCCCGAAGGCGACGTGTACTGGGGACCCGAGAGCGAGTGGATGGGCGACAAACGCTACAGCGGCGACCGCGAGCTCGACAACCCACTGGGTGCAGTCCAGATGGGCCTGATCTACGTCAATCCAGAAGGCCCCAACGGCGCCCCCGACCCGCTGGGCTCAGCCCGCGACATCCGCGAGACCTTCAAGCGTATGGCCATGAACGACGAAGAGACCGTAGCCCTGACCGCCGGTGGACACACCTTCGGCAAAGCGCACGGCGCAGCCAATCCTGAAGACCACATGGGTCCGGAGCCGGAAGGCGCCAACATCGAAGACCAGGGCCTTGGCTGGGTGAACTCGTTTGGAGCGGGCAACGGTGCGGACACCATCACCAGCGGGATTGAAGGCGCATGGACCCACACGCCGACTACCTGGGACAACAGCTACTTTGACGTATTGCTTGGCTACGAGTGGGAACTGACCAAGAGCCCCGCAGGCGCACACCAATGGACACCAACAGCCGCCTCACAAGCCGAGCGAGCTCCCAGCGCACACGACGACTCCAAGACCGAGCCATTAATGATGACGACCGCCGACATGGCCATGAAGATGGACCCCGCGTACGCCAAAATCTCACAGCGCTTCCACGAAAACCCACAGGAGTTCGCCGACGTCTTCGCCCGCGCCTGGTTCAAGCTCACCCACCGGGACATGGGCCCCATCTCCCGCTACCTCGGCGCGGAAGTCCCGACCGAAGAGCTACTGTGGACAGACCCCGTCCCAGCGCATCACGGCGACGTCATCAACGCCGGCGATGTGGTCGGGCTCAAGCAGACACTGCTGGCCTGTGGCGTGTCCCCAGCGCTGCTCATCAACACGGCGTGGGCATCTGCCTCTACGTTCCGAGGGTCGGACAAACGTGGGGGCGCCAATGGAGCTCGTATTCGTTTGGCACCCCAAAAAGACTGGGCCGCAAACCAGCCCGAACAGCTCGCAGTCATCCTCGACACTCTCACAACCGTACAGAGTACCTTCAATTCGTCGTCAGACCGAACCGTCTCCTTGGCTGATCTCATCGTCCTCGGTGGATGTGCCGCGATTGAGAAGGCCGCGCAGGACGCTGGATACCCCACCATCGTCCCGTTCACTCCGGGTCGCACCGACGCGTCACAGGACCAGACCGATATCGAGTCCGTCGACTACCTGGAGCCCACGTATGACGGCTTCCGCAACTACCTGGCAGCCGACCAGAACCGAGAAGCCGAAGAGTTACTGCTCGACCGTGCCAACCTTCTGACGCTGACGGCTCCGGAGATGACAGTACTGCTCGGAGGACTGCGGGTGCTCAACGCAAACAACGACAAAGCATCGCACGGTGTCTTCACCGACCGCCCAGGAACGTTGACCACCGACTACTTTATCAACCTGCTCGACATGGGTACCCAGTGGTTCCCACAGAGCGACGCCAACGATTTGTTCGACGGTCGTGACCGTTCCACCGGTAAAATTCACTGGACAGGCACACGGGTCGACCTCATCTTTGGATCGAACTCACAGCTCAGGGCGGTCGCTGAGCGGTACGCCTGTGACGACGCTGGGGCCGTGTTCGTGGCTAATTTCGTCGCGGCCTGGGACAAGGTCATGAACCTGGACCGTTTCGATATGCGCTAGCCACATCGCGCCGAACATGGAGCACTCGCGCCCACCAGCTGCCTAGCGATTGGCAGCTGATGGGCGCATTGTACCTTTCAACGGATCTTGCTGCGTTCCGCCTCGACCCTGCTAGATCAGCGGACTATGTGCTCGAATTCCTAGGGAATCTCCATGTTATTGCGCCTTGTTCTGCTGACGTCTGCCCTGTCCCTCGCCGTCGCTTGTGACCCAACGACCCCAACGGGTCCCGTCGCTGACCCGGACACCGAAGCCGATACCGAAGCTGATACAACGCCTCCAGACAGCGCGTCCATTCCCTGTCCAGAGAACTGGGACACCGAGTTCCCACCCATGCAAATCGATGCGTGGACCTACGACGGCGAAGCCGTACTGCTCGCATCACCTGACTGTTGTGACCAGTTCCGCGAGCTGCGCAGCGCCGATACCTGCGAATACATCTGCGCGCCGGACGGCGGATTCACCGGCCAAGGCGACAGGCGCTGCACCGACTTCTTCGACACCGCCATCTACGGTGAGACCGTCTGGGTCAATCCGAACCCCTAGCCAACGGCGCAGTCCCACCGGAACCCAGTACCGCTACATCGGTGGAATTGTCCCATCGACCGCGGATAGGTACAAGAACGCCGCCTTTCGATCACCGCTAACCTTGAATATCTGAATGGCGTGCTTCAACAAGTCACGCCGACTCACCTGCCCGAGCAGCCGTCCCCCTGATTCCACGACCGGCAACCGGCGGAAGGGGTGCTGCAGGAACAAGTGTGCTGCGGACAACAGCGGTGTGCTCGGAGAAACGGTGATCACGTCCGATGTCATCACATCCGAGACTCGTTGAGGCGGAAGCTGATCATGAACGGCCCGTATCAGGGCACGGATGCAGTCTTTTTCGCTCAGCACCCCCACAAGCTTGCTCCCCTCGACAACTGGGCAGCCGGAGAAGCCGCGCTTGACTAGCTGCTGCACCACATCGTAAATGTGCGAATCGGGCCGAACAGTGTACAACCGCTTGGCCATGAAGGCATCGACTCGAACGCTCATGTGTTCCTGTGCCGAAGGCATGGTCTGCTCCTAGGAAAGGGTTCTCTCCCAATATACCGAAGGGCGCGTGATTGTGATGAATTGTTCTTACCTCTTCCATTTTGCACCTCACAGATGGTAGCCAGTCACAATGCTCGCTCTGTTGCTCTTCCTCTCTCAGGCTACAGCCCAGACTCCCGTGCTCGACGAGCCCGTAGCCTTTCGTGCGCCACGAGATGACGCTGAATTCCAGCGCCAATCTTCCGAATTGCAGCTCGCAGCCACCCGCAATGCCTGGGGCGGCGTCGAGCGCGCATATCGAGCATTAATGACGACCAATGTACCTCTGACTGGGGCAATGCACTTGTGTGGAGCGCGTGCCGCACAGTCGCGAGGGGACATGACGGCAGCCCGCGACCGCGTTCGTCAAGCGCTTCAGGCGGAGCCCGAGCTGCAAGAAGCCAGCGATTGGCTGCGCGAGCTCGATAGCGGGTATGCGTCTGTTCTTCTCCTAGGTGACCCCGGCCGACACCAGCTGCTGGCTGATGCCACGCCATTTGATCCTGCCCTGGCCAAAGCGATTGAGTTCGCACGAACGGCCATTGCAGACACCGGCACCTTCAACGGCATCCTCCCGGCGGGTAGTTACCGATTCGCCGACCTGACCCTCGACGTACGGCCCGGGATTACCACCCAGCGAATCGACCTACGCTCGGACCGAACCCTGCGACGCACCGAACGAGAAGAACGCCGCGAACCTCGTCCGTAGCGACCATTCGTGGTAAGCTAGCCTCCCTTCCCCCGCCTCCCGGCACCCTCCTCTTCTCCCGCCCCCGCACACATCCCCGTGTCTGCATCGAACGCCGAAATCGGTTCCCGAGTTGGACCCTTTGTTCTACAGCAACCGCTCGCTCTTCCAGGGTCGGGCGAATGGTTTCGTGCGGAACGGGTGACCTACAGTCGCGGCCCCAATGAAGTCTTAGTTTGTGTGGCCGAAACCGACGAGGCCGAGCGGCTGCTACGCGATGCCCACGAGGCGTTGTGCACACTGAACGACCCACATTGGCCCACGCCGGTTGCTTGGTATGACGGTGCCTGTGCGCTCGCAGTGACGGCCCCTGCAGGCCACAGCTTGGCATCGTTGCTTCCATTGCGTGCGTCGGATGAGATTGAGCTGACGTCCTCGACACTTCTCGACCTAGCCATCGAGGTGTGCGACGCCTTGGTTCACGCGCACAGCCGCGGATACGTCTACGGCACAGTGAGCCCGGACCACATCACCATTGACCCTACCGGACAAGTGATGCTGTGGGGGCTGGGAGAACAGAGCGCTGCCACCGCGGAGTGGACCCCAGCAGATGCCGGCCCCGCGACCCTCGCGACCGACCAGTGGCAGCTTGGCACCCTCATCGCTGCACTCGTCAGCGGCGTCCATCCCGCACCGGATGCTGCCAGTCTCGGACGCCAATGGCCTGCGCTTGGCCGGGTCGTTCGACGAATGACCGCCGAGCACCCACTCGACCGCTATCCAACTCTCAAGCTTGCGCGCCGCGAACTACTCGCACTGTCCCGCAAGGCTCCTACCCCCTCCCAACGCCGTGCTCTCGGTGCAGCCCTGCACCAACATCACACAGCGTCCCCCGCCCCCGACACGAGGTCCTCCATGGCTCAGCCCCCCCGCATCAAGCTTCCGCTGCCGTCCACCAAGACGCCAGCTACTGAACTCTACGAAGACGAGACCGCACGTCCCGTGGAGCCCCGTCGCTACGCCAATCCACGCGAGACCGTGCCGGTCGTACGCCCAAGCGTTGGCGCTTATCTGCCCACGGCCGAGGTCAGCACTACCCGCCCGTCGTTCGCAAACATTCCAATCTCACCGATCCCCACCCACCGTGACATCGCGGTTGTCGCCGTCGAAATCGACGACACCGATCACGGCAGGCCAGAGCCACTCGGTCGCCCTATGAAGACTGACGACATGCCTGTCCCCACGGCGCAAGATGTGTTTGGCGGCGTTGAAATACTCGACGGAGACCCCCTCGACCCTCCGGCCTCCAGCCCGCCGAGCTTCTCCATCAACCCATCGTTGGGACCCGTCCCTACCATCTCCCCGTCGCCGCTTGGAGCTCAGCCGAGTGGACCGACAGCTGTGCCGACCACAGACCCTGGCTTTGGTGGCGTGAGCATGGAGTTGGACAACACCGAGGGAAGCTTCTTCAGCGACGCTGCTGCAGGCGTTCAAGGCATTCCGAATACTCCAACCACCGGTGATGAGCCTGACTACCGCCAACGCAGTGTCTCCATTATCGAGACGGTTGCCCAGGGCATGATGGCGGCTAATGCAGCGCTATTCGCGCTGTGGTTCGTGGTTCGCGTGCTGTAAGTGGAATCTGTTGCCAACGGCATCGCGGTGGTCGCCGTCCGCACACCGACGCTGCCGCCTGCAACCCACACCAATACGTACGTGGTGGGTCACGAAACCCTGACCATCGTCGATCCAGCATCGCCCTATCCAGACGAGCAACAGCGGCTGGCAGAGCTTCTCTTGGCAACGGGCAAGCCTGTTGAGCGCATCTTGCTCACCCACCATCACCATGACCATGTGTCGGGCGTAAACGCGCTGCGCGGAGCATTTCCTGGGCTGAAAGTGTGGGCGCATGAGCGCACGCGGCAACGCCTCGAAGGCCACGTACACGTCGATGTCCTCTTAGACCACGACGCCATCATCGACTGCGGCGGCGTCACCCTGCGCGCCGTCTTCACTCCAGGACACGCGCCTGGGCACTTGGTCTATGTTGACCCCGCGACGGGTGCGGCCATTGCCGGCGACATGGTGGCCGGAATCGGGACCATCCTCATCGATGAGGCAGACGGAGACCTGTCGCTGTATCTGGACAGCCTGGCGCGCCTCAAAACACTGGGTCTCAGCGTGCTGCTGCCGTCTCATGGCCCTTCGCTGCACCAACCCGAAGCCATCTTGAGCTTCTACATCGCCCACCGGCACCAACGGACCGAACAGGTTCGCCAAGCGCTATCCGAACACGGGAAAAGCACCGCTGCCGAGTTGGTCCCTCACGTCTACACAGAGCTCGACCCCCGCGCGTTTCCAATCGCCGCCATTCAACTGGGCTCGCACCTTCGCTGGCTGCATGACCACGGCGTGGTGCAACGCGATGGCCCTCGGTTCAGCCTGCGGTGCTGATCCTACCCAAACGGCCCAAACGGTCCAAGCGGTCCAAGCGACGGGCCCGCCGCAGAGACGTCATCGGCGATGCCCAACTACGGCCACTGGCACGTCGAATGGTCGGGGCGGGTCTGTGGGTCTTAGCCACGGGCATCATCGGAGCTGCAGGCTACCGTGCGCTAAGCGGCGGTGAGTGGAGCTGGTCCGACACGCTGTACATGACCGTGTTGACCATCTCTACGGTCGGATTCGCCGAAGTCCTGCCAGACATGGCGAACGTTCCTTACGCCCGCCTGTGGACTGTCATCCTCATCTTGTTCGGCAGTGCCGGATTGCTGACTTTCATCTCTTCATTTACTGCATTTATCGTCGAGAATGACCTCGGCGAAGCGCTTGCGAGGTCGCGTATGATGCGCCGAATCGACGAACTGAAAGACCACTGTGTGGTCTGTGGCTGCGGCAGTACCGGCGAGTACGTGGTGAAGGAGCTGATCCGAATTGGCACGCCATTCGTGGTCATCGATAAGGATATCGAGAAGCTCGATAACCTCGACCGAGAGCTCGACGGCATTCTGTACATCGTCGGCGATGCCACGACAGACGAGATGCTCCTCGAAGCGGGTATCAAGAGAGCGCAAGCCGTCGTTGCGGCCCTACACGACGACCCCGACAACCTTTACGTCACGCTCTCCGCTCGAACTCTGGCTCCCGATATACGTATTGTGACGCGTGGAATTGAGGAAGGCGCACGCCGCAAGATGGAACTGGCTGGCGCAGACTCGGTCGTTTTGTCCAATGTCATGGGTGGTACCCGCATGGCGCAAGAGATGGTGCGCCCCAAAGTCGTTCAGTTTCTCGACCAGATGCTGCGGGAGCAAGAGCTAGACCTAGAGGAGCTCACCTTGGAGCCCGGCCACCCACTCATCGGTACCTCCCTGGCACGCGCCGACCTACGCTCACGCGGCAACGCACTGGTTGTCGCGGTGCGCTCCCAAGCGGGTACATTCACCTACAATCCCACGTCGGACCACGTGTTCCTAGAAGGCTCCACCCTCATTCTCATCGCCCCGCGGGTGAGAGCGAAGTCGTCCGGAGGCCGGTCCTAGCTATGCAGCCGAACGTGTGGACCGGGCGTCTGTAGCACCGCCGCTTCCGCCTGGGCCAACTCGCTGAGCCGCTGTTTGACCTGGTCTGCGGAGTAGTACAGCTTGGCCAAGTCCACATACATCATGTGATGCCGCGCCTCGGATGCGAGCAGGCTGGTGTAGAAGGTCGCCAGTTCTGGATCGGTCAGTCCTGACGCCAGCAGCTTCATCCGCTCACAGCTACGCGCTTCAATGAGCCCGCAGCACAGCAGCACATCCAACAGCTGCTTTTCGCCACGACGCACCGACTTGTGTAGTGCTGCGGCGTACGGGCTCGGCTCAATCCGGTCGTAGGCAATGCCGCGCGCTTGTAGAATTCCCAGGACCTGCTCGAAGTGCTCGAGTTCTTCCCGGGCAAGCTCGGACAGTGGTACCAACATCGCGTGGTTCTTCGGGTACTTAAACAGCAGCGACAGCGCCGTAGATGCCGCCTTTTTCTCGCAGTGCGCATGATCGATCAGAATAGTCGGCAAGGCGCCAAGGGCCTGGGGAAGCCAGTCAGGTCGGGTCTGGGAAGCCAAGTGAAGCATGCGGGTCCGTAACGGCGGATGATGCCGGCGGCACCACGGGTTGGCAGTGGCGGACCCAACCGCGTGGGCTACTGTGCTCACTCACGTACTGTCGGAGGTTCCTATGATTCGCACCCTTTTCGCCGGTCTCACCCTGCTGGCCACCTCTTCGGCCATCGCCCAAGAGACCCAAGACGTCACTCTCCCCACAGGCCGTACCATCGCTGCAGAGGTGGTTCGCGCCCCAGCTACAGGCTCAATGGAACATGCGCTATTCACTACGCTGACCACGGTTGTGGCAGGTGATTTCGACACGTTCTTCGCCGGTCAGTGCGACCCAACCACATGTGCGGACCCACTCCAGCAACAACAACTCCGCACCTACAATCTGCCCTCCGCACAACGCAGCGGCGGCTCTTGCCTGCACGGAGACACCAAAGACACTCTCATCATCACCAAGCGCAAAGAAGCGCCTGGAGGCCTAGTGACCGTGTATTTGTGGTGCGGTGCTAGCCGAATGCCGGCCCCCTCCACATGGGGACAGGTCGATGGTTCTTGGCGTACCAGCTCTTTTAGCTGGTGATCCATGCTACGAAACGCCTCGGTCACGTGACCGAGCGCGGTGCGGTTGCTCTGTACGACGCAGCGTCGCCTTCAATACCCACTGACCTGCCGATCGGAACCTGGGTAGAGCTCACTGTGGGGACATCGGAGGTGCGTGAGCTCGCCCGTCCGGAAACGGCATTGGCCGACACCTATATCGTCGCGGCCGCTCACAAGCTTACGCCATACCTGCCTGCACCGGTCGAGGCTGAGGGCCAAGCCTGGGCAAACTCGCCGGGTATCGATGACCCCTCGCTCACCGACCTGACGCAGCTGCCCTTCGTCACCATTGACGAAGAAACCAGCAAAGACCTCGACCAAGCCATTGTTGTGGAACCGACCGCCACCGGTTTCACAGTCTGGTACGCCATCGCGGACGCTGCACATTATGTCCGGCCCGGCATGGCGCTGTGGGACGAAGCCCTCGCCCGCGGCTCGACCGCCTACCTTCCTGGTCTCGTCGTCCCCATGTTGCCGCGCATCCTCTCCGAAGACATCATCTCGCTTAACGAAGGTGTTGACAGGCGTGCTGTGGTGTTTGAGATGACGTTGTCCTCCGACGGCCGATGCAGTGGAACCGTCATGCACCGCGCCCGCGTTCACTGCCGCTGCAAGACGTGGTTCGACGCCGTTCAGCGCTACTACGACGGCGGACCATGCCCAAGTGACGACCCGGCCGTAGCCGCGAGCTTGGACCACTTACAGACCATTGGCGAGATGCGCATCCGCTTGGCAGAAGAGCGCAGCATGGTGTCGTACCGCAGACGCCCCCTGGATATTCACTTACCCAGCAATACCGATGCTCGCTTTGTCGCTCTGACCGCACCTCGGAATGCGGTGGAACGGTACAATGAGCAGATCAGCATCCTGGCGAATGTCGAAGGCGCCATTCTGTTGGCGAACGCCCAGGACCCCGATGTCCAGGCCATCTACCGGGTTCATGGCGCTCCCCCCGATGCCGCTATTGTTCGGTTGCGTCGACAGCTGGCAGCCTTCGCACGCGCCCATTCCCTCCCCAAAGACATCTGGGAATGGGACGGGAAAGCTCCGCTCGCCACCTGGCTGGAAGAGCTGCCCAACGGCGGACGTGACGGTCAACTCGCTCGCGCCGTTCACCGCATGGCGCTGATGACCAACAAACGCAGCACGTTTCAAGCCGAGCCCGACAAGCACCACGGTGTCGGTGCACCGATCTACAGCCGCTTCACAGCTCCCATGCGTGAGGTCGTAGGTATCTTCGTTCACAAAGAGCTGTGCGAACACCTGGGCTGGGCCAGTCCCAACGCCCCGGCAGATGACGAACGCATCCGCAAGACCGTCATCAACATCTCCCACGCCACACGCACCCGGCAGAGCAAGCTCGACCGGCAGATGAACCGCATCGTCATCGACCAGCTGTTCGAGTCCGAGCTGGACCGCCCACAAAGCGAACGTACCGCCTACGAAGCGTTGGTCCTTGGCATGTCCAAAGACAAGGTCCATGTTCAGCTCGACATCGCTCCCCTAGACGTAAAGCTGTACGTGAGTCACGTAGAAGCTCAGCTTAGCAAAGAGTTGCACGTTGACCCGTCCGAGATTGCGCTACGGGACAAAGACGGTACCGCTGTTGTTGCAATCGGCGATGCCATCACCGTCACCGCGCTCAGCCTAGATACCGAGCGGGACCGGTGGAAATTCCACGTGGAGAAAGTATCGTGAGTCGCGCATTCTGCTCAGTCGAAAACAACGATGAGCCTCTCGCTGGCACAGCCCCCGGAGGTATTCACACCTGGCTCGGCATCGAGCTGTCAGGAGCCTGGAATGCACGGGCCCTTCAGAGTGATGGGATCACCGACGCACTGCGCGATGTCCTCACCATGTGGCAAGCCACCGCTGGACGCCGCATGCAGTTCCTCAAGCAGAGCACGCCTGTACCGCCTACCGTGTGGTTCGCAGCAGATGGCGTTCTGTGGTCATGGCTGCTGACGTCGGCCGAGGCACTGGCAGAAGAGCTGACGGCTGGCCCCCCAGCACACGCCACGCGCCACGACGAATCCGTTCTGTGGATCTGTACCCA
>JBLHSN010000115.1:0-15690 GCA_047626195.1 Myxococcota bacterium
CCAATTCTGCGATGTAAGCGCTTAAGCTCCACCCGCATATGCCCACGAAGTGCGGGGTCTAAGTTGGACAGGGGCTCATCAAACAAAAACACATCTGGCCGACGAACGATCGCGCGGCCCATGGCCACACGCTGACGCTGGCCACCCGACAGCTGACCTGGCAAGCGATCTAGCAACGGTGTCAGCTCCAGAAGCGCGGCGGCTTCATCGACTTGTGCGTAGCGCTCTTTCTTCGAGACCTTGGCGACCTTCAACGCAAAGGCCATGTTGTCGCGCACCGTCATGTGTGGGTAAAGCGCGTAGCTCTGAAACACCATCGCTACCCCACGGTCGCGTGGCGCACGCTCGTTGGCTCTCTTCCCAGCGATGCATAGTTCACCGGCGGTAATGGTCTCTAAACCAGCGATGCAGCGAAGCAGCGTGGACTTGCCACAGCCAGATGGACCCACGAGCACAATGTACTCGCCAGAGGCCACTTCAACGTTCACGCCGTCGAGCACCACGGTCTCGCCGTAGGCTTTATGCAGGTTGTCGAGGGTAACGGTAGCCATATGGCGCGCATCCTAGCCCATCTAGAAGATGGCTTGCCAGACGGTGCCGCCTACAAGGGAGCGACCGACGACACCGTTGACCCCATTGTTGTGCGTCAACAACGTCTCGGTGGTCCGCACACGACTCACGTAGACATCTACAGGCGCGCCCAAGTCCCACGCGGTCCACACACCGGGGGGAATGCGGAAAGTGCCGTCATCCTCCACTACACAGGAAGCCGCTTCTGCGACTTCCCATTCGGTATTATTGGCGTTCGGGCCCCAACGTATGAGCTCGATAATCACGTAGTCAGCCGCATCCGGCCGACTCCACTCGACGAAAAATGAGCTCATCCCCACATTTGCACCGATGGATTCTGAGAAGGCACGCTGCTCATTCAAGTCGGGCAGGTCGACCGTAAAAACACCGGCCAAATCGGCGATGGGATCGATCCCAAACGCTGGAAACGGTGCGGCGCCTTGAAACGGAAGCATTCCGTAGACAACACCGGGTGTCGAGGCGTCTGCTGACAGCTCGCCCGTGTAAGCGCCAGCCTCCGAGTCATACACCACTGAAAACGCCTGGCTACCTTCACTCTGCAGTTGAATATCCGGCGCTTGCAGGTTCAGTTCCACCGTGTTGTTTCCGTGAACTCCGAGCTGACACATGTCGACAGCCGGACTGTAGTGCACGGCGAAGTCTTCGAATGAGCCCTGAACAATACGGATATCCGCCGTCGTACCGTCTAGGTAGCCAAGCCGCTCCAAGTCACCGGTGTAGTCGTAGTAGGTGACCTCTCCGATGGTGCCGAACGCGCCGGCGGCGTCCTCCCAGAACCAATAGCCATCGTCCAGAGTTCCGGAACCGCCACCCGAGGAGACAACGACGTCTGCAGCGCCATCTTCCGCCCGCGGAGTACGCACGGTGACGGCTGTGCCGTCTGTTGAGACCACCTCAGCCGCTTCACCACCGATCATCACGGTCAGGTCGTCGCCCACCGCGTCGACGTCAATAACAACGAGCTGCTCGCCCGCATTTGTACCGAAAGACGGCTCGATGCTGACGACCACAGTGGTCATGACACCGCTCACATCCGTGCCAGAATCCACAATGCCGGGTTCGTACCGGTCCACAATTTCAGCGTCTGACAACCAGCATCCGCAGAGCAAACCAGTACAACCAATGAGTGTCCGACGCATCAGAACGTCCCCCTGAGCCCGACAGTTCCGCCATCACCCTTCGGCTCAGGCAAGATCAATAGTTCCGTACCCACAATGCCGACACCTAGAGCTGTCAGAGCGTAGCCGGCAATATAGGCAATCCGCACCCGCTGGGCGTCAGACTGAATCGCCGAAATCCGTGCGTCTCGGTAGCATGCATCCGCGAGCAGACAATCGCCGTACTGGGCGGCGTCGAACGAGGTGGTGTTGAACGTTTGCTCGGCCTGCCAGCCATAGACAATGGCCCCGCCGCCAGCAGCGGCAGTCAACGCTCCCACAACCAAGAGTCCACCGCGATGGCGACGCTTGTCCCCCGCCACCCGTTCCGAGCGGCTTGGGCGTTCCGAGCGGCTTGGGCGTTCCGAACCGGCTTGCCGGTCTGCGCGGGATCGGCGCGGCTCACGGAGAGTCACACCGTCATCGATGATGGCGTTAACCGTTCCCTGTACGTCCATCCAAGCGGTGAGAACACCCTCACCACCATTGCTCTGCACCAAATGCATTCCCGGCACCAATACAAGCGGTGTGTCCAGCTCGGCGACTCGGCCGTCTATCCACAAGCGACGCCCCTCCACCAGGGTCAGTACGGCAGTGGCCTCGCCTGCCCGGGTAAAAGCAGCGTCAGACCGCTCCACCAGCTCTGGGCCAAACATGGGGTGGGAGACGACCTGAGGAAAGGCCGTACGCAGCCGTGTCAGCGCGATGTCCGTGCGCTCATCGTCACCCGAGCTGTACGAGACAACGGCGTCGAACCCGTACAGATCTGCGAGCACCGCTCCCCTGACAGGAGCCGTTTGGCAGCTCAGACCCGACATTGCCGTGTCGATAAGACCGCGAGCCTGTTCCACTTCTGCGTCTTCGAAGGCCAAGCTAGCCTGGGCCACGGTGTCGGCGATGTCGGGGCAGGGGTCGGCCATTGCCATAGAAAACATGAGCCAAATCACCACAACCTCCACACCTAACTACCGCACGGTTCATCCGATGATACTCGAAGTCCGCGCAAGCCGACGCCCGTAACACGGTTCTGTCACACGCCCACATTACCCGGGTCTGGCCACACCATTCCCGTTGCGGGGCCGGTCTGAACAGGCAAAGGTGGTCCCACTCTAGGAGACCTATTTGTCCCGCTCTGCCATCGTCGCCGTCCTCGCTCTCTCTGCCTGCCCCGGACTCCCCGACGAGACCGACACGAATGGCAGCACCGATATTGGACCGGGAACCACGGATACCGCCGATACTGCGCCGCTATGTCCGGAAGACCTTCTCGAAGAAAATGACAGCGTCGATGCGGCTATCCGCCCTGAAATACTGCCCATTTCTGCACAGGTCTGTGCCGGCGACGAAGATTGGTTCGAGATTGATGCCACACCAGGCTGCGTGACCGTGGTCGATTTGGCGTTTGCCAACGATCAGGGGGACTTGGACCTCGAGATCTACAATGGCGAAGACCGAATCGCGGTCAGTTCCAGCACAACAGATGATGAGTCCACACGCTTTTTCGTTGAAGAAGCAACCACGGTACAGGCGCGCGTCGTTGGCTTCTTCGGTGCCGAGAATGCCTATAGCTTGAGTACGTCCGCTGAATGCGCCCCGTGCGAGTTCCCAGACGCTTTCGAAGACAACGATACCCGCGAGACCGCAGCGAGCGCAGCATTCCCCGTCATGGCGGACGGCTGCGTGGACGACCCGGACTGGTACGCCGCTCCAACCACGCTGCTCGACGGCTGTGTCCTCGACATCACACTTCAACCTCTTGATGTCGGGGTATCAGATGTTTCCCTGACGTTGGTTGACAGCACCGGTGGCACCGTCGCTACCGGCACGCCCGGAGCGGTAGGTCTCGGCCTACGGACGCTGGGCGCGCCAACAGATGTGATCGGCGTTGTCGCCTCCACTACGTTGGTCTACGACCTATCGACACGCGTCAGCTGTCCTCCGATCCCTCCCCTTGACTGTACTACTGACAATAACGACATGTGGCAAAACAACGTGGCAAGCACCGCTATTCAGCTTAGGGATGGGGTGTCCGTGAGGGGCTCGATCTGCGGCGTAGCGGGTTCGGACTGGTGGTCGGTCCCCGTGCGGTCCGAGTGCACAACCGTTGTCACCGTGACCTCGTCATCGACAGATGGCACCGCGATTGGAACGCCGGTCACCGATGGTCTAGATGGTACGCCTACAACGGCTGACGGCACGGTCGCGGTTTCTACCGTGACGGGATTCGGCGATAATCAAGTACGTATCGACGCCCAAGACCTGACGTCTCTCTACGATATCCGAGCAGATATCCTCTGTGCGGAGCCCGCCGAATAGGTCCAAGTCTGACGGAAGTGTGAAGTTTAACGCTTTCTTCATGAACTTTTTGGACTCACAGCACACCTAATAAATGGAGGTGTTCTGTGCGCTCTGCACCCATGCTATTCGCCATTCCTGTCTTGTTGCTCGCCCTTGCCCTGGTTTCCCTGCGTGCATCGCTTCATGCCACCGCCGAGATTCCGACGATTCAGCTGACCGACAACGTCTTTGCGGTCAACGTCCAGCACTGACCTGCAAGACAACAGGAAGCAGCTGATCGGCCCAATACGCATGTGCGTCTATACTAGGGTGAAAGCCATCCGCCGCGAAGGCTTGGTTCAATGGACCCAATACGAGCGGTAAGTGGGTCACATCCGAGACGCTATTGGCAACATCTGCAAGGCCGGCATCCAGTGCCTGACCACGAATCCCCGCAAATCGGCGTGGTGCAGACGGCAGAAGTTCAAAGTCTCCGAGTGGAGGAAGGCCGGAGACAATGACGGGTACCGCGCCCACATGGGTACGAATACCCGCGATAAGCAGCGATATCCGCCGGGCAAATCCACGCCGAGTTCCGCCCTTCAGCGCGTCGTTGACCCCAAGAGAGACCACCACAACGTCTGCGTTGACGCCTTGCAACCCGGGCACCAAGTCCGTCAACGCTGACGCAGACGTAGCCCCAGTCTTGCCAACAGCCCGCCAGCTGACTCGGTGAGACTCCGCCAATCGGCCCGCCAACTGCGCGGTCACCGTGTCACGGATGTCATCGAGACCGACGCCAGCAATCGTGGAGTCACCAAGGCTTAGCAGATGAAATGGCGCCCCAGAGCCAAGCTCACCCGCTCGCTCACCAGCAGCTTCAGGCAGCACCGGCGTGTCACGGCGAATCCTTCGACCTTGAACGACAGCAAATGGGAAGAGGAACGGTAGCAGCAGCGCGTCTCGGACGCGAGGTCTCACGGACAGCGACCCAAGTACAGACGGCTAGCAGGGAAGCTGTAGCAGAAGATGTTCTCGCCAGACATTGTGGGGCGAATGGTCACGGTCTCGCTTCGGTCACCACTGGTGAGGGTGAGTGACTGAATTCCGGGTATGAGGTCCAGCTTTGCCGGTGTACGCCCGCTGACACCAGAGACCTGAATGGACGCCGTTGGCGGGGAGGACAACACCTTCACCGTGACGGGCTCCCGTGGGGCCGGCGCCGTTGAGGGTGCGGGAGTCGGCGCAGTGGGCTGTGGTCGGGCGACGGGAGCTATTGGGGCCGAGGCCACCGGAGCAGCGGCCACCGGAGCGGGTGCGGTGCGCGGGGCAGGAGCGGCCCTAGGGGCTGGAGTCGGAGCAGGTGCGGCCCTAGGGGCTGGAGTCGGAGCAGGAGCGGCGACAGGTGCAGGGCTACCGATACGACGGGTCGGCACGTCAGGCGCGGGAGCGGGAACCACCGGATTGGCTGGTATCACCTCTAAATCGGCCTCTGGAACGTCTGCAGTTTGTGGGGCTTCAGTACCCGCTGCCATCACTTCGGTGTCTACATCCACCAAATTTGGGGCCTGTTCAACAGCGTCAGGCACCACCGCGAAGACATCCGGGTAGGCGTTCAAGGCATTTCCGCCGCGATCTAAGACGGCCTGCCAAGTGAGGTAGCCGGCTCCACCAATCGTCAACAGCAGCAAGAACGCCACAACGGCAACGCTGCCACCAATCAGCCATGGCAGCTTGCGACGGCGACCTGGATACAAGTCGTCATCCGAGTCAACGTCGAGGGCTACTCCTTCGTCATACGCATCGACAGAGTCGAACCGGTCAGGTGCAGGAGCCGTCTCGGGAGGTCCGTTCGCCTCTCGTTCTTCGGCCGGAACCTCGAGTTCACCGGGCGCGACGGCTGCGGGCTCTGCGGGCTCTGCGACGGGTTGCGTCTCGTCCGCGTAGGGAATCTCTCCCCCACCAAGAAGCTCGAGTTCTTCCGTCAGACTTGGACCCGTCGACAACCGATGCAGCTCAGCGTCTGTGACAGGTGCTGGCGCGGGCGACTCCTTCGGCAGCTCAAGAATGTCAGCCAAGTCGTCTTCTACCGGAGCGGGTGCAGACGCTTTGGGTTCGGGAACATGAGGCTCTTGGGCAATGTCCAACGTGCTTGGCCGAGCCATCGTGAGCACCGGAGCATCCACCGGAGGCGAGCTGGCTCCTGAAAGGATGACGTGCTCTTCAGTGTTCTGTGGGCGGAAGCCTTCAATACGCGGAGGGATGGTCCAGACCGTGTTTCCAGCCAAGACCTCCAACAACGTGGAACAGTCGGGAATCCGGCTCTTCTTATCTTGAACCAATGCACCAAGGATGGCGTTTTCAATGCGTTCCGGCAGGTCCGACACCAGCTCACGTGGAGCAATGAACTCGGCGTCCAGCACAGCGTTGTAGATGCCGATGGTGTCGGTACCCGGGTACACGCGCTGCTTCGTCACCAACTCATACAGAATGCAGCCAAGTGCAAAGATATCGGCACGTTGGTCCACCTTTCGAGCATCGCGAATCTGCTCAGGCGCCATGTATGCTGGCGTTCCAAGGGCTACGCCTGCACGGGTATGACCGGTTCCGACCGCCCCGGCCTCGGCAATGACCTTGGCCAGGCCAAAGTCCGTCACCTTGGGAACAAACCCATCCGGCGTGCTCGCCAACAAGACGTTCGCAGGCTTCAAGTCCCGATGGACCAAACCATGGTGGTGGGCTTGACGGACACCGTTGACAATGCCGACAAACAAGGCTTCGGCCGCCGACAACGGAATCTGGAACTTTTCAAGAGCCGCCTCAAGTGACGGCCCCTCAATGTGTTCCATCAGCAGGCCAGGCGCCCCGTGTACGTCCAATACATCTGTTACGGCGACGACGTTGAGATGCCTGAGGCTGGCCTGAACACGACCTTCTTGCAGCATCCGATCGCGGATCACTGGCGACGTTACCGACAGGACCTTGAGCGCGTGTTCGGTTCCAAGTGACACGTGAGTCACGTGGTAAACCACCGCCGTTCCGCCCGCGCCAATGCGCTCGCGGACTTCGTACCGGTCAATGGTGTCTCCGGGAGCCAGCAAGGCGCCTCCGCAAGTCAGTGAGAATTAATGAGTTCGACGTGGATAGGCCGACCACGGCCAGCACAAAGTGCGGACCGGCGCATCTAGCGTGTTCTTCCGCGTTTCGGCAACCTCAAACCTTGGTTTTGGTGCCAAAGCGGCAACCACGCTACATTCTAGCCGCACTACCGATGGCTGGAGGACCTGTGAAGCTGCACATAAAGTGCGATTGGAGCGGCCAACCGCTTCCGCGAAAAGAACATGTAGAAGTATCGCTTAAACGGGTCCCAGGCGGCGCGGAAATCGCGATCCGGGCTCCTTTCTACGGCGACCCTCCCCCAAACTCCTCCCCAGGTCCAACGAACAGTCTGTGGGAATTCGAGGTGGTTGAGGTGTTCATTGCCGGTCCCGGCTCACCGATTCCGTACACAGAAATCGAGGTCGGACCTGCCGGCCATCATCTCGTGCTGACTCTCCACGGAGTGCGTCAGCCGACGGCGAGCGGTCTGCCGCTGCACGTCGATGCCCATGTCGACGAGCATACCTGGTACGCCACAGCGACGATCACCGATGAACTACTGCCACCACGTCCATGGCGGGTCAATGCCACCGCCATTCACGGCTTGGGCACCAACCGTGCATACGCGTCGACAGCAGTACTGCCCGGAGACGCGCCTGACTTTCACCAGCCAGACGTCTTTCTCCCCTTCTCAACCTAGCTGGCCGCTTCGGCGCGCTTCTTGAAGGCTTCCAGCGTCTTCGGCAAAGTGCTTCCGGTCATCTTGTTAATGATCTTCTTCGGAACCCACATACCCACCTCGACATCGAGTCCGTACGTCGCACGGGTACGACCGTTGCCCAGGTCTTCAAGTTCCCAGCTGCCATCGTTCTTCTTCAAAAACTTCGACCCGCCCTCTGTCACCCAGCGCACGCTGGTGTTTTCGACCTCGGTGAGCTTGAGCGTCATGGTGACTTCTTTGACCAGACTCAATGTCTGCTCAATGCGCGCCGTGCCATCTCCGCGGGAGAGCACCTTCACACCCGACACATCATCGAGGAACTCCGGGTACTTTTCGTACGCGACGATCACCCCGAACACAACATCAGGACTCGCATTAATCTCAATGCTCTCTTTCGCTCCAGCCATCAGAACCTCCGTAGGGCACACCATACGACGGCGGTGTGCACGATGGGCGCCAAGCTCGACGGCAATGGGCCCCGAACATCCAGGCCCAACAGGCGCCCGCTGTGCAAGTCCACTCAGCCGAGGACCACACACCGGCGCCAGAACACGTCTGCGATCGCGTCAAAGTCTCTGGGACCACAGCCGGACCCGCACGCCACTCACCGGATGCGTGGCGGCTAGGAGAACATTGGCAAGGTCATCCTGACCCCGTACTGAAGACTAGTCGCCGATCATGACGGTTGGAAAACCAACAACGATGGAGCCGCCATGCGCGGTGCTGTCACCCAAACGCGCGGCAGGCGCTCCGGCAACGAGAACCGTGGCCGACCCCTTGACAATCGTGTCCGGCGGCCCCACGCAGACGCACATGTCACCCAGTCGCGCCTGGGGCGCCCCACCGACGAGAACCGTAGGCGCTCCAACAGCAATCGGTCCGCCAACGTGGGGAACGGGACCCGGGCTGACCATGGGACAAGTGTGCATGTCACCTAATCGTGCGGCAGGGGGCATGTAAAACTCCGAGGAATGAGGGTCGGCTATACTATATCCACGATGCGGGTCAATCACCAAGGAAGTTGAGTCGGCGATGTGGGAGTCGGCACGATACCCGGGCCGCGGAGGTCAGATGGACGTCGGACTATTCCTACGGGAAGTCAGCAAAGCACCAGGTCGGATGGGTGCCATCTTGCCGAGCAGCAAGTACTTGTCACGGCTGATGGTGTCGTCGGCTGAGGTGCAAGATGACCATGTCATCGTCGAGCTCGGTGCCGGTACAGGGCCAGTCACGGGCGCCATCCGCCGGGCCGTTCCGAACGCCCCAGTTCTGGCTCTAGAGCCAGGCGAAGAGCTGGTAGAGCACCTACGCCAGACCTACCCAGACGTTGACGTCTCAGGTACTTACGTCCAAGACCTGGTTGAGACCGCCGGTGACTGGGGTCATTCACAGGTCGACAGGGTCATCAGTAGCCTGCCGTGGACAGTATTCCCCGAAGAAGCTGCCAAAGCGGGTCTCGCGGCTGTTGCCGAAATCCTAAAGCCCGACGGCATCATGGTCACCTTCACGTACGTGCACGCAAACGCCCTCCTTCCCGGAGGAAAGCGCCTCCGTCAGTTGCTCAACGCCCACTTTAACGACGTCTCCACCAGCCGAATTGAGTGGCGAAACGCGCCACCAGCGCTGGTGTACATCTGTCGGGAGCCTAAGAAGAGCGCTCCGTAGAACTGGGAGTTGGACGACCGTCCAACGCGTCCCGACGAGCGCCTACCAGGGCATGCATTGAACGGTCAGACCGAAGGCACCTTCTTCCGCGTCTTTCCCTTCGACAACGATCAGCCATTCAGTGGCCCGGTCGCTAGTGACGTCCACGATTTCACGCGTGGTGCCATCCTTCGGGAACATCTCGCAGTCAGCAACCGATGAATCGAACGTTGGAAGGCCACTTCCCGACCACTTAATGACGGTAAGGTCCAAGTCCGCGCACGGTGTGTCGAGAGTGACCCAGGGACGCAAGCGACCTTCGGGAATGCTCATACGGTAGACCCGCTCGTCTCCGCCATCGTGGTTGGTGGTCGCCGGCGTGCAGAAGTGATGTTCGTAGAAGCGAGTATCAAAGGCTTGAACGCCACCACGTGTGTGGCCCACGAGTTGCTCACCACAGCCGATCGTGCCCGTTATGCCATTCGAATCTAACGAGCCGCCGTCCGTCACTTCCGAGCACTGACTACGGACGATGACTTCCTCTGGCGGAGTCGGACGGCCCTGTTGGGACCCTTGATGAATCAAGATGTGCCCATTCCCGGGTTGGGGTTCCGCACCCGGTGCCGGACGAGTCTCGCCAACAGCCGGCAAAGGCTGCGGCTCACGAACGGTGACGGGCACCGGTTCCGGAGTCGGGTTGGATGCACCGGGGAGATAGTCGCAGCCGGTCAGTAGGGCCAAGAGCAGAAGCATGTGGGTCTCCCAAAATTCAACGCAAGTGGTCCGTCTGCTCTATGGGACTCACATGGATGCGGGGGTAACCGGGGCTGTGAGCGATGAGCGACGGCTTTCGTACAGCTACTACTCGATCTTACCGAAGAAAGCAGGCAACTCCGTCCGCTATCTCACGGCTCACAGCCGCGACCTCAGCAGATACTCAACGACAACGGCCTTACCTATCGCCTACCAAGGCACGCACTGAACAGTCAACCCAAACGCCCCTTCCTCACTGCCCTTGCCCTCAACCACTATCAGCCACTCGCTGGCACGGTCGCTGGTCACATCCACGATTTCGCGAGTACTCCCGTCCTTCGGGAACATTTCACAGTCGTTCACGCTGCTACTGCTCGTGGGCATGCTGGCGCCCGACCACTTGATGACCGCAAGGTCCAGGTCAGCACAGGGCGTGTCCAAGGTGACCCAGGGACGCAAGCGGCCCTCGGGCACGCTCAGACGGTAGATACGCTCATCTCCGCCGCTATGATCGGTCGTTGCCGGCGTGCAGAATTTGGCTTCGTAGAAGCGAGTGTCAAACTTCTGAACGCCGCCGCGAGTGTGGCCCACAAGCTGTTCGCCGCACTCAATCCGTCCGGTCACACCGTTCGCGTCTACTTCTCCGCCGTCGGAAACGCTCGAGCATTGGCTGCGGGTCATGACTTCCATGGGTGGATCGGGCCGTCCCTTCTGAGAACCGGGATTGATAATCTCAACGATAGTTCGGCTGCGCGTAACAATCTCGCGAGTCTCACCCACACCAACCTCGGGGGCATCACTGCCGCCACCACCGGTGATGAAGTCCGTGGAGCAACAGCCCGGCAGCAACACTAAAAACCAAAAACGCAAAATCAACCTCCAGACCCGGTCAATCTACTCGAAGCGAACGTCAGATGCGCCCGCTCAGGTTGGCTTCCTCGCGCAATCGTCTCGCCACGCCGACGTTCAGCGCGTCTGCTCGGCATCGCCACTGCCAGTTTCCGTAGCTAGTGCCGGGGCGGTTCATGCGCGCGCCGCCACCGAGGGCCAGCACATCTTGTAGAGCGACGATGCACGTATCGGCAACCGACCGATACACGGAACGGAGGATATCCCCTGCAATGTCGTTGCCAGAGACGGCCAAGTAGCGACGAACGTGGTCACGCGTGCGCTCGTCTGCGGATGCGTACCACCCCACAACGGTGTCGTTGTCGTGGGTGCCCGGGTAGACCACAAGCGACGCTCGGTGGTTGTGCGGCAAGTACGGCTGGGATGCGTCTGAGTTGTCCGTATACGCAAACTGGGCAATCGCCATTCCTGGCAAGCCGAAGGCATCCCTAAGCTCTGACACATCCGGGGTGATGACACCGAGGTCTTCCGCAATAACCGGCACACTGCCAAATGCTGTCTGAAGTGCGGCCAATAGCGGCGCACCTAGACCTGGAACCCAGCGTCCCCCGGTGGCATCGGGGTCATGGGCTGGAATTTCCCACACCGCTGCGAGGCCGCGGAAGTGGTCCAAACGGACAGCGTCTACATGCTCCAGAAGCCGCGACATACGAGAGACCCACCATGCGTGGTCGGTGTCGCGGTGCCGCTCAACATCAAAGTGGGCATGGCCCCACTTCTGGCCCGTCGGCGAAAACGCATCCGGCGGTGCCCCTGTGACCACGCTCGGACGCTGGTCTTGCCCTAGCTGAAACAGCTCGGGGTGCGACCAAGTGTCGGCACTCGAGGCACCGACGAACATGGGAAGGTCACCCCAGAGAGCAATACCGTGAGACCTGGCCACCTCGCGCAACCTCGACCACTGCTGATCGAACAGCCACTGAAGAGCGATGTGCACGTCAACAACAGCATCGTCGACGGCACCAAGTTTAGCCGGCCAAGCCTGCCACTCGCCACCGTGAACGTCGCGATGTGCGCTGAACGTCGCCCACGGAAGTACCCAATCACGCTCGACAGCCCACGCGCGGACGTCGACCGCCTGGGCCACGCGCGCTGCCGCGACACGCAGGGCCGCTCCCTTAAACTGGTGAACCCATGACCAATCCACCCTATCGATACTCCCCGGGAACAGAGGGCGTTCGGTCGCTTTTAGCCAGCCATCGGTGATCAGATCGTCAATGCTGATAAGAAGCGGTTCTGCGGCAAATGCGCTTGGAGACGCATACGGGCAGCCAAGGCCATCCACGGGATTCAACGGCAAGAATTGCCACAGGCGAATCCCTGCGGACTCCAACCAACCCATTAGATTTCGCGCCGACGGACCAATATCGCCGATGCCATACGGTCCCGACAGACTCGACGGATGCAGAAGTAGACCTGCTCTTCTCGTTGTCATGTGCAGACCCACGACACCTCCCGACCCGAGCGGTCTTGCCGCACTCGGCCCGTCGCTTCGAGACGCTGAAGGAGGAAGTACACGTCTAAAACCGGTGCATTCAGAGCAATCGCCAGCCCATCTACAGTCTTTCCGTCGTTCGCAATCAGCCCGCGTAGCGTAGTCGACAGCTCCAATGCGGCGGCCGCTGCCTTCTTGCCAGCTTCCACACCCGGCTGGTGGTACGGATTGATGTTGATCAGAGTGCCGTAGAAGCTGACCGCTCGTTCAAAAAGGGCAATGAGCGCGCCAGTACACCGCTCGTCCACGGTTGGTACCGTCAACGTCATCACTGGACGTCCCTCATCCGTGAGCGCGCGACGTGTTCCCAGTAAAAAGCCCTGCAGGTAGTCACCGGTAGTGATGCCCGGTTGAATCTCAATATCGCCATTCAGTCCGCTATCGAGCACTTGGACGAACATGACAAAGAAGTCGTCACGGCCGTCGCGAAGCTGCTGGACAAAAGCGTGCTGGTCAGTCGAGCCCTTGTTCCCATAGACGGTCAGTCCCTGGCGGACCTCTTTGCCGTCACGGTCCAAGCGCTGTCCAATGGACTCCATGATGACCTGTTGCAGATGTCGAGACAGCAACACGTAGCGGTCGGCGTAGGGAATCGTGACCCCGCAGCGGTCCCCTTTGCCATTGCCTGCCAAGTACCAGGCTCCCGCCAACATCGCGGCCGGGTTTCGCAAGACATCTTCGGTCCGCGTCCACTCGTCCATCTGAGCGGCACCCGCCAACAAGCCGCCAATGTCCGCCCCAGCGAGTCCTGCCGGAAGTAACCCCGCTGCTGAGGTCGACGACACGCGTCCCCCCACCCAGAGCCAGACGGGGAAGCTGCGAAGCCAGCCCTCTTCTTTGGCTCGTTTGGCAAGCGAACTGCCCTCTACCGTCACTGCTACTGACACTGCGCCAATCGGCAATCCGCGCAGAGCAAGCTGGTGATGAACCAGCGCGAGGGCATTGTTGGGCTCGGGAGTGCTACCGGACTTGCTGACCATCACCACCAGAGTGGTTCGCAGCCGGTCTCCAATACCGTGCAGAATTCGGTACACGCCGTCCGGGTCAGTGTTGTCGAGGAACTGAACCTTCAGCCCCTCATCGTTACCGCAGGCATCCACCAAAAATCCAGGACCCAGCGCGCTTCCGCCCGTACCGATGTGCAGGACATCGGTAAACGGCGAACCATCTGGTGCGGTAATAGAGCCCGCTCTGACCCCGCGAACGAAGCCGACGACCCCTTCCACGGCTTCGCCAATGGCGGAAGCATAGGCCATTGTTGGCGCACGCTCTGGGGCTCGAAGCCAGTAGTGCCCCACCTGCCGACCTTCATCGACATTGACAATGGCCCCTGATTCAAGTTCACGCATCTCAAAAAAGACGCGCTTCCAGTCCAAAGCACGCAACGATGGCGTATGCAGACCCATAGTCGACATATCCAAGCTGATTGCTTGTCCAGGTTGTTCCAAGAAGAGTTCCGGTAGTCCGGCCATCCGTGTCCTCGTGCTTCCAAGTCGCAGGGCCCGTGTACCCTACCGACCGTCGACACGGGGGCGACAACGGGTCAGAAGGGCCACGGAGGTGCGCATGGAGCGGGAACAAGCTTTAGATCTGCTTCGGTCAAACCATACCTTTCCCGGACCTTTTCAATTCCAGGTAATTGTGCGACCGCCCGCGGCTACGTCTACTGTCACGGCAATGGCCGCAGCAGCCGGTGACGGAGCCCGGGTGTTGAACGTTGACGAGCGGCATTCGAGTAAGGGCACCTACGTGGCATTACACGTGAACATCGAGGTTGCCGAAGCAGAATCGGTTCTGGACGTCTATGAGGTCCTGGGCTCTATGGAACAGGTGCTCGCTAAGATGTAGTGGGCCTTGTGGTACCTTCGGGTGCATCGGAGTGGTCTTGCGGGAATACACGTTGGAAGTCTACGACCTTGCTGGACACAAGGTCGGTGAAGAACCTGTCCGGGTGAGTGATCAACCCGGCCGGACGGTCTTGCATCGTCTCGCGCGCCGCCATGTGATCTCCACTGGCTCGGCGCTCGGCGCGTTGGCAGATGGCCGTCGCGTCAGCAGCGTTTTTCTCGCACCGGATGCCCTGCCAAACGGCACCATTGGCACCAGCGGGTCGTCCCTCGACCGCGGTGCCTGGTTCACGACCGTCGCCATGCTTCCCGCACAGGTCCGCGGGCTCATCGGACCTGACGCCTTCCTGCGCCAGATCGACGTCACGGTGCCGTGGATTGCTCGCATCTTGATGCGTTTCGTCGCTCCAGCAGATGTCCGCACTCATACCTTTGGCCGAGCCACGGTCACGGAGATGGCGTACGGCGACGGACGCTACTTCTACCTTGAAGGCCGCGGACGTTGGCGTTTCTACGGCGCAGGCAACGTCTCGAAAGAGGCCATTGACGAAGCCCTCCAGCGAGGCGTGGAATCCCCAGAAGACCTGTTCTGGGCTCTGGGCGCTATCAAGCTCGGCTAGACCATTACCGCTTCGGCGGCTACGCGCTGCGCCCGCACTGACTCCGCGAGCGACAGCTGCCCCATCGCCCGCAGCAGGTTGTGATCACCGCGAGTGCCGTAAGCCTCATCAAACCCGAAGTAGCGTTCTTCCAAGGCGTCACGGGCAAAGCGGGCCGCCAGCTCCGTCGCAATGCGCTCGATACCGGGCACAATGGCCTGCCATTCTTCTGGATCGGGCATCACGACCTCAGCGTAGCCATGAATCGCCGCCGCAAAAAACTCGACGTCGAACACGCTGTTCGCATCTGACTCGCTCGACCGGTTGCACCACGAACGGAAGGCGTCGCCCAGCTCGATGGCAAGCGTGCTGACCTGCATGGTGTCGAGATCGATTACTGCAACGGCTTCACCACCGGACCAGCGCAGGTTGCTCACCTTGAGGTCTCCGTGGATGACGCGCGTCGGCCCGTCCATCTGACCGTCCCAAGACTGCCAAAGCCGAGCAATCCGTTCGGCGAGGGAGGCCACTTGATCGTACAGGCGGTGGCTGCGGTGAATGTCTACAGCAGATGCAAGACCGGCCATATGAGCGTGCG
>JBLHSN010000116.1:0-15674 GCA_047626195.1 Myxococcota bacterium
AGTACGCGAATTCGGTGGCTATCCGCGAGAAAACCGGCTGCCTCTTCCAGACGCGCCAACCCCGCAAGCCTCTGCCAATGGCAGGGGGCATCCGACGACGTCGACTGTGGCCGCCCCTCCGTGTCGAGAATAGCAAAAAAGTCTTTCACGCGAATAATTGGATCGAAGGCCGGATCCGTCAGATCTTCGCACAGGAACTGACGCACCTGATGCAGCCGTGTGACCTCGGTCAACTCGCAGGTCACCAAGGCCACAACACGCCCGCAGCCGGTCACAAAGGTGAACCACCGCTCTGGATGCGAATCCGAGCGGACAAAGGCATTAAACGCCAAAACCACGGACTCGTCTGGCTCGGAAATGTACGATGACACCGGTGTTCCAACATCGTTACTATGGACAGTGTCCCCCATCCAACACCGACCTAGTGCAGGTCGACCATTAGCCAGGACAACCTCATGCAAACAGAGGGATGCAACCTGCGACTCGAGCCGTTCAAGGACGCGAAGAACAGCTGAATTCGGTAACGACATGGAGAACCTCCGCGCCCGTCTAAGCAAGATCCACGCCAACTACAATGTCTGTCAAAGTCACGTTGGGCCGTACTTAGTTTCTGATATTCCAGACCGATCCATGGTCGCGGTCCTGCATGTAAGACTCCCATCCCCCACATGGGGGATGGCGTTGCATTGTTCGACCGCTTACATTGATATCACCAGTCGCGTAAGCGCTGCGTCGACTAGAAGTCAGGGACCGTGTACAGTTTCTCCCCAGGAATGGATCCAATTGGTGTCCCCCGAGTGCCCGGCCCCTGACTCCTCTCGCTTCCGTGTCTCCCCGAGCTTTGATGCAGCGGAGTAGTTGACACTCCGGCGTTCAGGGACCACGATCAGCTATGACTATTCGATCGATCTCTCTCGTCCCCTCTGTCGCTCTCATTCTCGCTGCGTGTAGCAGCGACGTCGGCGTGCAGAATCAGATCAATGTGCCGCCAGCCGTGGCCATCAATGCGCCCGTTACTGGCGATACTTTCGAGACAGGAGCGCTCCTGCGTTTCGAAGGGGTTGTAAGCGATGGCAACCGCATTGCGGACATCAGTCGAGTGTGGTGGACCAGTGACCAAGACGGTGAGCTAGGCCTCGCGGATCTCGTCGCACCAGACGAGTTCGGCAACACCGTGTTTGAGACCGCACTATCAGACGGCCTTCACACCATCACCTTGGCTGCAACCGATGGCGCTGGCGAGACCGCATTCGACACCATCAGCGTAGAGGTCATTGGCGGACCACAGCTTCCCACCGTCGAGTTCATTCAGCCGGGCGACTTCGATGCGTTCGAGCTCGGTGAAGACATCGACATCGTTGGCCTGGTCAGCGACCCCCAAGAGCTGCCAGACAATCTGTGGGTCACCTTGGCGTGGACCGCAGCAAACTCTGGCGGCGTCGAGTCGTTCCTGTACGAAGACCTCGCAGAGCGCAATGGCTCCATTCGAGTGACCTGGGAATCGCCCGATGTCGGGACCTACAACGTGACTCTTACCGCCGAAGACAGCGATGGCAACATTGCGGACTCCTCTGTCACACTGCTCGTCTCTGACCCCAACGATATCGATATCGACGGTGATGGCTTTTCCCCCAACTCCGGTGACTGCGATGACATGGACGCGACCGCCTTTCCAGGAGCGGACGAGACCTGCGGAGACGGTGACGATAACGACTGCAATGGCGCAATCGATGATGCAGACCTCGACCAAGACCAACATGTCAACGAGCTCTGCGTCGCCTACACGGGCGTTTTGCCAGTAGACGACTGCAACGACAACAACGGCACCGTTCTTCCGGGTGCGCCCGAGTCTCTCAACGGTATTGATGACGACTGCGACAGCTACATCGATGAGGGAACCGTGGTCTTCGACGACGATGGCGATTGCTTCTGCGAACAAGGCCCGTGTACCGGCAGCTTCGAGAGCTGTCGTGGCACCGTTCAAGACGGCGACTGCAACGACGCGAATGACACCATTTACCCGGGCGCGTTCGATACGGCGGACACCAACTACGCAGACGAAGACTGCGACGGCATCGACGGCGTACTGACCGATGGTGTGTTCGTCGCGCCCGGTGGCAGCGACAGTGGGAACTGCGCCTTCGGCAGTCCTTGCTCGACCCTTTCCTACGCAGTGGGGCGGGCCGCCGCGACCAACAAGCCATTCGTCAATGTTCGGGCCGGCACCTACTCGGGCTCGTTCAATGTCAACAGCACCGTGACCTTAGTCGGTGGCTTCAACAGTGTGTGGACGCGCAACGTTAGCGGCGCCTCCGGACATACCGTACGCTTTACCGGAACCACTCTGGGCGGCGAATACGTCGGCATCCAAGTGCGCGGCGCCGACTTTTCAGCCATGGATATGGAGATTGCCGGCGCCAACGTTCCCACTTCGGGAATCGGCAAGTCGAGCTACGCCATTCATTCGGCATCAGGCGCTTCAATCAGCCTGGAGCGGGTGACCATCGACGCCGGTGACGCAGGTCCAGGCGCCATCGGTTCTTTCGGTGGCTCTGGACCCGAGCCGGCCAACCGAAATGGCTCACGAGGCGGCAACGGCGAGAATCATGGCACCTTCGATACCTGCCGTGACTCGCAGGCACCGGGCGGCGCCCCGGGCACGAACAGTTCCTGCTCCGGCGCCACCGCTGCCGGTCGCGGAGGCCTTGGCGGCAAAGGCGATGAGCGTTGCTGTACCTTCAACGCCTGTGCGTCATGTTCGCTCTGGAACAACGACGCCTGCGACGCCCAGGGTGGCACCGGTGGCGGCAACGCCTCAACCCTCTCTGGGTCCGCAGGCCGCGGCGGAAGTGCGGGAGCGGGCGATGCAAGCGGTAGCTGCACCCCAGCCGTCGGTACTGGCGACGACGGGAACACCGGCACTAGCGGAACAGACGGTGTTGGCGGCAATGGCTCATCCGGCAACGGCTCCCTAGCTAGCAGTCTGTGGTGGCGTGCGGGTTCGGGATCTGCCGGCTGGATTGGCATCCACGGCGGTGGCGGTGGCGGTGGCGGTGGCGCGGGTGCGTGCGACGACGGCTTCTTCGGTAGCGACTTCGGTGGAAACGGCGGCGGTGGCGGTGGCGCTGGCGGCTGTCGTGCCGGAACGTCGGGCCAAGGCGGAAGCGGCGGCGGCGGAAGCTTTGCTGTGTTCGCGGCCGGCGGTGTCGTCAACCTCCTCGATTCGCGCCTAAACCTCGGTTCTGGCGGCCGCGGCGGAAACGGCGGTGACGGCGGCGTTGGCGGCGACGCAGGTGCCGGTGCCCAGGGTGGCCAGAGCACAGGCTTCGAAGCCGGTCGCGGTGGAAACGGCGGACGCGGTGGTCACTCAGGCGGAGGCGGAGGCGGAGGCGGCGGTCACAGTGTGGGTGTGTACAGCGTCGGCGCTATTGTCAGCACACCTGGCACCACAGCAAGCTCGCCCGCAGCGGGTGTCGGCGGCGCTGGAGGGCGCTCTCCTCGCAACACGTCAACCACCAACGGAGCCTCCGGGAACGGCGGCCAGGGTGGTTTGGTCGTGAGCCACAACTAGCCGAAAGCGGTAGATTGAAGCCCGTAGTCCACTCTAAAAGATGACTTCGGCCAGGTCATCCAGAATGTCCACCAGCGGGCGAATGTTGATGCGAACGCCGTAATACACAGAGACATCGGTCTTGTCGGTGAACATATCGTTCAGGGTCACACCCGCCGCAAGTCCGGCCTCAAGCTGGATAAAAGACAATGGCCGGATGAACGGGCCTACGTTTGCCGTGACGAAGCTGAAGTTCTGTTGCTGTAGCTGGCCGCTGCCGAATCCGAGGCCAAAAGACAGTCCAACCGCCGACAGGGTGTGACGGTGGCTCGCGTCTAGGAATGGCGGCACGAACTCCGCGCCCACGACGTCCACACCAATGGTAGTGCCTAGGTCATCAAACAAGTGGATGTCACCACTATTATTCGAAGCACGTGTATCGACGTACTGAATAAGCGATAATCCGTCGAGTGCGTTGACCGTTACTAGGTTCTGCCTCGGCTCTCGGAAGAAGGGCATAAAGTCCCAGTCGAACTCGTCATCCGGACGAAACAGTTCATCCGGACGCCGTGTACTGCGACAGTACCGCGTACCTGCTGTCTCGGCAGCGGTGATGTAATCCACCGTCGTCAGGTCCACCCAGCACAAGTCGGTTGCCGTCATGGTGGCGCCATACAGGTTCGCATCGCGCAGAACCGAACGTCGCATGTAGGCATCGGTGAGGTCTGCGCCCCGCAGATCTGCGCCTTCTAGATGCGCAAAACCCATCTGCGCGCCTACCAATGTGGCACCGCGCAGGTCCGTCTGATGAAGCCAAGCTCCGGTCAGCACGGCACCGGTCAGGTCCACACCACGCAGGTCGAGCTGACGCAAGTCTGCACAGCGCAGGTCTTGACCGCGCAGGTCACCGGTCAACTCGAGGGTCGGCGCCGGATGAGTGTCACAAGGAGACCGTGGCACGGCAACAGCAATGGCAGCGAGAATAATCAGCATGGTGAGACCCTCTAGGGGGCAACCAGCGCTGCTCGCAATGCATCCGTCAGCACGTCCGAGCGCTCGGGAAGAGCCGCCAGAACACTCTCACAGGGCGCAAAATCGGCGATACGCACCAAGCTCTCTGGCGCCTCGCGGAACGGAATCGAGCGCTCACGCACCTGAACATGGCCGACCCAACCAATGACCTCGGTGGGCGACTCGCCGGCAGCGCTGACCAGCCCAATGACCGCACATCCACCGTCTTGATGCGCAATGAGTGCAGAGAGTGTGGGCGCTCGGCAGCCGTTCTTCTTCCGTGGGCACACGCGCTCTGGCATGGGCCGAACGTTCGGGGCGCGGTCCAAGCTCTGAGCGAGCTGCGACAGAACCGACTGGGCTTCGGCGGCAATCGCCAAGATTTGTCGGTCTTCGGTCATGGGCGAGATCCGAGGCCACAACACGACAACCTGGCCATCACGACCAATGTCACGAGTAACTTCTGGACCATCAGCAGCGAACGCAGGAGCGAGCAACAACAGGAGTGCGGCAATCATCGTTGGGTCCTCCGGCGACGTAGGACAAGCGGTAGAACCAACGCCAACCAGCCAAAGGACAGGCCGCCTGTGTGGTCCAAGGTGCAGCCACCCTGGTAGTGGGTGCCGTACGCACCATCGGGGTCCAGGTAGTCGGGAATGTCGTCAGCATCGGTGTCACCGGTGCCTTCCTCTTCGTCGGTGAGCACATCGCCGTCGCTGTCGAGGTCCCGCCAGTTGGGCAAGTCGTCGCCATCAACGTCGTCGTCTGGCCAAGCCGCTTCTTCAATGGTCGGAATGCCGTCGTCATCGTCGTCGGTGTCCAGGTAGTCGTCGGTCCCGTCGCCGTCGGTATCTCCAGGCTCGTCCGCCGTTGGAACACTATCGCCATCGTCATCGTCGTCGCGGAAGTCAGGAATGAAGTCGCCGTCGGTGTCCGTGCGGCCTTCGGTCTCATCTCCCACGCCATCATCGTCGCTGTCGAGGTCGAGATAGTCGCCAGCGTCGTCGCCATCCGTGTCCACGGCGGTCTCGAAGCTGTCGCTCAGGCCGTCACCATCGCTGTCTTCGTCCAAGTAGTTCGGCAGGTCATCCCCATCAGGGTTGCCGTCTCCTTCCACCAGAGTCGGAATGCCGTCGCCGTCGTCGTCTTCGTCCAGGTAGTCGGGCTCGTTGTCGCCATCCGTGTTGCCACGCGAGGCTTCTTCGGCCGTCGGGATGCCGTCGCCGTCATCGTCCGCATCCAAGAAGTCCGGGATGCTGTCGCCGTCGGTGTCTCCGGTCCCTTCGGTGATGTCCGAGATGCTGTCGCCGTCGCTGTCCTCGTCTAGGTACGCAGGAATACCGTCGCCATCCGGGTCGCCGGTGCCTTCGACTTCTGTTGGAATGCCGTCGTCGTCGTCGTCTGGGTCGCGGTAGTCGGGCAAGTTGTCGCCATCGCTGTTGTCGTCGAAGTAGTCGCCATTGCCGTTCAAGTCTTCGTCTAGCGTGAGGATACCGTCGTTGTCGTCATCGTCGTCGAGGTAGTCGGGCAAGGAGTCGCCGTCGGTGTCGCCGTACTCGGTCTCGAGCTCAGTATTCAGACCGTCACCGTCGTCATCTGCGTCTAGGTAGTTGTCCACCTGGTCGCCATCGGTGTCGCCAGACTCATCAATAGTCAGCACGCCGTCGCCGTCATCATCGGGGTCTAGGTAGTCGGGCAGCTCGTCGTCATCGGTGTCGCCTTGGCCCGTCTCGTCGACGGTCGCAATGCCATCGCCATCGTCATCGGAGTCCAGTGCATTGATGAGAGCGTCGTCATCCGTATTGGTCGGGTTGTTGGGGTTGCCGACTTCTTCGCCGTCGAGCAGGCCATCGCCATCCGTGTCGTCCAAGAGTGGATCGGTGGGTAGGTCGAGGACTTCGGCGTCGTCGCGCAGGCCATCGTTGTCGGTGTCTTCGAGGGTCGGGTCGGTGCCGTGGAAGCACTCTTCATCGAGGTCGGACAGTGTGTCGAAGTCCGAGTCCAGCAGGGGGTCTAGAACGACGACGTCGAAGTTCAGCGAGACTGCCGCATCTACGAAGGTGTAGGTGTCGAGATAGCTGGTGTTTCCTTTGCTTGCTTCGCGGAAGGAGCCCCAAGAACGGGCGTTGACGTTGGGGTCGAACAGGTCGGTGTCTCCCGCACTGTCGATGCCTTCTGGGCCGCTGAAGTTGAGCGGAAAAAACGGATTTTCGGGGTCGAAGTCCAAGGCGTTGCCCATGGGGGCGTTGCGGTACTCGACTTCGCCGTCATTCCAGAACATCGGCAGGCCGGTACGACCGCCAAACTCGTCTAATTGGAACAACCGAATGCCTGGGTAGGCGGTCTCCACGTCACTCGCGACGTAGTGGAACTCGCCCACGGTCACCAGCACTTGGCACTCGTAGGTGCCGGGGGAAACCGGCTCGCCACCGTTATTCAGGCCGTCCCAGCGCACGCGGCGGTCCTGCTCATTGGCAGCGGACAGCACGCGCGGGTCATTTTGGCTGGCGATGAGCAGGTGGACGTCGTCGTCTGTGGTGATGTCGAAGGCGCCGTCATTGTTGACGTCACAGGTGATGTGCCAGGTCTTGTTCAGGTCCGTATTGAAGCGGAACTCACCGCTGACGATGCCTGGAGACACGCCGTCGCACTCAGCATCCACAAAGAAGTCGCTTGCCGTGACCAATGGGTCTGCGGTGACGTACGACGCATCTTCAGGAGGAAGCAGGTAGATCGGATGCTGCGTGGTGACATTGAGGCCCGGATTCGTCGGGCTTGGCCAGTCGTAGGAGCGACCGTCTTGTCCACGAATGCCAAAGTCATTTGCGGCGACGAACCAGATGAATCCAGCGAGGCCTTCCGCACGAAACTCCACCACTGCTTCGAGCTCACTGCCGCCGCCATCCACGCGAGCGTAGAAGCTGCCGTTGAACTCGTTGGCTTCGCTGAAGTTGTTCGCATCCATCTGCCAGGCGCGGCTCCACACTCGGCCACCGCTCGCTTGTGGAACAGCCAGATCCCAGTTGGTCTCGTAGCCAATGTTTCCTTGCTGTTGGCTACCGGTCAGACGCACCGTGTACGTACCGGCGCCCGTGCCTCCGGTGGACAGTGTGCTGCCCGAAGTGAGTGTAGCCAGCGGTGCATCGGTGTTGGCATTGCTGCCGGGTCCCCAGATCTGGATGGCATGTTGACCAGACCAGGTAATGGTCTCACCGGTGAACAGGATATCGACGAACAACCCCGTGGATGGACCCATTCGCTGGGTCGTACCGAGCTGTTCGGTGCCTTCGGCAAATGCATTGGAGAAGCCCAGCAAGGACAACAAGCAGAGAGTACGCATCATGGGGTCTCCTGGACGTCATCCGTCGCGGGGACACGTTCGTCGGGGATGGGCTCGTCGTCTTCGGGAACGTCGATCAGGTTGAACTCCACGCGGCGGTTCGCCTCGCGTCCTTCGTCGGTCTCATTGTCATCAATGGGCCGTTCTTCGCCAATTCCAACCGCAATCAAGCGGTCCTCGGTCACGCCACGCCGAATGAGAAACGCTCGCACAGCATCAGAGCGACGCTGGGACAGCTCCAAGTTGTAGCGGTCCGACCCACGTGAATCGGTATGACCGCCAACCTCAACGCGGCCCACTTGGGGGTTGTCGACAATGATCTGCGACACCTGGTCGAGCAGCTCAAACGACTCTGGGCGAATGACTGCTTTCGCGGTCTCGAACAGCACCTTTTCCAAGATGACAATCCGGCGGCGTTCCACCACCACGAGGGCCGTAGCGATCTCTGGTTCTTCGACGACAATGGGCGTCAGAACCACTGCCAGATCCCGGTCTTGGCCGGACTCAAAGGCGAAGGTCTCGTAGATCATCTCGTAGCCTTCGGCGTCCACGACGAGCTTGTGCTCGCCAGCGCCCACAGCGGTCTGCACCCGACCACTCGACCCAACGGTCTGCGCTTCGCCAGGTACACACAGCGGTGTGTCCGACAGCCAGGCCACGTCCGCCCCTTCAATGCGATTGCCATCCAAGTCCTCGACCTGCACGGTGACACGTGCATCCAAGACCCGCTGTAGATCGACTGTCAGCGGGTTGTCGCCTTCTACAACGGTCATGGCAATCTCACCCGTCAGACAGCCATCGCTGATTGCCGAAGCGGTGAGTTCAGTACCCGGAAGCGCGGTCAGAGGAGTCATCTCGGGGCGTAGCGGGCTCTCGTAAGCATCGGGTAGACCGGTGATGGTGAGCACCGAGCCCAGCCGCGGCTGTCCTTCAAAGGTGACCATGGGACGCACCGTTCCGAGCTGGTCCGGGCAACCGTCCTCATCTTGGTAGCCATTGCGCGTTTCGGGCTCTACTGGGCAGTCATCTGCCACAAGTACGCTACCAACGAGGTCCGTGTCCGCTTCGCGCAGACCCTTCTTGCGGCCAATGGCAATGCCGACAAACGCGCGGATATCCGGGGCGCCAATGCCGCGGGTGACCGCTCGTCCAACGCCGATGGTGTAGACCGGACGGCCTTCGTCGCCAATGACCTTTAGTGCCATCAAGGCTTCCGCCGGCGATGCAGTACCCTTGACGCTGTTCTGCGACAGTGAGAAGGCACCGTGGGCTTCGACGTCCAAGCCAATCGTGTCGGAGAGCGCAAACGCGAACCCAAGCCCACCCAAAAAGGTATCAGAGCCGGTGACATTGGCCACATCGATGCTCGGGTCAAACTGCATACCCACAAAGGTATTCATGGTCACGACTGGACTCTCAGCGGTGAAGCTCAACCGTCCGCCGCCGCCAATGCCTTCACGGCCCAAGAAGCGTTCCGGCGTTCCCGAAGGAGCATCCAGCCAGACCGACACACCCAGTCCGGCACCACCGCCGCCAACCGTCTCATCCGGGCGGAAGACCACGCCAGTGAGAGTGCTTCGTACATCTCCGGGCGCAGGTCCCACTACGCCACCATCGTTCGCCGACACCGCGTAGACGGGCACAGCAACGTCCAGTCGCACACGCTCATGAAAGGCCACGCCGCCGACAAAATTGGCCACGGCCAAGTCGCGGATCAACGCACGCTCGGACAAGGCGCCACCAGAGTCCGAGGTAGTCACAGCCACCAACGGACGGCGCACATACTCGCCAATCACGCCAGCGTAGACGTCTCCTGGGAAGAACACACCGGGGCGGACCCAGGTAATGGGGTCGCGAACCGACGCTTCGACGGGGCCTGGTACGAAACCATGGGCGTCGAAACCCTGTTCTTGGGCGTTTGCGGTAGACGCGAGCGCGAGTGCGGTGACAACGAAAGTACGCATAGGTTCCCTTCTGGAGCGCGTTTATGGCTGATGTAGGCCCGTAGTGCAAGGACGAAGGGTGTGAGCCCGCCCAGATGGCCAGCCGCCACCGGCCGCGTCCATGCTAGCGTACGGCTGTACCGAGGGGATTTCATGCTTCGCGCCCTAGTCATCGCCGCACTTCCGACCATTGCTTTGGCAGCGCCCACGGAGCTACCTGTCCAAGCCCGGATTCTCGACGCCGCCGGCGGTCCACTCAATGGCACCTACACCGTGCGCGTCTCCCTATGAAGCGGCGACAACCCAGCCGATCCCATCACCGCCGTGTTCTCCGAGCAGCTGACTGAGGTTGGCATCGAAGACGGCTACCTCAGTGCGAGTCTCGGTGCAGATGACACTCTGGACAGCGAGATTCTCAGCCAAGACCTGTGGGTGAGCTTCGCCATCGATGGCGCTTCCGAGATGCTACCGCGCCAGCGAGTAGGTACGTCTCCGAAAGCGGCTACCCTGGATGGCGTGTCTCCAGGCGATATCCAAACGCTGACCAATGGCAGCAACGCTGACCTGTTGCACACACACGAACAGATCGTTTTCGAGTCCGGCAAGCCATGGTTTCAGTGCGGTGACTTGGGTGACCTCGCGGAAGGTACCGACTGTCAGATCGACGAGTATCCCGGCCTAGAGTACGAGTATGGCTTCATCTACAATAGCCGCACGCCTCTTCCTGCTGTCTGCACCTACTGGAACCGAGGCCAGCGCTTTTACAACCGCGACCCATACTTCGTCAGCGCCGACAACCCGTCTAACAACATCGGTTATGGAGGGGCAATGTGGTATACGGGGACTGACGCGACGGACGATGACACGTGCAATGGAGACCGCTGGATGCACAAGTACTGGCGGCTCTCCAATGGAACCGTGAGCCCCTACGCAAGTAATGGCTGTTTCTCGCTCCCCGTTTACTGCCGCAAACGCTAGGCCCGAGTACGACGATTTGTGGCGATTCAAGTGCATTCTCCGCCACGTTTCTTCGGTTTCTCCTACTGGCAGTCATCGGCTGTGCTCCCAGCCCCGATCTGACCGTCACGCGCGACATCGTGAACGAGCAGGGCCTGCCCGTCGACGACGCACGGATTGTCGTGGGCCGTCATTCCTATGGCTAATCCCACGTAATCGTCCGCCTATGCAACCTAAGAGAGCCGTCAGCGGCGTGCCGGTGTCAATCGACTCCGCCTGGCGCCTCCAGAATGCGGAAATAGCGAGTTGTTCGTAGAGGACGTCCGCCTGCTCCAGGGATGAGCGATGGGATTGATGGAAGAAACCGGCGCTAGGGTGCGTTCCGGGCGGTCGCCAACTGACGACGTTGTAACTGGTTACCACCAGGGAAATGGCGGCCGAACTGGGAGCGCCAAAGGGTGGGGGTCGAGACCACGACTGATGCTCACCCCTGTAGAGCTGCGTCTTGCTGACCAGATGCGCAGCGACTGGGGCCGTTGGAATATTGTTCAGACTCTCGGGGATGCACGCGTCGACCTGACAGTTCCTGTGCTGCGCTAGCGCTATAAGAAATGAGACGAGCGGTCGTAGTGATCCGCTACACTGCCGCTCCCGGGAGCGTTTATGCTGCTATTGATTGCCACCACCGCTATGGCCTACGACGCTGACGTCCTGCTTGAGCGCGTTGCTGAGACCCAGCCATACCGCACCCACCGTATCGAGGGTCCCCTGCCCACCTTCTCCAGCGACGACTACCGCAAAGCCGCCCAAGGCAAGGTCGTCACCGGCCTGTTCCGCGTCGAAGGCAGCTCGAACAAGGTCGGCTACGGCGTGAGCGTCTTGGACGTGGGACTTGACCAGCTGTGGGCTGGACTCAACAGCGAGACCCAGCATGTGGACCTGCTCCCCGTCGACTACATCGAGATCATTGACGGCACTCCCTGCGCCGACCATCGCCAGGTGCTGATGACCGCGTCCATCCCGCTCATCACAGACCGTTGGTGGATTACGCAAAACACCTACAACACCGCTATCCACGAGGCCTCAGCCGGTGCAATGCGCGAGCTAGGGTGGGCGAGTCCGACCGACTTCGCAAACACCGCACTGAGCCCGGCCGCCCAGACCGCCACCGATGGCTTGGTCGCTATTGGCTTTTCACACGGTGCGTGGTTCATGCTGGCACTGGACCCATCCCACACCCTGGTTGAGTACCATTCGTGGGTCGACCCGGGTGGCCGCGTGCCAGCGAGTGCCGCCTCTATGTTCGCGACAGCAGGCATCGAAGATACGTTTGAAGCCATGGAGACGTATTCGCAAGGGTCCACGTACTGCGCGGGCCGGATGTGACGCGCCGCGGACTTGCTCTCGTGGCCGCAGCCCTATGGGTCGGCTGCCGTCCACCTCCGCCGGCGCCGGAAGACCTCGACTCGGTCGCCGCCTTCTTGTTCAGCGAACATGGCAATCAAGACCGGCTGTCGGAGGGACTGGTCAATCTACAGGCTTGGTTTGAAGACGGCTTTGACCCCGAGCAAGACCGGGGTTTTCAGCTATCCGTCGTCCTAGACCAAGAGACGGTGGACGGCATTGATGCCTCGGTGGTCTGGACCCACCCCGACCTCAAGGAGGGGCGCGCAGCCGATGGAATGCTCGGAGCTGCGGTCGGAACTGCGGGGACACAGTCCATGGATGACTACGTCTTTGCGCTGACCGGCATGCCGCAGGATGAGGTGTTTCCAGACACCTTCGCCGAATGGAGCCGAACCTGGCGTTTGTGTGATGGCGACGACTTCGCCGACCAAACCTGTCTGACCGCCGAAGCCGACGAACAGCAGGACTCCCGCTTTGGCCTGGGCTTCAACAGCCAAGGCGAGTCGTACAACCAATACCAATGGGTGGAGCTACCGGACGGAAGCTGGGCCATGAACCACCGAAACTGGCAGGTCTACCCTCCCGAGGTCAGCTCCAATCTGATCGAAGTATTCGACCAGTACTACCTCAATACTTTCGTCCCCAGCGTTGACGGCACCCATATCTTCCGCTTGCAGGCCACTTGGGCCGTCTTTGGCGATGGCGTCCCAGAAGACCTTGGCCTCAACCTCACCGCCAACTCCATGTTCGACAGCTCCGTGGAGCTCGAAGAGTGGCTCGAAGAGCGCAACAGCAATGAGTGACGCCGCATGGTGGAGGACCGGGGCGGTCTATCAGATCTACCCCCGCTCCTTTCAAGACAGCAATGGTGATGGCATCGGAGACCTTCCGGGTCTGCGCTCCCGCTTGGACTGGGTCGAACAGCTCGGAGTGAGAGCAGTGTGGCTCTCACCGGTACATCCGAGCCCACAGGCCGACTTTGGCTACGACGTGGCCGACTACTGTGATGTGGACCCGGTCTTTGGCAACGTGGCCGACATGGACCACCTCATTGCCGACTGCCACGCCCGCGGCCTCAAGGTCATCCTAGACGGCGTCTTCAACCACACGTCGGACCAGCATGACTGGTTCACCGCCTCACGCGCCGACAAGACCAACGACAAACGCGACTGGTACATCTGGCGCGACACCGTACCCAACAACTGGAAGAGCATCTTCGGTGGCACAGCCTGGACGAAAGACGCGGCCACCGGCAGCTACTACTTGCACTCTTTCCTCCCGGCACAGCCCGACCTGAACTGGCGCAATCCCGAGGTCGTCGACGCGGTCCTAGACGTGTTGCGCTTCTGGTTTGAGCGCGGCGTGGACGGCTTTCGCTTGGACGTCTTCAACAGCTACCTGAAGCACCCCGACCTGCCGAGCAATCCTCGCCGCTGGCATCCCGGTGCCTTGGCCTATGGCTACGTGGGTCAGCACCATGTCCACGACCGCGACCAGCCGGACTTGCCCAAGGTCTTGGGCCAGATGCGCGCCTTAGCTGACGAATACGGCGCCGTTCTAATTGGTGAGACCCTCGACGAACGCTTTCGCTACGACCGCGCCACAGACTTTGTCGGCGATGACCAACTGCACATGGCCTTTCACTTTGCCCTGCTGCACAGCCGGTGGACGTCGAAGAAGCTGGCCTCAGCCATCCGTCGGCAGCTGGACGCCTTGCCCAAGGACGGCTGGCCAACGTGGGTGTTGTCGAACCACGACTTCCAGCGGCATCCCACACGCTGGGGTGGCGGTGATGAACGCGCCAAAGCCGCGGCTATCATCGCACTGACCCTGCCGGGAACGCCCTTTCTGTACTACGGCGAAGAGCTTGGAATGGTGGAGGGGCGCTTGAAGAAAGCGGATATCGTCGACCCACCCGGCATTCGCTTCTGGCCGATTTTCAAGGGGCGTGACGGCGCCAGAACCCCCATGCAGTGGACGGCCGAAGGCGGATTCACCACCGGAGTACCTTGGCTACCGATGAATCCAGACATCGCACGGCGCAACGCCGAGGCCCCACAGACAGCCTCCATTGTACAGACTTACCGCGGCTTGCTGGCCCTACGACACGACAACAGTGCACTGCGTAACGGCACCCTCATCTGGCCCCCAGCCGACCATGCTGATGTTCTGTCGTGGCAGCGCGTGAACGCCAACGACCGTGTCCGTGTGCTGGTGAACACCGTGCAGCGAAGTGTCCTTGTACCCGGCGAGAGCGGCAAAGAAGTCTTGTGGTCGACGGCTGGAGTCACCGATGTACGGGAGCCGTTGGCCCCCAACGAAGGACGCGTAGTTCGCGTGTAGAGGCAACGGGCTCATACGGACTTCTTGACCGTCTCGAACTACGCGCAGGGTGGAGCTACACAGAATGTGGGTGCCGCACAGGCGGTTGTCCATGGGAGTGCCGGTAATGGTGTCGAGAGAGAAGTCGACGGGCCCAACCCCCATTCCTTGGTAAAGTGCCCCGCCCGGTGCAACACGAACGGTTTCCACTTTCGCACTCCTCAAGGGTCGCCGTAAACGCAAAAGCGACGCCAGCCTCCAGGGTCTCTGCCGGAGTGTAGACAGCAACGCACCCGAACTCGCAGCTCGTCAGCGAACGAAGACTTCGGGTCTACGGCCGTGGTGGCAGAGCCCCACTCTCCCACACCCCATTCGGCCAGGTGCAGCGCACATCGTCGATGACACACGCGCCATTGGAAAGCGTCTAGCATGCTGCCTCACGCGCACGCTCGGTCGCCGGACACCGTTGGAAGTCGTAGTCTTGCGTTGCGTACCATTGACCGGCGTTGTCGTAGGTGCCCTCGGGTTGCCCATTCCACCTATGCGTAGCCACGGAACGCCACATTCATAACCAACGCCAGGGTACAGACAGACCCACGTCGCCTGATCCGGACACCTGGATAATCGCGGCCTCTTCGGCGGTTGCAGGGCAGTCGGAGAGGGGGTGGACGGCTCGCACACCCCTTGAGTCACGCCGTACGCACACTCCGCATCCACCGACGTCAAGAGGTAGGGCGGAGGCGCGGGCACAACATCCGCCATCTGTTCGTGGAGCTCGGTCACCGAATCCTAGCTCTCAGACACAGCCTCCGTTGACATCGGCTCCACCGTCTGGACAGGGACTCGTGCCGCACAGCCAACGGTCACAACAGGAACGAGTCCTATGCCCATCATCGTTCCCTGTATCGGACCCAATCGACACCAAGAGTTGCTGTTCATTCACCGCGGCTAGCGGCAGACGGCACAGCCGATGGTCGGACTGTTTTAGTCCTCGGAACCGGTGAATCCGTCCGCAACGGTACCTCCGACGAAGTCGTCATGGACCTCACAGCACCAGCGATGAGCTGGACATCGACCGAACGCCACCCGGTGCGCCCACCGTCGACACGCCGACCACCAGCCAGACCGCCCCCATCGTATCCGG
>JBLHSN010000117.1:0-15660 GCA_047626195.1 Myxococcota bacterium
TCTTGGGTAATGACAGAGCCGGCACCTACAATGGCACCTTTGCCAATCGTAATCGGTGCGACCAACGAGCTGTTCGAGCCAATGAAGGCACCTGCCCCAATGACGGTCTTGTGCTTTCCGTAGCCGTCGTAGTTGCAGGTGATGGTGCCAGCGCCAATATTCGCGGATGGCCCCACCTCTGCATCTCCGATGTAGGTCAGGTGCGACGCCTTACTTCCCGGATGCATCACGCTCTTCTTGACCTCTACAAAGTTGCCCACCTTCACGCCTTCGCGGAGGTCGGCGCCGATCCGTAGGTGTGCACTCGGCCCCACAGCCGCCTTCGATCCAATACTTGCTCCATCGGCCACCGTGTGTGGCTTGAGCGTTGCGTTCTCGCCGATTGTGCTGTCGGTCACATGACACCCCATCATGACGACCGCACCGGCAGCAACGGTCGTACTGCCCCGCAGTGTCACGCCAGGCCCCAGCGCGGCTCCAGCGGCTACCGTGACAGTCGCGTCTACCCACAGCGAATCGATCGCCGAGACGTGCACACCCATTTCCACAAGCTCACGAACATGACGTGTGCACAGCGCCTGTCGGGTCATCGCCAGTCCCCACGGTGTGGAGGCGTCCGGGACGGTGCCATCTGCCAGACGCGTTTCTGGCCCCTCGCCGAGGTCAGCAATCAGCGCACCATCCGATGCACGAACTACGCGTCCAATACTTACATCTCGCAGTATTTCCAGCGCCACACCGACAAATCGAGGCGTCACTTCTTGTGCACCCAACAACTCTTTCGAGCGGTGGGCCCACGCTTCGAGGGTCCAGCCCCAGAGCAATACTTGACCTTCTGCGACTGACATCGTGACCTCCAATGGCCTTGTATTCCGACCACGAACACCCCCTAGCCTGAGTGTGGGTTACGGACGGTCCCGAATCACGAAGGGGAGGGAAACTGTGCCAGTACCGAAGGGGACCACCGGGGAAAATACGCGGGACAGAATTCTCGCAGCCGCACTGCCGCTGTTCGCAGCAAATGGGTTCGCCGGGACGTCTACACGCCTGATAGCCAAAGCTGCAAAGGTGAACGTAGCGACACTCGCGTATTACTTCGAGGGGAAGGAGGGTCTGTACATGACCGTCCTACAGCACCTCTACGAAGACCTACTTGGTTTTTTGCCCTCCGAAGTCCCTCCTGTGGGACCGGAGACCGTCAAATGGCTCTCCAGCACCGCTTGGGCGTTCTGCCAAGAACACCGCGAGCACATCCGTCTGGTACTGCGACATGTGCTGGACCAAGGGCTGCACGACGAAGTGGTTGTGGGCCACTACTCCGAGCCTGTCCTAATGAGATTGGAGATGATCTTGGGGAGCTTCCGGCCTGACTGGACCCCTGTCCGCACACGCCTTTACATCTTCGGCACCATGCACATGCTCGTGCGATTCGCCATCGAGGACCGTGTGCAGCTGTCGACCATGCTCGGCGGCCCCGAAGACTTGGACCAAGCTGTCGTCAGCTTCCTCGAAGACTTCCTTCAGACCCAGCTCTACGCAAAGGCGTAGGCAGGGCGTCTAGCCGCTCGCGCCACCGAACAGACGGTATCAGCGTGGACGAGTCATTCCACCACCGGATGGCCGGGGAGACGGACTTGGCGCTGGGCGGGTGGAGGGACGGGTGGTCGACCCGCTTCCGGGCCGTGTCATCCCACCGCTCGACGGTCGGGTTGTGCCGGATGGGCGAACGGTACCAGAACCGGGCCTTGTCATGGATGATGACGCCGGAGCCGGAGCCGGCCGTGGAGTCGCTACTGCGGGAGCCGGTGTTGGAACAGGTGTTGGCGCCGGTGCCACTGCAGGCTCCGGCTCAACCGCCGCCATCGTACCGTCGCAGAAGCCATCGTCGACGCACTCAAAGCCCCATTCTGTGCAGTTTCGCGACAGCATGGAGTCATAGGTCTTCTCTTGGCTCGTCTCTTGGATGTACGCACAGCAACAACTGGACTCATCTACGGCAACCTCAGTCGCCGCTCCAAACTCCGAGTCCTCTGCTCCGAGCACTGGCTCGATGACCTCGGGCGAGGAATCTCCGAGTGAGCATGCCAGCGATGAAAAAAACACGACGGCAGCACAAGGTAGCCAAAACCAGCGCATGAAAACTCCTACAGGGCGAGGGGCCCACAGCGGTTCAACCCGCCGCGGGAGGTCGATCATGACAGAACTAACGGGGGCGGGTCATTCCGCCCGCGGGAGCGGGTGCTGGAGCCGGACCCGGAACCGGACGAGTCATACCACCGCTTGCCGGAGCAGGGGCTGCCGCTGAACCAGGAGCCGGACGGGTCATAGCACCCGGAGTCGCGGCCGAACCGGGCGCTGGGCGAGCCATGCTGCTGGCTGCAGGAGCTGGCGCAGGGGACGGGGCGGCGGCAGTTCCCGCAGCAGCGGCTTCGACAGAATCTCCGGAGCCTTCGCTGTCAGCGTCAGTGCCTTCGGCGTCGTCAGCGGAGCCCTCCATGCCTGCAGCAACCTGCTCCATATCATCGGCGGCTTCGGCGGCCGTGCCTTCCGCGTGGTCCGCAGCATGCTCGCCAGCGTGGGCGTCGTCGGTAGCGGTAGTGGTGGTTTCGGGGGTCGAGGTGCCGCAAGCGGCAACAAACAAGACACTGGCAATAGCGAACAGCTTCATGGCCTACTCCTTGGGGTCCGGGACGATCCCGACAGACGCCGGTTTACCACGGATAAGACTCGCGCGCCGTCACTCGCTTGCCCACGGTGCCCATGCGGCTTATCACCGCCGACCTTTTTAGACCCCACCTTGGGAGCGCTCCGTCATGAATCTCGACATGGTCCGTAACATCGGCATCTCTGCCCACATCGACTCGGGTAAGACTACTCTGACCGAGCGCATCCTGTTCTACACGAACAAGATTCACGCCATCCATGAAGTCCGCGGTAAGGACGGCGTCGGCGCCAAGATGGACTCCATGGAGCTTGAGAAAGAGCGTGGAATCACCATCCAGTCCGCCGCGACCTTCACCGAGTGGAAAGCACACCACATCAACATCATCGACACCCCTGGGCACGTTGACTTCACGATTGAAGTTGAGCGTGCTCTGCGAGTCCTCGATGGTGCCATCCTCGTCCTTTGCGGCGTGGCCGGTGTTCAGTCGCAGTCGCTGACCGTTGACCGCCAGATGCGCCGGTACGACGTCCCGCGCATTGCATTCGTCAACAAGCTGGACCGCCAGGGAGCCAACCCTTTCCGCGTCACCGAACAGCTGCGCGAGAAGCTCAAGCACAACGCCGCCATGGTCCAAATTCCGATCGGCAGCGAAGGCGACCTCCTGGGCGTCATCGACCTCGTTGAAATGCAGGCCATTTACAACAAGGGCGAAAACGGCGAAGAGCTCGAGTACACCGCCATCCCGGCCGAGTACCTAGAGCAGGCCGAAGAGTACCGTGAGAAGCTCCTGGACGCAGCGTCCATGTTCCACGACGGCCTCATGGAAGAGATGATGGAAGAGGCGGTCGATAATGAAACCCTCAAGGCCGCCATCCGCAAGGCCACCATCTCTCGTCAGCTCACCCCTGTGTTCATGGGCTCCGCCTACAAGAACTACGGCGTGCAAGCCATGATGGACGGCGTTTTAGCCTTCTTGCCGAACCCGACCGACGTCGTCAACCGCGGCCTCGACATGGCCAGCGGAGAAGAAGAAGAAGTCGTCATTCCGACCGACCCCAGCAAGCCGTTCATTGGCCTGGCATTCAAGTTGGAAGAAGGTCGCTACGGCCAGCTCACCTACATTCGTTTGTACCAGGGCCAAGTCAATACCGGCGACTTCATCTACAACAGCCGGACCAACCAAAAGGTCAAGGTCGGCCGTATTGTCCGCATGCACTCGGACGACAAAGAAGAAATCGACCACAGTGAAGCTGGCGACATCGTTGCGTTGTTCGGTATCGACTGCGCGTCGGGCGACACCTTCACGGACGGCAACATCGAGATCACAATGACCTCGATCTTCGTTCCGGACCCGGTCATTAGCTACACCATCAACGCGACCGACCGCTCCACCACGCAGAACCTGTCCAAGGCTCTACAGCGTTTCGGCCGTGAAGACCCGACCTTCCGCGTGTCCTCCGACCCCGAGACCGGCGATACCATCATCGCTGGCATGGGTGAGTTGCACCTGGACGTGTACATCGAGCGCATGCGTCGCGAATACGGTGTGCCGGTCGAGACTTCGCCTCCGCGAGTTGCCTACCGCGAGACCATCACCCGGAAAGCAGACTTTGACTACACCCACAAGAAGCAAACCGGTGGTTCAGGTCAGTACGGTCGTATCCGCGGATTCGTCGAGCCCATGGATGATGGCCACTACGAGTTCGTCGACAGCATCAAGGGCGGCGTCATTCCCAAGGAATACATCCCCGCATGTGACAAGGGCTTCCGTAGCCAGCTCGACAAAGGTCGTCTTATCGGAGTGGGTGTGACTGGCGTTCGCGTCACCATCAACGACGGTTCTTCGCATAACGTGGACTCCTCGGACATCGCATTCCAAGAGGCCGCCCGCGGCGCTTGGCGTCAAGTGTACGAGAAGGCAGGCCCGGTCATCCTCGAGCCCGTCATGCGCGTGGACCTCGAAGGCCCGGCCGAGTTCAACGGCAACATGACCTCTACCCTCATGCAGCGTCGCGGCATGATCGTTGGTCAGACCGAAGAGCAAGGATTCTCACGCATCGAGGCCCGCGTGCCTCTCGCTGAGATGTTCGGATACTCGACCACCCTTCGCTCTGCGACCCAGGGCAAGGCTGAGTTCTCGATGGAATTTGCAAGCTACGAGAAGGCGCCGAACAACGTCGCTGATGACCTCCGCGCTGCCTACGCCGAAGAGCAGAAGAAGAAGTAGTCTTGACCGTCAAGAGGGTTGCTCACATGGGCAACCCTCGACATCGGCAATTCTTTGCCACCTGAGACCCTCCCTCGCGGAGGGTTTCGTCTTATGTGGCGCGGGAATTTGTGGAACATCCACTCCGAGGGGGCCCACGTGGGCATGGAACTAGACAACGCACCCGTCGCACATCTCGATGCACAAACACTCGGCGCAGGTCAGCTCGGTCTGATTCTTGCTCCTGCTGGCATTGGTAAAACGGCCGTTCTCGTGCACGTGGCTCTAGAGGCCCTGCTGGCCGACCGCTCGCTCCTGCATGTCAGCTTGTCGGAGACCGTTGAACACGTCCGCTCGCACTACCACGAGGTCATTGGGGGCCTTGCACGCACCGGGCAAGTCCGAGACCGTAGTGATGCACTGGTCGCCTCAGAGCGTCATCGAGTCATCCACAGCTACTTGGACAAGGGCTTCGACCTCGGGCATCTCGAACGAAACCTGAACATGTTGGCGGAAGTGGCTCAATTCGAACCACGCATGGTGGTCATTGACGGCTTCGAGCAGGTTGAGCTCGCTGAGCTACTCCCCGCATTGCGCACCTTCGCGATCACCCGTGGCGTACCCGTGTGGATGACTGCCCGAAGCATGGACACGGCCTCTGCAGACCTCGCGGTAGATGTGGCCCTCGTGCTTCGTCAAGATGGCGAGATCGTGGCTATCGATCGAACCACAGAGTCCGGCACCGAAGTCTTGCCAGTTCGCTTAGACCCGTCGTCCCACCTCCTGCTGGGCGCGTCTGATGACACCGATTCCCCCAAGAGAAGCCACCGGGCTCCTGGCGAGTGCACCATGTACAGCGGGGGTGCCACGGGCGCTGAGGAGTCCTTTGGCGTCGCCAGTGAGAAGTGGGGCGTCCAAGAAGTGAACTTTACGTTCGAAGGCCACAAGCAGTCGCGCGACAACGGTCGATATGCGTTGTCTCCCCGGGAACTCGCTGCGGGCGACGTGAGCTTGGTCTATGTGTCCCGTCGACTAAACCGTACGTACAGCGAAGGTACGCTGATTCGGAAAGTTCTACAGACGCTTTGGCACATGGTCAGCCGCAGCCAACAGGTGTTCGTCATCGGTTCCATCCAAGAAGATGGCACTGTTGTTGGCGGCACGGGCTGGTCGGTTGAGCTTGCTCGCATGTGGAACAAGGACCTATGGGTCTTCGACCAAGAGCAGAGCGCATGGTTCCAGTGGAGCGGTGACGCCTGGGTGCCTGGTGCCCCCGTCATTGATAGCCATCACTTCACGGGCGCGGGTACCCGATACCTCACAGATACCGGTAAGCAGGCAGTCGACGATCTGTTCGAGCGCTCTTTCGGCAGCGACTCGTAGCAGACTGGCGATTGGTGCACCGCCTACACGGTGCCGATTCGCCGACGTTCAATAAACGTTGTAGCGGCGGCGATTCGCCTCATGCTCGGCTGCGTTGCGACCACCATGCCAGACACCATTGGCGTCATGCAAATAGTACCAGAACTCTGAGTCTTCGGGAGCTAACGAAGCTTCTAAAGCGGTGATAGACGGATTCCCAATGGGAGTTGGCGGCATGCCAGGACGAAGGCGGGTGTTGTACAGGTCCTGGGGATCGCGCAGCTTGACCAGGAATGCGCGCCTGTTGTTCCATTCGTCGAGCTCATACCGACTGGTTGCATCCACACCTAAATGCCAGTCGTTGTCGATGCGCTTCCACAGAACACCAGCAACACGAGCCCGATTGGAGTCCTTCGGCTCCTCGCGCTCCAACATGGACGCCATCACCACAATGTCTTGAAGCGACCGTTGGCCGTTAAGTGCAGCAGAGTGGGGTTGCACAAAGCGGCTGTTAAAACCCTCTAGCTGACGCTCGATGAGCATGTCTGGTGTAAATCGCGGGGGCGGCGACACCATGTAGGTATCTGGGTACAGATAGCCCTCATAAGACGTTGCTTGCACCGGTACGTCGAAGGGGACCTCTGCGGTCATCCGGTTCGCCGCCCGAGTAAAATCCCCAACCTCAATCCACCCTTTCGCGACGAGTGCCGCATCGATGTCTCGAATCCGCCACCCCTCGACCACCGTGAACGGTTCGTCGTTGGCAACGGGTGCACCACACACCGTCTCGCGGACCTCGGCCATGGACATGTCACGACGCAGGAGGAAGTCGCCTGCCTTCAGGCATGTGCCATCTGCAGACCGTAAGTACCACTTCCACTTGAACTCACTTGGGGCCAAGCCCAGCTCGACAAGCCGAACTCCAATGCCGTTCATGGACGAGCCGGCAGGTACGCTAAATACGAACTCGCTGCTGTCCCCACCGGGCGCAGGCGCATCTGGATTTACGCACCCACCAACGACTACTAAACTGCCCAGCAGTGTACGGAATTGCATGGCGACTCCCTCCCCTAGTGGTGAGCCCCGCCGGGGCCGTGCGGATGACCATGCTCCATCTCCGACTCCGTAGCATCGCGGACTTCGATGACGCGCACATCAAATTCCAGACGTACGCCTGCGAGTGGATGGTTTGGATCTACCACCACATGGTCATCTTCAACCTGGGTGATCCAGTAAGTGAAAACGTTGCCCTCCTCGTCTTCACCACCGACCGGCACACCCGGCTGAGCGGGGAAGTCCGCAGGGAACTGATTGCGAGGCACCCGCATGGCAGGCTCATCCTTCCGTTCGCCATACCCATCTGCCGGTTCCACGTTTGTCACTACGTGGTCGCCAACCGCCTTGCCGGCCAGCGCCGCCTCAAGACCCGGCACAACGCCCCCCACACCATGCAAATAAAGCAACGGTTCGCCATCTTGGGTGGTGTCCAAGGTCTGGCCCTCCGCCTGCAATGTGAAGTGGATGCTCACGACCTTTCCTTCGCCAATCACGTCAGACATTACGCCTCCTTTGACCGCCCCTGTAGAGGGACGGCTCCAAGCGCGCCACCCGAAACAAAGCAACCCACCGTCCGCACAGCGAAACGGTGGGTTGGAGAGTGACCTGATAGCGGCGAGGCCGCTACCGAAGTGGCCTAGTAGTCGTCATCCTCGAAGATTTCGACCTTACCACGCTTGGGTGAAGCAGCACGCCCGCGGGGTCCACGCGAATCGCGCTCGTCCGCCGACTTTTCCTTACGCTTCGGGCCCTTACGGCGCTTGCGCTCGTCCCACTCTTGCTCGGGCTCAGCAGCGCCGAAACCGCCGCCACCGCCGCCGCCACCGCCATCAAAGCCACCACGACCCGGGGGACCGCCGCGACCCGGAGGACCGCCGCGACCCGGAGGACCGCCACGACCCGGAGGACCGCCACGACCCGGAGGACCGCCACGACCCGGAGGACCGCCACGACCCGGAGGACCGCCTGGACCACGACTCGGGGGACCGCCACGACCCGGAGGACCGCCTGGACCACGACCCGGAGGACCACCGCGTCCACGCGGTGGGCCGGAGTCCGACCGGTAGCCGGAGTCACCGCCGTAGCGTGGGCCGCTAGGACCTCCAGGGCCACCAGGACCTCCGGGGCCGCCAGGACCTCCGGGGCCGCCAGGACCTCCGGGGCCACGTCGGTCGCCGCCGTATTCGCCACCACGACCCGGAGGGCCGCCCCCGCGGCGATATGTTGGTGCCGGAGTGGATGGTGGACCACGACGTGGACCACGAGGCGGACCACTCGGACGATGTCCACCACCACCACCCGAGCGCTCTTCAGCAACTCGAACAGTGATTCGACGACCGTCGAGTTCACTACCTTCCATTCCAGCGATTGCAGCTTGCGCTTCGTCTGGTGTGCCAAACGTCACAAATCCAAATCCACGCGACCGTCCGGTTTCGCGATCTAGGATTACCTTGACGTCGGCAACAGTGCCGAAACTCTCAAACGCCGTTCTAAGACCAGCTTCGTCGGTCGCCCACGGTAGGCCTCCGACGAACAGCTTGCTACCCATTTCCTTCCCAGCTCCAGACAGGCTGTCACAAGGGTGCCGTATGCTCCCTCTTGGCCGTAGTATGGCACGGCAGAGCCTCCACGGACAGGAAGTCGTCGCCGACTGGTGTATTGCTACGCCTAGATCAGCACTACAAAACGCTCCGCATGACGAGGACCATCGAGTTCCCTGCGGGGCTATGCACCATTTCCAGAGACGTCGGGCGAAGCCGAAGATAACGTCTCAGGGGGGTCTGGAAAGACGTACCCCATGGAGTGGAGCATAGCGATCCACCACCCTTTGACGGGGCGGTAGGTCACAAGGGTAGCCGCAACGGCCACCCCCGAAATGGTGAACTCCGCATGATCTCCAAGTCGACCAATCGACCAGAGGAACACAAGCACTATTGCCGCGACCCCGGCCCCCACGCCATATCCAAACGCGACAGATCCATGCGCAGCTCCAGGCCAACGTTCGAAACGCGCCCCGCAACACTCGCACACTTCTCGCACCGTGATCCAGCCCTTAAACATCGGCGCTTCCGCGCAGTTGGGACATTGGCCCAACAACGTTGCTGCCGCAAAATCTGTGTGGTTCATAGAACACCTCAAATTGCACAATGGGTGTTGCAAGGCTAACCGTGCGCCGGTTCGGAGGACACTATGACCGAGAAGAAGGGTGCCAGCACCAAACTGTTGGGATGCGTGGGCTGTCTCGGCATTTTGCTAATTGGCGGCGTCGGCGTCGGTCTTGTTGGAGCCTTGGGCGTGGGAGGGTTTCTCGCCTACAATACAGCATCGCCCCCCGATATTGTTCAATTTGACCAGACCACACCACCTGTCGTTGAGACAGTGGCCGTTCGGCCTGACCCAAAGCCTGTCGTCGAGGTCGAGGTCGAGGTCGAGGCCGAGGTCGATACCGAAGCTGACACGGAGACTGAACCTGACCCCGAGCCCCAAGGCGCAACCGAGGCGGCCAGGCCAGCGCCAGAGCCAGTCATCACCCGGCCAAACCCGACTCCAGCGCCCGCCCCCATGACGCGCCAGGATCCACCTTCCGAACCGGCACCGTCCGTCGTGACGCCAGCACCTGAGCCTGCACCATCGTCCGACAGCTACATCTCGCTAGATGGCGACGGTAGTGTCGTTCTGGTCGGTGGCGGACGCCGCCACCCCGTTCCTGGGAACGTCCCAGCCGGTCGATACGACATCGAGGTCACCTTCTCGGGTCAGGAAGCCGTATCTGTGGACCGAATCACCGTCCGCGAAGGCAGCAACGCGACCATCCGCTGCAATGCACGCATGGGTGTGTGTCGCTCCCGCTAGAGGCTCAACCTAAGGCTTGGTCGTCCAGTCTAGTTTTGGGTCAACGCGAGCAAAGCCCGCAAATAGCTCACCGGCCAGATGCACTGCACCGGGCGGGTCCCAGGATTTTGGGGTCCGTAAAATGGAATTGATGCGCTCCCCATCGGCACGGTCGCGCATGCCTGGGGTGTACAGGTTGAGACGCCCCACTCCACGGCCGGACGATAGCCCAGCGTGGCCGAACACGACCGTGCCATCAGGCTCCACATCAAGCACAATACCGATGTGGGTCAGGTCGTCGTCCAACATTCCGTTCTGGTTTCGGTCGTGCGTGTCATCGAAAAACACTAGGTCCCCCGCGATGGGTTCCATGTTCCAGTGGATGGCATCGTTCTCCACCGCACGCTCGTAAATGGTGATGACTCGACCATTCATGTCGAGCCCTTCCTCGGTCATGACCGCCGATACGTAGCCGCTGCAGTCGTCTCGAAATCCAGTCACGGGTCGCGAGAGTTGACGATTGGCAGTATTCGCAGCGGCAAGACCGAAACTGCGGTCAACCTCTGCTACCACTACCGGGCGAGTTGCAACGGCGTGAATGGCAGCGAGAAGGTGAACGACCTGCTCGACCTCCAAGCCACTCGTTGTCGTTGACGCGGGCACATCTTCCGGAGTGGCAGCGTACACGCGCCAGAATCCAGTCAGCACTGCAACGCCGCCGACTCCAAAAAGCAATGTGCCTATACGAATACGCAACGGGCCTCCACGGCTACCGATGCAAGACACCGGCCAACGCTAGAACGCCGCAAACTCACAAGCCGCAGCGAACCAATCGACAAGATGTCACAGCGACTGGCGACGGCCAGAAATCGCGTGACAGAATGTCATCGCTATGCGGTGAGCGTTCCCACAAGGGCGATATATTCGTCCTTAGCCTGGTCATTCGACAGCCCGCTCTTGCTGGACCAAGCCTCGTATTTGGCGCGTCCCTTGAGGTCGAACATACCCGGCTTCTTTCCAGACACGTCACCCGCAGTCGCCTGTTTGAAGAGCGCGTACAGCGACAGCAAAGCTTCATTGCTGGGACGGCTGGTGAGTGTTTTTACAAGGGCTTGGGCATCGGTGAACTGATCGTCGAGGGACATGGAAACTCCAAAGTGTTCGAAGACGAGCCGCATAGGTTGTCGGCCCACTTCTGGTGACTATACTTCGCCACCCCAGCCGGCATTGGGGCATAGGAAGGTACTCCCGGTGCTGGTAAAGACCACAACCCGCCTGAAGCCTACTCGCGATAACGCGAGAAATGGCGTAGTTTCCGCCAAGAAAAGCGAGCGGATTAACGAGCTACGCAATCCCCTGGACGCCGCAGAACTTGACGAACAGTTTGACGATGCGCACCTCCGAGACTTCTTGGAAGTGGACACTTCCCCGGTCAGTTTGGCAACGCAGAGCGTTTTGTTTTCGCTGCCAAGTCCAACCCTCGGTGATGTCGCACCCACTCACGAGAGCGATGCCGACGAGTCCGGAGAGAAAGAGAAAGAGAAGCGCCACCAAAACTCTCCTCTAGACTCCCAGGCCCCGCCGGAGCTGGCCGTACAAGCTTCTGCCGCGTCAGGCCCTCCAGGAGACCTCGCCTTCGCACCCGGTAATGGTGCGAACGTCATGGGTATGGGAGACAATGGCGCTGGCGACCTCACAGGCAGCTCCACCGCCGACCCATCGTCTGCTGACTCACGCGTTTTGGTCGAGTCTAGTGTAATGGAGCAACTTCCACCCAACTCCAGTCGGTCGCTGGTGGATGTCTACGAGTCGGTGTTCCCACTACAGCGCCGAGCGGCTGGATACCGCGCTCCGCTCCTGCCACGCCTCCAAACCGGCGGGCGCGAGCTACCCGAGGCTGTGCGCTCAAAGATGGAGACGGCATTCGGTGTCAGCTTCGACAGCGTGCGTGTCTTGGTTGGCCCAGAAGCCACGGCCATTGGCGCTTTGGCATTTGCACGCGGCGAGCAAATCTTCTTCGCCCCTGGCCAATACGACCCGCTCAGTCCTTCTGGCCAGGAGCTGCTGGGCCATGAGCTCGCACACGTTGTGCAGCAGCGTGCTGGCCGAGTCCGTGCTGACGCGGGCTCCGACCTGAACACGGACTCTTCTCTCGAACGCGAGGCGGACGTCGCTGGTTCTGCGGCAGCGCGAGGCGGTATTGCGAAAGTAGCCGGCGCCTCGTCTTCCCCAAAGCCAGCGCGAGCTGTTCAGCAGAAGAAAGATGCGAAAGCCAAGAGCAAAGGTGCGAAGTCCCAGGACCAAGAAGGTTCTGACGGAGCACCGTCGGTCGCCTCCGAAGATGAAAACGTCAAAGGTAAGCTCGGCGAGGACAAGCAGGAAGATCTCGAGGGCACCATTGAGGTCAAGGAGGCCAAGCTCAAGGGTGGTATTCGCGCCGTAAAAATCTCTGGTACTGGCAAGCTTAAAAAGGGCAAGCTGCTCAACTTTACCGGCTCAGCCACGCTCATCATCCCTGTCAGAGGCGTCGATACCTACACGGTCACCTGCACCGACTTGGTGGTCAAGTCCGGCGGAAAGGTCGATTCGGGCACAGGCCCCCTGACCACGCTCCGCTCTATTGAGATTGCCAAGGGCGACGCCTACACCTTGTCCATTGCCAAGGGCGCGACCGCCACCGGAACTCTTGCGAAACACGAAGTCAAGACGATCGGTGGAACCATCAAGGCTGTGCTGGAGGATACGGAAGGCGTCCTCCTAGACGTCTTGTTCAAGGGCGAAATAGACGCCGAAAAGACCAGCTTCGACGGAACGGCCACTATTTCAACAGGTCGAAAGATCATGTTGGAGGAGAACTTCGGTCCGAACAATACCTGGTCAGCGTTCATCGCCCAGGGCGAATCGCTCACGGGCACCTTCAAGGGCAACGCTCTCACCGAGATTGGGCCAAGTGTCGCCGTCACCATCAGTGATGAACTAGGGCCGTTCGTTGAGCTCAAACTCGACGGCAAGGTCACATTTGACAAGGACACCTTCAAACCCAAAATGGTTTTCGAGGGCGGAACCGCAACCACCAAACGCGACTTCCACGTCTACTCCGTCGCTCAGATGGGCTGGGAAGTATTCGCCACCGCTGGCTCCAGCGTCACGGTCAGCGTCACTGATGGCAAGCCCAGCGGATTCGCAGGCAAGCTGCCGCTGTCTGTGCGAGATGCAGCAGGCGAACTCTTGACACTAGAGTTGGACGGAACGTGTTCGACCAAAGGCGTGATCGATGGCACCGCTACCGCCAAGCTCACACGTGATCTGCCCTTCGCACTTTCGAAAGAGAAGGACGGTCCCAGCTTCACGGTCAAAACGGATTCGAGCGGAACGCTGACCTTCGTCAAAAGCGAGCCGACCACCCTCGTGGGCACAGGCATTGGTCTGTTTTCGACCACCATTGCGGAGACTCCGGTCGAGATCGAGGTCACAGGCGCCTTTAGCCTCGACGTTCCCAAGAACAAGCTGAACTCCGCCTCAGGCATCGTGAACCTAACCAAGCCCATCGACTTTCCGAAACAGGGGCTACGGTTGGCTTCGGCCACAGGAAAGGCCACGTTGAAGGGCACAACACTGGAATCCGTTGAAGGTACTCTCGAAGTTGTTCGATACGACGACCAAGGGGATGCCGTCAAGGCCAAGGTTCAAGGCTCGTGGTCCGAAGCCAAAGGCATCGCTGGTACGGGTACAGCAACCCTGCTCCGCGATTACGAAACGGTAGTGTCGGCATCAACGGGCACCAGTGTCACCATCCTCAAGGGCACGGCTGCAACCGCCGTCTTCGACGCCGGAAAGCTCAAGACGCTGTCCGGAGTCCTGAACGCCAGCCTAGCAATCGGTGGCGTACCGCGCGCGTCACTTGTCCTCAACGGCACCTACGATTTTGAACAGAAAAAAGTAGTCAAAGCAACGGGCACAGCTAGCCTTTTGGAACCTATTGCGCTTCTAGATGGCAAGGCTACCATCACCGGTGCCACTCTGACCGCCGCCATGGTTGATGGCAAACTCACCCAGGTTGCAGGCACCGTCAAGCTCACAGCTCCATCGTTGAAGGTCAAGGAAGCAGTAGTCACCTTTGGCTGGCGAAACGTCGGTGGTGAGGACCTCTACAGTGCCTCGGGAACGATTGACTGGACCTTCTTCGAAGAGGGCGACCGGAAGCTGTCTGGCAAGCTGTCCATAGACTACAGAGAAGACAAGACCTTCACCGCCACCGCTGCCGCTGCCTACCAGATGAACAAGCACATCAAGGGCGGTGGAACGGTCAAAGTCGACGAGCAGCTAGAGCCAGAAGTTCTCGAAGGCTGGCTCACCTACTCCCAGACCCTAATCGAACCCCGCGACCTGTTCCGAATGAACTTGAAGCTGTTCGAGCTGACGATTCCCGTTGGCATCCCAGGCGTCAACATCGAGTTCGGGATGTCCATGGGAACCGGTTTGGCACTTGATGCCCTTCCTGTTGAAGCGAACATCAAGCTTGCCGAAACATGGAAGCTCAAGCCAGACGACAAGGCCTCGCGCACTCCTGCCTTTGAGACTAAGGTCACCCCCAAGTGGGGCGCAACATTCGATGCGAACGTAGCCGCATGGCTCGGCCTCGCGTTGGGCGCAGCCATCGCCAAGGTGGCCCTTGGTGTGAAGGGCCGCGTCATCTTGAAGGTCAACGTTTCCACAGCGCCAGAGCTTACCCTCGGTGGTGGCGGAAACGACGGCTTCTACGGCAACCTCAAGGTCGGCGCCAAGGTCACTCCAACGCTGTCTCTGCAAATTGTTCCCTACGCCAGCGCCTCCCTTGGCAGCTTCTACGACGCCGAAAAGGAACTGCCGGGCTTCGAACACCCACTTGCAAAGTTCGCTGGCCTCGACTGGGCCATGGAGTACGGCTTCGGTGACCGTGGGCCAAGCGCTAAGAAGGCAGCATCCGCACCGGAAATCGGCGGCTCGGGTAGCCAAGACTCCGCAAAGACCAAGAAGGAGATGACCTTCAACAAGACCGCGTCCAAATCAGGCGACGGCAAGACGACTCCCGCAATGGACGGAGAGAGCATCGCAAACGAGCAACAGTCCAAGGCGAATGCGGCCCAAGGCGAGGGCGAGGGCAAGTCGCGCAGCAAGCTCGAGATGATCATCTCCATCACAAAGGGTCTTGGCGCCTTGGAGAAGCTCATCTCGCTGTTCGGTGGTGCGGTGAAGGCGTTCCTCTTGGCCGGTCCTTTCGGGTTCGCGGCCTATCTGGCGTGGAAAGCATTCAAGGGCGAGCTCTCCTGGGACAAGATCGTCGCCCAAGTCACGGCGGTTCAAGAAGCATTCTCCTCTATTCGCGAACTCCTGGCAGACAAGCTCAATCCCAAGGTCAGTTTGGTGCTCGGTATCCTAGGCGGTGACCTCACCATCAAGGACGCTCTGTTCGGCAACAAGAGTAAGATGATTGCCGAGGTTGCTCGCGGCGCCCACAGGGAAGTCGCTCCAGAAGTTCGCTCGGACATGGTCAATGTTC
>JBLHSN010000118.1:0-15658 GCA_047626195.1 Myxococcota bacterium
GCGACGGCTTGAGGTGGGCTTAAGAGATGCGCGCTGACGGCGATGCCACATCCATATTGGTGCTGACCGCACGCGATAACGTCAAAGACTGGATGGCTGGTCTACACGGTGGAGCCGACGACTACCTCGCAAAACCGTCAGATTTCGCAGAGTTGCTGCTCCGAATCAGCACCATCAGTCGTCGGTCCCGCCCAGCACCTCCCTGCGCATATACAGAGAAGGCGCGGAGATTCGATTGACCCTGCAAGAGTACGGTTTCTTAGCCTAGCTGATGGAGAATCAGGGCTGTGTCGTCAGCCGGGCGAAACTCTGGACGCCGTGTGGGAGACCTCCAACGACCCAGGTATCAACGTCGTTGACGTCTACAATACCTAACTGCGAACCCGGGTTAACCGCGGTCATGAGCGTAAGCTCCTGCCTACGGTTTGGGCTCTCGGACACCTGCTGGCGGACCGACATTGACGACGTTGCGAACACGACGGGTTCGCCATTTTGTCGTATTCGAGGCCTGGACCCTGGTTGGTTCTGCCCTGGGAACAGCGACGGTGCTTCATCTTCGCGCCCTGGCATCCTTGGACCGCACCCGGATGACGGCGGCTGTCGCTGAAGCCCATCCGTGGCAAGACGAGCGGTACGAAAACACCTTCGTGCAGAGCTCTGTGCGCGTGCTTTCATGGAATGCATGAAAATCGGCTTGTTCCCATAAACCAAGCCGAACACTCTCTGATGTACCGGTGGCCCGTGTGGGTAAACCAACCCCCTGAGCGGACTCTGCTGCTGGCGGTATAGTCAGACAACGGGCAGTCGGGTCGGGACAGCGAGCTCGTCGTGGTCGCGTCGGCCCCGGCCGGCCGGGCCAGACGATTGAGTGTTTTAACCGCTCCAATGCCGTCCTTGCCACAGTGGCGCTGTTGTCAGTGACCAGCAAATACGTCCCCGGAGCAGCCGTGCGCGTCTCGACCGCGTCCAATACGACGGGAGTGGGACTCAGCCTTCCTATCGACGAAGACATTGCCCGAAGACACAGGGACACCTCACCCTGACCTCGTCTGGCATCCCCCGCACGCTGCCACTTCTCATGCAACTCTACGTTCCGCCTCCAATGCGTCGCTCATACAGCCCATGCGGAGGTAGGACGACCTAGACCTTACCGTCGGGCCCTGACCTGCCGTTCGCGAAGTCTCAAACGGCGCCTGCTACTCGTCGGTAACCTTGCGTCCGCCAAACAAAATGCCGATCGATGCCTGAAACAACACACCGTCCGCGAATCCCGATACGACTTCGGAGCCCTGACCAGACGCCGCGGCTCCTCCAACGACGGGCACGACAAAGGCGAACTCTGGCATCAGGCGAACGGACGGAGCCACCTTTGCGGCAAATCCAATGCTGCTGCCCAAGGAACCGACGAATACGCCAGCGCTCTCACCACCAGAACCACCGCCAGCGAAGAGGGTGTGCAACTTGGGTGCGACAACGAGCTGATGCCGTCCAACAGGAATACCGACAATAAGAGGAATCTGAAAGTTAAAGATGCCGCCGCCAGCCCCGCCAAGAGCAAAGAAGATGCCGCCGCCGCTCGGTGCAATCGAGACTTGTGTGGCTCGGCTATCGTTCGGGTCGGTCAACATGAACTTGGTGGTCAGCTCCAGACCCGACGTGCCCAAACGACCGCCAATGTCCACGCGGTCATTCACGCCATATCGCCCAGACACGTTGAAGTAGCCAAAGCCCCCCGAACCGTTGCTACCCGCAGAGCCAAAGAATGCCGGTTCAATCGCACCCTGAAACTGACCGGCACCATTGGTCTCGGCGGTCTGAAGAGTACCGATGGTCGCGCAGCCCGAAAGGGCCGCCGCAAAAACAGAGACAGCAAAGGTAGACAGGCGGTTCACAACAAGCTCCACGTTGATACCTAGGCTAACACCTGCCCCACCGGCATGTGTCACCGTCACCAGCCCTCTTTCTCATTCCACCGTCTACATTTCGCCCAACAGTGTGAGCGCGGTGGTCCGATGAACGCCCCATGGATCTTGCGACCATTATCGGCTTCATTGCGACCGTCCTCCTCTTGGTGGCGGCCATCCTCATTGGTGGACCCCTCACTGCGTTCGTCGACTACGCGAGTGTCGCGGTGGTCATCGGTGGAACCATGGGGGCCGTCTACATTGGCTTCCCCGGCGGTCAGGTCAAATCAGCCTTAGGCGCTGGCAAGTTTGCTCTCAAGCCAAACTCTTACCCTCCGGGTGAGACCGTCAAGCTGCTTCAGGACCTGTCGGCCAAGGCCCGAAGCGAAGGTCTACTATCCCTCGAAGCGGCAGCCGAGGAGGCCAGCGACCCGTTCCTTAAGCGCGGTCTTCAGCTCATGGCGGATGGCCAGGATCAAGACACCGTCGAGTCGGTGATGTACGGCGAGATGGACAAGATCAGCGAACGCCACAAAGGCAACGTCGACGTCTGGGACGGAATTGGCTCGTACGCACCCGCGATGGGCATGATTGGAACGCTCATCGGACTCGTGCAGATGCTGCAGAACATGAGCGACCCGGCTGCCATCGGTCCGGCCATGGCTGTGGCCTTGCTGACCACCTTCTATGGCTCTCTCATTGCCAATCTCATCGGCATTCCAATCGCCAACAAGCTCAAGCTGCGCAACAAGCAAGAAGTGGCACACATGGAGCTTATCGTCACCGGCATGAGCTCCATCCTTGCCGGCGAGAACCCGCGCTTCCTCGTAGAACGTCTCAACTCCACGCTGGCACCGGCGGACCGGCTCGATGAGGCGGCTTAGTGGGTAAGCGCCAGAAAAAACCTGATGAGCCACCCGCTGGTCTGCCTGGCTGGCTGGCGACCTACTCGGACATGGTGACGCTGCTGCTCACTTTCTTCGTCATGCTTATGGCTATGGCCAGCTTCGACGACCCGGCCAAGGTCAGCGCTGTTGTGGAGTCCATCCAGATGGCATTCGGCGTCAACGGATTCGACGAAGCGCTCCTTGGCAGCATGGACGGCGAGGCCCTTAGTGAAGCCATCCGCCGCGAAGTCTCCGTGCAGCCGATCTTCGCGAAAGTACGCCAGGCCATGAGTGAGCACGTAAGCGACGAGCTCGTGCGCATCTCTCAGGAAGAGAACGAAGTACGCCTACGGCTGGACGACCGCGTATTCTTCCGCCCAGGCAGTACGACTCTCCACCCCTCAGCATACGCAATCGTGTCCGACCTGGCCAAGATTGTGGCCGAGTTCGACGCCGAGCTTGTGGTCGAAGGCCACTCAGATGCTTCTGGCAACGAACAGCAAAACTGGGAGCTGTCGGCTCTGCGCGCTGTCTCCGTTGTACAAGCCATGCGCATCCGCGGCCCGGTGCCCGGTGAGCGCCTGACCGCCGCATCTTTCGGTTCCCACCGTCCGTCATCGCTGTTCAGCGAGGACGAAGCCTGGAACCGACGTATTGAATTTGTGATTCGAACCGATGACGTCGGAGCGGTTGGCGCCAGCCGTTCATTGATGGAGGTGCCAGATGGACGATGAAGTAGAAGTCGACGAGTACACCCCAAAAGCTTCAAAGCTCCCCATGATTATTGCTGCCGTTGTCGCCCTACTCGTAGGAACCGGCGGTGGATTTGGGGCCTCGATGATGATGGGCGGTAAAGCCGAAGCCGCCGACGTCGGCGGCGATTCGGACATCGAAAACGACGACGTACAGGACGACGACACCGGTGAGCCCGAGAATGCCATCACCAGCCTCGGCAAGTTCACCATCAACCTACGCGGCGCGGCCGGTGGGCGGATTCTGCGCTTTCAGGTCGATGTCGAGACAAAGACCGAACACCAAGGAGACGTTGAGCGTGACATGGCCATCCTCCGCGATGGCGTCATTCTGCTAGCATCGGACTACACCTACGCCGATGTCGATGGCCTCGACGGTAAGCTGCGCCTACGCGACGAGCTTCTCGCCCGTCTCAATACCCTCACCGAACGACCGCGCGTACGCCGGGTGTTCTTCACCGAATTCGTGGTGCAATAGTGGCTAGTCAAGACGTATTTCCCCTCGCCCGCTCCGAAGGCCCGCCCATTGAGCTGGTCCGGGAGCTGTTCCGAACGGCTACCCGCAACCTCCACGTTCGACTCGCCGACCTGTACGACGTAGACGTTCCCGTACGCACAGCAGCCGTCAGCTACTCGCACCTCGGAGACGTTCTCAACCGAGTAGGACGCGACCAAGGCTCGGTGTACATCAGCTTCATGCTGGCTCCAAGTAATCTGCCGGGGCTGCTATCTGTCGACGGCGAGCTGCTGTTCCGACTTGCCGGTCTGCTTCTCGGCGAAGACCCCGACGGCGAGCTTCCACTGTACCGATCACGCGCCCCATCACGGGTCGACATGCAGATCGCCCGACGACTGGCTTTGGACGTCCTCCGCTGTATCGAACAATCCGCTATGCCCGGTGTTGACCCTCATTTTGGCGTGCAGACTGTCGGGACTGCCTCTCGTCCACCGACCACCATGCCAAAGAGCGCAGGCGTCGTCGAAGTCAGCTTGGACTTCGGTCCTCCCGACAAGCCCTACGGACTCATCACGCTCATGCTGCCCGCCCGCATGAGCGGCATCTTGTGGCCGTCCCAGATCATCATTCCCGCACCGGACATCTCAGCATCGACATCGGTCAATCGCGTGCTTCCCCTCCCTGTAGAGGTGACCGTGGAGCTCGCACGGATTCCGATCTCACTTGCCAAGCTGCGTTCGTTGGAACCAGGCTCGGTCCTTGACCTCGGCCCGCAGGGAGATGTTGTCCTACGCGTGGGTAATCGAGCCATGTTCTGCGGTGAAGCTGGCGAACGTGGCGCTGCTCGGTGCGTCCGCGTCATCGATAGACTGGTTGATTAATGATTGGGCTTAAGACTGTGACCGACTGACCGATGGTCTGCTAAGCGGAGACGCTTGGGAGTCCACATGAGTGACGACAACAGCCTGGTCGAGCTTTCGTTTCTTGAGAATATCACTATCGAGCTTATTATTGAGCTTGGTCGAACGCAAATGACAGTGCGTGAACTCGCGACTCTCGAAAAGGACGACGTGATTGAGCTTAATCGCTTGGTCAACCAGCCCTTGTTGATACGCACCGGTGATCAAGTTGTCGCCAAAGGCGAAGTCTTCTTGGAAGGCGAGCGTGTCTGCCTGCGCGTCGCCCAAGTCTTGAGCCCGTCGTCCAATGCGCTTGCAGAGATTGCCTAATGTGGTGGCTCCTCGTCATCGTCATGGCAAGTGCTCAGGACAGCGCGCTCGAACAGCGGCTCCTGGGTCCACAAGCACCCATCGTGGGTCCAACAGCTCCGGTAGTCGGTCCAGCCGCACCAATTGTTCAGGCCTCGATTCCAACCCCTGCGATCGCTCCGCCCGCAGCTGTCCCAGCAGTTCCCCTGTCCTTCTTGGACACCCTCGAGTCGGAAGGAACGGTCAGCATCCCATCCAGCGCGCCTGGACTTCCCTGGTGGGTTCCGATCATCGCACTCATCGGAGCCGGTGCGTTCTACTGGACTCGCCGCAAGACAGCCGTAGAAGAGAGCGAGCTCGCCCCAGCGATTCGGGTCATCTCTCGTGCCACCCTCGGTGGGTCGGCTGGCATCAGTATCGTAGAAGTACTCGACGGCGACCGCTGTCGTCGCCTCGTCATCGGCACTGGTGATAAGCAACCTGTCCTGCTCACGGAGCTGGCCCCAAGCGCCCGTCTGGAGCCCGTTCGCGATGACCGTCCGGTCAGCGGCCGCGCCAGTGTTCTCGCTCGCGCCTTGTCCCGTCCCCAACCGTCGTCTGCTCCCAAGTCCGCACCGCGCACTCCGCGTCCGTCGAACGACTGGACGGCAGCAGACCCCAGCTCCGAGATTGGCCCGCGCAAGGCCGCAGCACGGGTGCTCATCCACCAAGAGATGAACCGCAGGAGCAACGCCTGATGTCCCCTGTACTGCGACGAGTGCTGTTCAGCGCTGTCCTATTGGTTCCCGCCGTCGCCTTCGGGCAAGACGTCGAACCCGAACTGTTGAGCGTAGCGAGCGGCATCGAGACTGCCGTAGCTGCCGCTGAAGGTGGCGAAGGTACCAGCCCGCTTCAGCTCATCATAGCACTCACCACGCTGAGCTTCATTCCCGCAGCCCTCCTAGCCATGACGCCGTTCACACGGTTCATCATTGTCTTTGCTCTGCTTCGTCAAGCCCTTGGTCTGCAGCAATCACCGCCGAACCAAGTACTGGTTGGACTGGCGTTGATGCTCACGCTGCTGGTCATGCGTCCCACTCTGTCTGCGGTTCAAGCCGACGCCGTTGACCCGTACATGGCCGGTGAGATCACCACGGTTGAAGCGTACGAAGCCGGCATTGAGCCCATGCGAATGTTCATGCTGCGAAACGTCGACCGCCCGGACCTCGAAGCGTCCATGCGCATCGCTCGCGTGAGCAGACCGCAGACCCTCGACGATGTCCCTACAAGCGCTATCGTCACCGCGTTCATGCTGGGAGAACTTCGCCGCGCCTTCATCATTGGCATCAAGGTGTACGTCCCCTTCCTTGTCGTCGACGTTGTGGTCGCATCCGTTCTCTTAGGCATGGGCATGATGATGCTGCCCCCGGTGGTCATCTCGCTGCCGTTTAAGCTGCTGCTCTTTGTACTCATTGACGGGTGGAATCTACTGGTCTTTGGCCTAGTGTCGGGGTTCGCATGACTGAAGAAAGCGCACTGTTTCTCGGGCAACACGCCCTACTCACCGCAATGGCGGTGGCAGGTCCCATGCTCATGGCAGCCCTCATTGTGGGCTCGGTCGTGTCCATCCTCCAAGCGGTGACCCAGGTACAAGAGGTCACCTTGGTGTTCGTGCCAAAGATGCTGGTGGTGTTCTTGGTCATGGCCTTGGCTGGCGCCTGGATGCTGGACATGGTCACCGCGTTCGGGACCGAGATGTTCCTGTCGATTGGAGAGTAGGCATCGCATGGGCACCACGCACCATCGCGTGACACCATGAGCGAGCAAATCTGGCTCACGCTGCTCTTGGTATTCATTCGCATCGCTGCCTTCGTGCAGATGATGCCGGTCATCTCCGCCCGAGGTGTCCCCAAGCACGTCCCGGTCTTTCTCTCCGTGCTGCTCACTATGCTGGTGGGCCCTCATGCCCCGCTGACCGAGGTGCCCTCTGCGCCATCGCTCATTCTCGCCGCCGGAGGCGAAGTCGCACTCGGACTTGCTGCCGGAACTATTCTCGCGACCTTGTTCTCAGCGCTGACCCTCGCAAGTGAAATCGTCAGCCAGCAGACGGGCTTCGCCATGATGCAGCTGTTCAACCCCGTCATGAAGAGCAACGAAGGACCGCTGGGTATTCTCGCAGGATTACTCGCTGGGGCCATGTTCCTAACCAGCGGCATGCATCTGAAGTTCTTGATGGTCTTGGCCCGAAGCTTCAACACCATTCCACCGGGTACAGCCGGCCTCTCCGACGACCTGGCTCGCGATGTCTTGGCCATGGGCGGTGAGGCCATCGCACTTGGCGTACAGTTGGCCGGGCCCGTCGTCGTGCTCGTGCTGCTTATCAACCTGTTCATTGGTATGCTGACTCGCTTAGCTCCGAAGATGAATGTATTCTTCAGCGTGGGCATGTCCATCACCGGCACGACTGGCATCTTACTCTTCGCGAGCACCCTTCCATGGATGCTCATCACCCACCAAGACACGCTCGACGGTGGTCTTCGCGTAGTTGCGCACATGTTCGGGCTTCTCTAAATGGCTGAAAATTCAGACGGCCAAGAGAAAAAACACGACCCCAGCGAGAAAAAGTGGAAAGAAGCTGCGGAGAAGGGTGAACTTCCCCGGTCGCAGGACCTCTCGGCGTCGGTCATCCTGACCGCAGGGTCGATTGCCTTATTGGTCGCGGCTCCAAGCATGCGCGACGCCATTCATGGTCTGTGGACCGAGCTGTTTACAACCACCGGCCTGCCGACTCTTGATCGCAGCGAGGTCTTCGCTCTGTTCTATCGGGCTGGCCGCGCGGTCCTCGAAGCCCTCGTCATACCGTTCAGTGTGTTGGTCGTGGCCGGACTCGTGGTCAATCTAGCTCAGACCCGCATGCAGTTGGCCCCCAAAGCCCTCACCCTCAAGTGGACACGTCTCAATCCACTTAGCGGCTTTAAACAGAACTATATGAGTAGTCAGCCTCTCGTTGAGCTGGGCAAAGGCCTCGCAAAGCTGCTGCTCCTCGGCGGCGTAGCCTACCTGGCTATTCGCGAGCCCGCACGCCTACTACCACTGCTCGCCACGGCGTCTCCCGCCGACCAAATCCGAGTCATTGGCGAGCTGAGTCAAGCAATGTTGAGCAGTTCAGTCGTTGTTTTTGCAGGACTATCCATCGCGGACTTCAGCTACAGCTACTACAAGAAAGTCGAAGATATGCGCATGACCGACAAGGAACTGCGCGACGAGTCTAAAGAACGCGACGGTGACCCACAATTCAAGGCACGGCGTCGCCAGCGCGCACGCGAAATTGCCATGGGCAACCTGCTGTCCGCGGTTCGCGACGCCGACGTTGTCATTACCAACCCCACTCACTACGCCGTAGCGCTCAAGTACGACCGCGCATCTGGCCATGCGCCCATTGTCGTGGCCAAGGGTGTCGACGCAATTGCGCTCAAGTTGAAGGAAGAGGCACGCAAGGCAGGTGTTCCACGCATCGAGAATCGACCGCTCGCGCGAGGTTTGTATGCCAAGGTGAAGATGGGTCACCCCATTCCCGAGGAGTTCTATGGACCCGTTGCCCGCGTGCTCGCCGTCGTCTACCGAAAGCGCAAGCGCACCTGAACCCACGAGCACGTCAGCGGATAGGTGTTTATCATGATGTCTCCTGCACTTCCTTCCGTCTTGGTCCGCGTGGACAACTCCCCTGCCCAAGTCCTGCTTCCTGGCGAGGTCATTGGTCGGTCGGCATCCGTCGCTCTGTGCATCGACGACCCTGGAGTCTCCGAAGTGCATGCCTACGTCAGCCTCCGCGGAGGGCAGCTCATTCTGCTCGGTCTTCGCGGGCGACTGGGTCACAACGGGCACGTGGTCCCCAGAGTGGTGCTGGCAAAGGGCGACGTCATCCAGCTCGCCCGCGACATTCACCTGACCGTCGTAGACCTGAACCTTCCGCCAATGGTCTTAGCGATCGAAGGCGATAATTTGCCGCGCCAGGTCCTCCCCGGCACCTGCTCGCTGATCTTTGACCCTGACCCCACCCTGGCTCCCGGCAGCGTCACAGGTGCGACCTTGCAGCTGTGGACCTTTGGAGATGACTGGCATGTACGCCTTCCATCGGGTGAGACAACGCTGGTATCTGACGGTGATGAATGGTCACTTTCCTCTGGTACCTACCGCCCCGTGTGGGTATCGACAGAGGTCGCTGGCGCCGATGCCACGGTCACTGCGTCCAAGATCAACAGCCCCCTCACCCTGCGCGCCCAGTACGATGCAGTGCAGATTGAGCGCGGCGGTGAGTCGATCATTGCCTTGTCGGGACGTACGGCACGCTTGGTTTCTGAGCTCATTGCCTTCGACGGACCTGTCGCATGGGAGGTCTTAGCCAGAGAAGTCTGGCCGACCGGTGAGTCTGTTGAGACCCTTCGTCCAAAGCTCGACGTCACTCTGAATCGGTTGCGGAAGAAGCTCCAAGCCGTGGGTATCCGGCGTGACTTGGTAAAACCGGATGGCTGCGGAATGATGGTGTTGACGCTTACGCCGAGCGACACCGCCTTATCGGAAGGCTGACGTGCCGCCCGGCCCTGACGACCCATGGAATGACGTATACAGCGTCGCGGCTCCGCTTACGACTTGGGCAGACGATGAGGCCGTTGTGCCTGTTCTTAGCGAGCGCTACGAAGTCCGCGGGAGCGTTGGACAAGGTGGAATGGGGCAGGTCGACGTCGTTCGCGACCGCTGGCTAGACCGAGACGTTGCTAAAAAAGTCCTACACGACGGCATTCGGGATGCGCGCTTGGCACGCGAGGCCACCATTACCGCACGACTGGAACACCCGGGCATCGTCCCCATCTTCGACACCGGTCTCGATGACGATGGACGCCGCTTTTACACGATGCGTCTGGTCCGCGGTCAGACTCTACTCGACGCGCTCAGCGCCAAGTCGCTCGGGAGACGTCTGGAACATGTCCGCGCGCTGCTCGCCGCCACAAATGCCGTCGCTCACGCGCACAGCGTGGACATCGTTCACCGGGATTTGAAACCTGCGAACGTCCTCCTAGGTCGATTTGGACAGGTGCAAGTCGTGGACTGGGGCATCGCCCATGACTCTGGGGCGGAAGGCCGCCCGGAAGGAACACCAGGCTATGCCCATCCCGGACAGCTCTCCGGCGACATCATCTCCCCGATACACGATGTCTATGCGCTCGGACGTTGCCTGTTCCATCTGCTGTGCGGTGAGCGTCCAGACGAATCCATCAAGCCGCCCATAGACGCCCCGCCTGAGCTTGTGGCGATTGCACAACGTGCGGTTGGACCCGAGCCGTACCCAGACGCAGCAGCCGTCGCCATCGACCTCGAGGCCTACCTGGACGGCCGACGGGTCTCCGCACATGTCTACAGCACGCGCGAGCTCCTTTCCCGTTTTGTAGCAACGTTTCGCGCGCCACTATTGGTGGGAGCAACCGGCCTCGCTGCGGTTGCCGTGGTTAGCACTATCTCTGTTACTCAGACTCGTGCAGAACGAGACCGTGCTCTGGCGGCAGAAGCAACCGCGAACAACGCGCTGGGAGCATCGCTCACCGCACAGGCGGTGTCCCACTTCGAAGATGGCCAGTTTGCCGAAGCTGAGCGTGCAGCGGCCCAGGCCAGTGCCTTGGGTGACTTTCCACGCGCAGTGGGCGTCTTAGCTGCCCAACACGGAACATCGGTACGCTGGCTCAGCAGTATCCCGCTGTTGTGCAGCGATTACCACATCCAAGTCGACGGTGATGTCGGGTGTATCTACCCAGATCGCGTCGATATCCATGCCCCCACCGGAGAGCTGCGTCGCACCCTTCCCGAGCGCGGCGCCTCCACCGTACGACGCGTCTCTGAGGGCTACGTCACCGCCACCTACTTGAATGACCCCAACTCACCAAACAGTCGAGTGACCTACTACCCAGATGCGGAAGATGGCGAAGAACCCGTCTCCCAGATCTTGGAGGCCCACAGAATCGCGATTGGCGGCACAGACATCCACGTTCACCATTCCTCGGTCGAGCCCAGCTACTGGAATGTGCTGACCAATACGGTCCACAAGTGGCTCCCCTGCCCACATCCGACCGCAACCGCATCCGGAAGACCTGTGTGGCGCGACGACGGCATGCTGAGCTGGAGCTGTGACGCCGAGTTGGTCTGGGGAGTCCCACCCAATACAAACGGTCGCATGCTTCTCGACTCGCCTGTCGCTTCCACGGCATGGTCTAGCGGACTGTTGATTGCCAGCACTTACGACGGCAAGCTGCGCGCCTATGACAACGGCCAACCGGTCTGGTCGGTACAGACTCCGGGAGGTACGGCCGACCAACTCACCGGTGACGACGACTGGATCATTGCCCAACCCGAGCGCTCCGGTCCGCAGTTCTTCGACACCCAGAGCGAGCTGTGGCACCGCGCCCTGCCGCTCGAAGATGCCGGCCCGATTCGCCTACACAACGGCACCCTCACCACGATTGGCAAACGTATCAGCACATGGTCGGTCACTTCTCCCAGCCGACCACACCACCTGCAAATGCCAGGCGGCGTCACCGCAATCAGCTGGTCCAACGGTGGGAAACTGGCCGTATCTGCAAGAAATACCGTCGTTTTTATCGACGACCGCGGAAATCGCTCGGTTCACGAACAAGCCGAATGTCGTCCGGTCAAAGACCTTGCTTGGCAAGGAGAAGACCGCGTTATCCGTCAATGTGCCGGCAATACCGCCCAGATCGCATGGGTGTCTACGGCAGCCGAGCAAACGGCGGTACTCAATGTGGCCACCGGTTCTCGGGTGGTGGCGGCAGACGACTGGTTCCTGGCTACAAGCTACGGCCATGCTGTGTTCCGAGTCCATCAACAGGACGACCACGATGTGGTGGAGCCGTACACATTTGCCGATACGGTCATCGATGCCGAGATCAGGCGAGGAGGCACACGTGCCTTCCTCCTTGAACAGACTGGCGCCCTGTCGAGCTTGGGTGGAGATGGGGAGCCGATTGCGCACTGGACGCGAAATGGAGCCCGCATCATCGCTTTGGCACCCACAGATGACGAACTGGTCGTGGCCACCCGCAGCTCCGTCGTCCAAGTCTCTATCACTGGTGAAGAACGCTGGACGCTGACAACCCCGAGTCGTCCAACGGACCTAGCATGGTCAGACCAGGGCGATCTCATCGCGATTGGCCTCTTGAATGGACATACTTGGGTGGTAGCCGCCGACAGTGGTGAGCGTATTGCCGAGCTCATCGGTCACAACCAGCGTGTTTCGGCACTCGCTTTTTCCCCAGATGGTGATGTCTTGGCAACCGGAAGCTGGGACCGAAGCATTCGGTTGTGGGACGCCAACACCTTCCGAGCCCCTCCCACCGAGCCGGCCGTGTTGCAACGGTATGGCTGGTAGAGCTCGCCGCTGGCCCGCTGAACTCGTTACCGGATGGGCGAGGACACCATGGGATTTTTCGACGTACACGCACACCTGACCGACAAGAGGCTTGCCGCCATGGAGTCCGATGTCCTCGACCGGGCACGAGCGGCTGGCGTCACCACTATTATCAGTAATGGCCTTAATCCCCTGGACAATCAGCGCGTTGCCGACCTCGCTGCACGCGCCCCTGACTTAGTGAAACCGGCGTTCGGTCTGTACCCAGTAGATGCTGTCCTTCGCGACATGTTGGCGATGGGAGTGGAGTACCAACGGGACGACGAGCCCGTCCCCGACCCCGACGAGAGCGTCCAGTGGGTCGCTGATCACGTGGACGAAGCCTTTGCAGTCGGCGAAATCGGTCTCGATCACTACTGGGTGCCGAAAGAGCTGTGGGACCAGCAAGAAGACATCTTCCGTCGCCTGGTACGCATTGCCATGGACGCTGACAAGCCCATCATCATCCACACGCGGAAGGCCGAACGGCGGACCCTGGACGTTCTGCTGGACATGGGTGCCCCGCGGGTGAACTGGCACTGCTTTGGGTCAAAGGTCAAGCTTGCTCAGCGAATTGCCGAGGCAGGCCACTGGATGTCTATTCCCGCGAATGCTCGGCGTAGTGAGTCGTTTACCAAGATGATCCGTGTACTGCCGCGGGAAAAAATCATGCTGGAAACCGACTGTCCGTACCTCGGGCCCGACAAAGGTGAACTCAATGAGCCAATGAACGTCGCACGCACGGCCGCCTACATGGCCGAGCTGTGGGAAACGGACATTGAAGGCGTGAAAACACAGCTCGAGTCCAACTTTAACGACCTGTTCCGGTGCCGTCCGTGAGTGACCGCCGCTCGGTGGTCCGTGCACTCCATCGCCTCGCATGGGGCTACACAGTGCTCGGCGAGAGTGACCGTAAAAGCCGCGCCTATTCGCGTGCGGCCGACGCCCTCGACAGCATCACCGAAGACTTCGCCGAGGCCTACAACAGCGGCGGGCTGGCCATGATTCCTGGCGTCGGTGCCTCTAGCCTCAAGGTCGTTGACGCGGTGATGGCCGAAGAAACTCCCGCCGCCCTGTCAGAGGTAGAGAGCCGTATTCCCGCCTCCCTCTTTGACCTGCGAGCCGTCTCCGGACTGGGTCCCAAGCGCATCCGCACCCTGTGGGCAGACCTCGCCGTCACCAGCCTGATGGAGCTAGCCTACGCCTGCGAGGAAAATCGCTTGCTCGCACTGGCTGGGTTTGGACCCAAGCTACAGGATCGCATTGCACTTGCCGTACAAAAAGCGCTTCACAACAGCGCTTACCGGCGCCTAGACCATGCGACTCATGCCGCTGCAGACATGCTGTCCATCGACTCCAAAGCCGTGGTGGTTGGCGACTTGCGACGCGGATGCGAAGTCATCCAGACGGTCGACATCGCATCGCGTGCTGCCCATCCCTACGGCACTCTGATTACCGTTCACGGCTTCACCGCTTGGCAGTTCGAGGTCGCGGACGTTCCGGTTCGCTGGATTCACGCCAACCCCACCCCCGTGACGGTCTGGTGGTTGACGGGCTCCGACACACACCGAGAAGCCGTCGTCGCCCATGCCGAGAGACGGGGCCTACAGCTCACCGCGACCGGCCTATTCAAGGACCGCCAAGCCGTCCCCATCGCATCCGAAGACGACCTGTACGCCACACTTGAGCTCATTCCTGTTCCCCCTGAACAGCGGGAGGGCTCGGTACTCCACGTCACAAGGCCGCAGCTGCGGCTCATTCGGCGCTCCGACCTACAAGGCGCCCTGCACAACCACACCGTCGCGAGTGATGGTTCGGGTACGCTCGAACAAATGCGCGCGGCTGCCGCCGAACGCGGCTTGACGTATCTGGGTATCTCCGACCACAGCCCCACGGCCCACTACGCCAACGGACTTGTGGAGCAGCGACTCACCGCACAAAAAGCCGCAATCCATGCGCTTGCCGACGGCCCGTGTACGCTACTTACGGGAGTGGAATCGGACATTTTGCCTTGTGGTTTGCCCGACCACCCGATGCCGCTGCTCCGAACACTGGACGTCGTTATTGGCAGCATCCATGACCGCGCCAAACAAGATGGCGACACGCTCACCGCGCGCATGGTGCGGGCAACACAGTGGGCGCATATCATTGGTCATCCGACGGGCCGATTATTGCTGGGCCGTCCGGCGTCCGAGATTGACATGGACGTGTTGATTGCCGCATGCGCCAAGACCGGCTGTGTGTTGGAACTCAACGCCAATCCGCAGCGGCTCGACCTCAACGCGACCCACGCAGCCATGGCCAAAGAAGCCGGAGTCTTGTTGTCCATCGCCGCGGATGCTCACTCCACAACAGACCTCGACAACCTGGACTACGGCATAACAATCGCTCGGCGCGCAGGCCTGTCCCCCGACGACGTCCTCAATACCCGTCCACTCTCCGAGTTGTTCGCTACACTACGCGCCCTATAGGAATCCAGCAAGCGATGCACAGGTTCTCGATGGAAGCATCTTTGGCGAGGTGTCACACCCGATTTCACTCACCATCGACGTGCACACACTCGACCTGTTTCCAGCCGCACACGGCGCCACACGCCCCCCTGAAGCGCCGTTGCTTAGCGTGACGACACCCGAGCTGACTCTTGGCGACCGCTACCTGGGGGGGTGACCGCAACCGAGCTCATTCCGGTGCTCAACCGACTCACAGACGCGAGCTTGACTGCCGTCCATGCCGCAGAACAGACGACCTCTCTCACCATTGGGCAGTCGTCAGACCCAAGCCTGACAGACACTGCCAACCCACAAGAGCTGATGTTCGGTGAGCAGACCGAAGAGCCGCTGGGCTCGCTGATCGGCGAAGTCATCCTAGACATCGTGGCCGACGGAACACACCGGGCGTTCCAGCCGATAAACACTGTCGCCACTGACCGCTGGATAGGCGTTGGCGTAGACGTCATGAGCGACGACTTCCCCGAGCTGTGGCTCGTGTCGCTCACCGCACTGCCGTGGACGGTGAGCC
>JBLHSN010000119.1:0-15643 GCA_047626195.1 Myxococcota bacterium
ACGTCGTAGGTACTGCAGCGGTATTGTGAGGTCTGGGACTCGTTATTGACGTCGATTGTCGCCACGAGAACGCTACCCGATGGACCTCGTGGGCCAGTTGGCCCAGTGGAACCGGTTGAACCCGTGGTTCCACGCGCTCCGGCCGAGCCGGTGGCTCCACGTGCACCGGTTGGGCCGGTGGCTCCACGCGCTCCGGCCGAGCCGGTGTCTCCGGCCGAGCCGGTGGCTCCACGTGCTCCGGCCGAGCCGGTGTCTCCGGCCGAGCCGGGGGCTCCGGCCGAGCCGGTGGCTCCACGCGCTCCGGCCGAGCCGGTGGCTCCACGTACTCCGGCCAAGCCAGTGGCTCCTCGCGCGCCGGTTTCACCTTGGATACCTGCGTCGCCCGGGGCGCCGTTTTGTCCGGCGAGTCCACGAGAACCTATCGAGCCTTGAGGGCCCGTTGGCCCGGTCTCACCGGCCAAGCCAGTGGCTCCGCGCGCGCCGGTTTCACCTTGTGGGCCAATTTCACCTTGTGCGCCAACCAAGCCAAGAGCACCCGGCGAACCTTGTGGTCCGGTGGGGCCGGCAAGACCGGTTGGGGAGCCAACCCAGTCGCCGTCCTCGTTGATGACCGTTCCGGCTCCGTTGATTGCTAGAGCGCCGACCTCCAGCTCGCGCGTCCGCACATGGTCCGTCACTGCGGTAATCGCGTCGATAGTCAGTGTGGACGCTGTCTTACCACCAACACTTGCTGCGTCCGTCGCGTACAGAGCGTAGGGGACCGTACCGAGGCGAGAGCGAGGCTCCATTTCGTCTTCGCCAGCGATGCGCATACCGAGCCAGCGACTACCGTCCCCGAGTGTGGCCGTCTCAAGGTCGGAGAGCGCACCCAGTGAAACGGCGAAGGTGCCGCGGGCGAACTGGACAGTATGGGTCTCACTCCACAGCGCATTGTTTGCATCTGCCGTCGCATAGATGGAAAACACCATGGACTGGTCCCGTTCGATAACACTTCCGGAACCGTCCAGCAGGCGACCCTGGAAGGTGATGAGGTCGGGCGCTTGAGCGAGTGCACTTGCAGGAATGGCTATCAGACAGGCCATCATCAGTCGTAGCATTTGGGTACTCTCTGTGAGCGGGGATTATAGCTCAAGATGATAAAATCTTAGAATCGAAGTTCCGACCCGTAGACCAAGAGTCGCGCTATGTGGCCGAGGATTTCTGTCGGTCACGCCAACTTGGCAGAGCGAAACAGCTGAGCCAAGAACGAAGTCGTGCTCGATGCCGGTCTCGCTTCTTCAGTTCAGCGTCAGGGGCGTCCATGTGACCACGCGAAGCGGGTGTCGTACGTCAGACCGGTGGTCTCTGCTCGCCTCCAACGGTGGTCCAGGATGCCGCAGGTCGAAAATTGCCATGACGAAGGGGCACCGTTTTCGGCGACGACGTGCCCCCCCAATCCGGCCGACGACTCTTCTGATTCAGTACCTTCCGCTGTAGAGCAGTGTTGCCCTGGGCTCGGATGCCAGCATTGGTGCCAGCGCAATAGGTCTCAGCGGTTCAGTCGTGTGCGCTGACGAGCGGATTGCGCGAGGAACGAGCCTTGAACAGGAATTTCCGGACGATATTAATCCACCAACATTCCTCTTACAGCGACTCTCACCCACCGCTTCACGGTCACCTTGCCCATTCTGAATCGTTCGGCGAGCTCGACATAAGTGGCTTCGCCAATATCGTATGCGCTGACAACGCGTCCGCGGAGTTCAATGGGATGGAATGGGGCGGGGTGCCGGCACGGCAACTACTTGGTGGAGAAGTCTGAGCACTCAGTACGAGCCTAGGCGCAACCCGGGCCAACCTGTCGCAGCGGCGCTGTGGCACATCCTTGAACACAGCCCGCGGTTCTGGAGGTGTGTGCGTACGTTGGCGTGCATCCTCAACCCTCTGCTGCAGAGCCTGTGACATCAGGAGAGCGAAACCGGTATTGGATCTGCCCGTATGGCGGAATAATGACGTTTAGTAGTGGTCATTTAGGGCAGCCCGATTCTAGGAGGGGAGTTCCCGAGTTCGGTAAAGGCAGCGTCGTAGCCGTCCCATATGTTGTTGACGCTGACCCATTCGTTGATCTCGGTCGACGTCAGCTTGCCAGGGTACTCCGACTTCTGGTTCTTCTTTACCCGGTCGCCATAGAGATTCTTTACGCCATCGGGCTTACTGAAAATGCTGTACTTTTCGCGACGGGCTGCCAGGTCCTGCTGGCCTATCTTGTCCTTGTTCTCGCGGAAATTGGCGACCTACTGATGGTCTCCACGGGTGATGGGCTGTCCAGCACCCACCTTGCGAGACCCAGTCGGGTCCACATTGTGTCGGATTTCGAGCAAGTCGGCGTCAGCCATATGCGGTCTCATCGGCGCGTTTACGCGAATGGCTTTGCTGTGCTCGTCGATAGTCTGAGCGGCGCCCTTCTGACTGGTGCCGGCGTTCATCAGGTCCTGCTGAATCTTGGGGTGACCCTGCGCTCTCGCCCATGAACGCGTCATGACGTGCAGCAGGCCTTTATTGGTCTCGAGGCCACCCTTAAGAATCTCACCGTTGGGGGTCGCTACCCTTCAGACACGTAGAGGTGAGCCGGGGGTGAGGTACCATCGACAAGCAATTCCGAAGATCGGCTTTTCTGAGCGCCCCCGCACGTTGACCTGCCGGCATGTTTGAGACCCATTCCCAGGATGTCTCCCCGCAAGGGTACGGATGGTCTGCGTTTCTGCAAAAGGGGCTAACCTAGCGATGTACGACCGCTGTCGGCCTAGTGGTCACGCTTGGCACTGACGCCATATTCGTCGAGCAAGGGCTCGGCTGACTTGCCTGCGACGACGGCATCTGCCACTGCATCCGCATGCTTCTCATGCACGTCGCCCTTGGTCCCAACGCCGCCAGCGATGCTGATACCGCCCTCCTGTTGGACCGTGTGAGCGGCCTCATGTGCCGCAAGCCGTAGGTCGGGCTGGCGCTTGAAGCCGATGCGGTTGCCCTTTGCGAAGGCCTTGGCCCCCATCTTCTTGCCGGCTGTTGCCGCGTCGCCACCCACCGCTGCGGACACTCCTCGGATGTCGTGGCTGCCGAAGGCCTCCTGGATGGCCCCAGCATGGGGAAGGGAGCCGCTCGCACCCTTGAGGCCAGCGTTCGCCAGCGCAGGCTTCGACACCGTGCCCGCGTCGGCTTGCAGAGGGTCGGTCTTCATCTGGAGTTCTTCTTCCTCCTCCTCCATCTGAACGGCGCCGCCGTCCGCCTTCATCTGGAGTTCTTCTTCCTCCTCTTCCATCTGGAGTTCTTCTTCCTCCTCTTCCATCTGGAGTTCTTCTTCCTCCTCCTCCATCTGAACGGCGCCGCCGTCCGCCTTCATCTGGAGTTCTTCTTCCTCCTCCTCCATCTGGAGTTCTTCTTCCTCCTCCTCCATCTGAACGGCGCCGCCGTCCGCCTTCATCTGGAGTTCTTCTTCCTCCTCCTCCATCTGAACGGGAGCGGACTCCGTGAGCGAGTCTTGGAGTGCGTCCGGAAGTGGGTCAGCGGCGAGAACCGGATCGTGACTGACTGCTGAGACGGCGGGCTTTGGGCGAACCTCGGTACGCGTTTGCATGAGGGAACTCCTAGGTGTTGTGCATAACCACAGATGGCACTCCGACAAGGGAGGATGATGGTGGGGAAACGCGGGCCGCGCGTCAGGGTGAAGGAGACACAGGATGTGCACAGACGAGTTGTTCGTGAGCATCCACCTGAGACCGCCCGCGCACGTCCCAAGTTGAGCGTGTCGCGTGTGCGGTCGAATGAAGTCCAATCGGAGTCGACATTTCTAGACACAACGACGACCTCGGCGGCGGCATTGTTGTCCTGAGGTACCACCCGAAGGGAGAGCCCAAGATTCCGCACAGACTTTGCCGGCACGGACATGCGCCCTACTGACGCCCATGGTGTCGGGTGGTTTTTACGAATTGCACGCCCTAAAATGGTGGGCTGGGAGCGCGGGCAGGAGCGTCGCTAACTGACGACGTTGTAACTTGTTACTACTAGGAAGCGGGCGGCGAAACTGGGCGTGCCAAAGCGTCGGGTTCGACATCAACGTGGAGGTCCATTCCTGTAGGCCACGGTTTGGGGCCGGCCCCTCTCGAGAGCATTCATCGCCAAATAACGACGGTCCCAAAGCGGCCCCTCAACCGTCCCACAAAGGCATCCATCGACCAGGTCGAAGACGTGGAGCTGGCCATGAGCCAACAGCTCGGCGTGGCCCACGGGCAAAGCGGTTCAGGCCCGCCGGGTGGTGGTGGTGCCCCTCTGGATGCAGCTTCGGACGGTACGGCCGACGTCTCCTCAAGGCTTATACAGACTGAGGCCGAATTCGGTGGTGAGCTGTCGGATGTCGGAGTCTGCCCAGGTCAAGCAGACGCTCTGGGCCAGAGCGTCACCCCGATACTTAGCGGCGACACACTCCGGGCTTCCTCGCGGACCGATGACGCGCCTTCCAACTTCGTCGAGGCGTTCGCCTTCAATCGACGTGACGCATCCATGGCTCGAGCGACGACGGCGGTCAACAATGGGAACCGCGATGGGTTGAAGACCAAGCAGTTGGACGTAGCCAATCAGACACCTGCCGCCACTCCATCGGCCGATGAGCTGGAGCTCGCTCTTGCGCACTACGAGGGCTACCTACCCACTGACGCCCAGGTCTTCTGCCACCCGTGTGACTCGCAAGCCTTGTTCTCGGACAAAGCGAACGGTTTCCTGCCTGAAGTCGAGGATGTGCTGTCGTCTTGGTGTTGCCATGTGACACTCCTGTTCGCTCTAGGCAGGTGGTCCGTCTAAGCGTGACAAGGTGATTCCTACATAAAGCGGTTAATGTCCGACCCAAAGAAGACCGTATTAACTCTGCACAACGCCAACGATTTCCATACGTCCGTCACATTTGCGAGTCCTCACATGACATCCACTAAAGCGAGCGACTCGTACGGCACGCTGAACGAAGACCACAAGCAGTGCTACGGCTTGTGCCCCATGGACGCGACCCGTAGGGTGAATGCAGCGTCCTTTGGCCCAGACGCGTCGATTGTCAGTGTGCACATCCGCACAATGGACGGCATGCAGACGTTCAGTGATCCGGTTCAAAACGGCGGCATCGTGCAAGCGAGTGACACGCTGCCACGAGCCGTTCCATGCGGGATGTCTGACGAGAACGGGTGGTTTAAAAGCAACATCACGGCGAGCGAGCCCGCTCTGACAGGCCGGGCTCGGAGAGGTTCAGCGACCCACGAAGTTGTGTTCGACAGTGGTGCGTCACTCTGCATCTACCAGCATCGCAGGTCCCATGCGCAGCCGGGTGTGGCCAAAAGAGGTCCCTGAGTGCCGGACTTGGAACGGCTCCACACGGTAGCGAGCATCATTGCTATTGCAGCGTCAACGGGCGTGGCGATTCCCGCGCTCACCCGTCTACTCGAGCAAGCGTCCAGCCTGAATGGGCTTCGATTCGGTGCGTCCATCGATTGGTCTTCGCTGACATGTTCACTGCCGATCGATGACTCTGACGATGCACTGATGCGAGCTCTCACCGGTGTACTGACACAGGCATCCTGCGAAGAGCTGACTGCCTTCAGAAACGCGTTTCGGAATCCACCGGGTATTGTTGAGGTCACCGAGCGGGCTTTGGCCGACGAGGTCAGTGCAGCGGCATGGGTGTATGTGGGCGTTCCTGTTGGTGACCTTCCATCGCTGCTCGCTTCTACGGATTGTCCCAACGCTGTCGGTTCCGCTTTGCTCGATATGGCGCAGGCCATCGGGCTTGAGCGAATCACTCACCTCGGGGTTCGTGTGGCTCCCACAGGTATTTGCTGGGGGCTGCAGACCCATCGCGTTGCAGACGCCGAACATCTCGCTCGTCAGATTGGGCAGGTCGCCCGAGGAGCGGTGCGATGGAACGTGTCAGAGCGTCAGAGGCGATGGTTTACAAGGTCCGTGCTCACCTTTGCCAGCGACGTCGGTGCAACCACGGCGCAACTCTTCATCGATGCGCAAGGCGAACCAGAGCCGCTGCTGTTCCGACTGCATGGCGTCGATGAAGCGATAGTCGCCCAGCTCGTGTCACAGTTCGGTGTTGAAGCGGGCTTTCGCCGGCTCACTTCGCTTGTCGCCCTCGCACCGAGTATGAGCCGCTTCGCATTCCTAGACATGTCTCTGTCCAGCAGCGAGCCGCCGGGTATTGCGTTTACACACGACGTTGCTCTGCCCTTACCCCGCTGAGAGGCATGGGAGAGGGGAGTTCTCACCTTAGTTGACTGGTTTCGTATTGTTGCCGTGTAGTCGAAAGACACCCAAGGTCCTGGCGAATACGGAAGACGAGGTTCATAAGCGGGTAATCCACCACAACCGTGGGATGTTGGGCCGGTTGGCGTTGGCCAAGAGGCCAATGGCACTGGTTAGTTGCGGGGATATAGCCCTCTTATTGGAGGCTTCATGAAGGTTGCTCGTATTGTCGCGGGTTCGGTTGGCATCGCCATGATTGGTTGGGCCTGTGCCAAGGTTCCGTACACAGGGCGTAAGCAGTACAACCTGGTGCCTGAAGGCATCATGAAAAACATGGGTAGGTCCAGCTACGCCCGGCAACTTCGGGGCGTATCGGTCCAGCGGGACGGTGCGGATGCAAACATGCTCTCGCAAGTGGGTCGCCGTATCTCAAACATTGCGAATGAACCCAACTATGACTGGAGCTATGCGCTCATTGAAGACGATGTCATCAACGCATGGTGCCTACCCGGAGGCTACATTGGCTTCTACACCGCCATCTTGCCAGTCCTCGAGAGTGAAGCTGGAATGGCCTTTGTTATGGGCCATGAAGTCGGCCACGCGACGGCCAGGCATGGCAGTGAGCGAATGACTCAGCAGCTCACGCTGATTGGCGGACTCGGCGCGCTTACGGCATACCTTCAGGGTGGGACAGACCTGAGTACCGCGCAGAAGGCAGCCATTGTAGGTGCGATTGGCCTGGGGGCTGAAGTGGGCGTCATCTTGCCCTTCAGCCGCAAGCACGAGTCGGAGGCGGATATCATTGGCATGATGTACGCTTCTGGAGCCGGCTATCCTCCCGGTGAAGGCATTGAAATTTGGGACCGCATGCAAGAGGCAAGCGGCCCCAGTGCTGTGCCGGTTTTTTTGTCGACCCACCCGGGCAATGCCCGTCGTCAAGCGGTCATGCGGGAGTGGATGCCGCAAGCGGAGAAACGATTTGAGCGTAATCGGCTGCCACACAACACGGAAGAGACTCTTTGGGACGGCCCTGTTCGCCCGGTCTCCACGCCGACCCGAAGGGAGGCTCCACCCCAACCCACTCGCGACGCCAGTGGTGGGTCAAGTGACGGCGGGATGACTCGCCCCGACCGCTAGTTCGGCACGGTTGCAATCCCCGGCAGGCCCCGCTCGCAACAGGTTAGAGGCGCCGGATGCAATTCCTTCCGTTTCTGTTTGCCGCCCTATCTCCCGCTCACGCTCAGTCGCAAGACGGCTGGGAGGCAACGCTTGATGACGTTGTCCCTGCTATTGTCGCGATTCGTGTGACGGGAACCCGAGACTTTGACACCGAAAATGCCCGGAGCAGCGTGGGCACTGGTTTTGTGGTGGATGCCGAGCGCGGTATCCTACTAACCAACCGTCATATGGTCCATGCGGGCCCTGTGATTGCGGATGCTCTGTTCATCGACGAGACCGAGGTCGACCTGCATCCCATTTATCGGGACCCGGTGCACGACTTCGGATTTTACCGCTTTGACCCTGATGAGTTGCGCTACCTAGCACATCGCGAAATCTCACTAGCTCCCGAGTCAGCGCGCGTCGGGTTGGACATCCGCGTAGTCGGCAATGACGCCGGTGAGAAGATCAGCATCTTGGACGGCACCCTGTCGCGTCTGGACCGGCCGGCACCGTCGTACGGCCGGGATACCTACAACGATTTTAACACCTTCTACATGCAGGCAGCTAGCGGCACCTCGGGCGGGTCGAGCGGCTCACCGGTCATCGACATTAACGGCCATGCAGTCGCGCTCAATGCTGGCGGAAGTCGCCAAGCCGCGTCGAGCTTCTATCTCCCGCTCGACCGTGTTGTACGCGCCCTAGAGTTGGTCCAGGCTGGCGAACCCGTCACCCGTGGCACGCTTCAGACCACGCTCGAGTACACCTCATTTCCAGAGCTGGCCCGTCTAGGCCTCTCTCAGCAAACCCAGGACACGTTCCGCGAGGCGTTCCCAGGCAGCACGGGCATGCTTGTCATCGGCAACACCGTCCCCGGTGGTCCGGGCCATGGAAAGCTTCAGCCCGGTGATATTGTGGTGTCTATCGACGGTGAGCGGGTCCAGACCTTCGTGCCGTGGGAAGCCAAGTTGGACGATGGCGTTGGGGATACGCTGGACATTGTGGTCGAGCGCCGTGGCACCCGCGTCTCCGTACAAGTGACCGTGCAGGACTTACACAGCATCACGCCAGACGAGTATCTGGAGTTCGGTCGTTCAGTCGTTCACGAGCTGTCCTACCAGCAGGCGCGGAACTTCTCGACACCCGTCGAGGGCGTGTACGTCGTGCAGTCGGGCTATCTGCTCGGCCGCGCCGGCATTCCCGAGACCGCGATGATCGACGCAATTGATGGGGAGCCAGTTGTCACGCTTGACGACGCTGAGCGGCTGTTCGCGAGCAAGCCTCAAGGCTCCCGAGTCGCCGTTCGGTTCCACCCGCTGTCGGACCCCAATCGGCACTTTGTCCAAGTCGTGGTCATGGACCGGACTTGGTACACCATGCAGCGCTGTAAGCGGGACGACAGCAGCGGATACTGGCCGTGCACACAGAGCCCCGCTGCACCTTCGGCGTCTGAAGAACGCCGCGGTAGTGCCTTCCCGTACGCTTCAGACTCGAAAGTTGGAGACCGGTTGGCACCGTCTTTGGTGATGGTGGACGTGGACATTCCTCACCCGGTTAGTGGTGTGAAAGACTTCAACTACCAAGGCGCTGGCGTGGTTGTAGACGCCGAGCGTGGGTGGATTTTGGTGGACCGAGACACCGTACCTGTGAGCTTGGCGGACATCGAAATCACCTTTGCCGGTACCGTTCGCGTACCTGGCCGAGTGGTTTACTTGCATCCGATTCACAACATGGCCATCATCAGCTACGACCCCGGCCTGGTGACGGATGTCCCCATCCAAGCCGCAACGTTGCTGGACGAGCCCCTTCGAGAGGGCCAAGAAGTATGGCAGGTGGGACTGGCGCGAGATCAGCGAGTCGTGGCAACGCGCACAGCCATCAGCAAGGTGGATAGTCTGTACGTGGGTGCTTCTGGCTCCCCGCGATTCCGAGATATTAATGTTGAGATTGTTGATATTGCCGAGAGCGGCGGTACCCTCGGTGGTGTGCTTGCGGACAAGAAAGGCCGTGTCTACGCCCAGTGGTCGAGCTTTTATGACCCAGCCGGAGATGACCGTGGCTTCTATGGTCTGCCGACCGCGTTCTGGCCAGACTGGTTGCTCGCGGGCGGCGACCCGGAGCCCTACTGCTTCATCGGGGTTGAATTTGGCGCCATTTCCCTAGCAGACGCCGTCGATACCGGGCTCTCCGATGCCGTGGCGATGTCTGTGCTGCGCGCGGAACCCATCGACCGCGTACTTCTCAAAGTGAATCGGGTAACCGGAGGCTCACCAGCGCAAGGTGCCGGACTGCGCAGTGGCGATGTCATTTCCCATGTTCGCGGAGCGGGTATCGACGCTCCCCTGACACGGATGACGCAGGTTGAGCAGCTATCAACAGCGTCTTGCAGCCAAGACATTACCTTCACCATCCTGCGCGACCAGGCCGAAGAAGACCTCACCATTCGCGGCATGGAGATGCCCATTGACGGTATCGAACGGGTTGTCAGCTTTGCCGGGCTGGTGGTCCACGACCCACACGTCGACGTCGCTATTCAAGAGCAGGAAGTGCCGCGAGGCGTGTACCTGACGTGGTTGTGGTACGGCTCACCGGCCTACCGCTACGGCTTGCGTCCCACCCGCCAGGTGTTGTCCATTGACGGCGTACCCACGCCCACACTAGACGCATTTTTGATGGCGGTCCGCGACCTTCGCGACCAAGACAGCGTGCAGTTGCTGTTGCTCAATCGCCAAGGGCGTGAATCGGTCGAGACTCTCCGTGTCGACCTTCACTACTGGCCTACCCAGCTACTCGAGCGTGACGCCAGCGGCACGTGGAACCGTTCGGCAGTGGAGCCTTCGCCATGAGCGAGGTGTCATCTACGCCGGAGCCCGCTGAACGGCAGAAACTAGGCACGTTTCTCGGTGTGTTCACCCCAACGATTCTCACCATTCTTGGGGTCATTATGTACCTCAAGCTCGGCTGGGTGGTGGGTACTGCGGGTCTATTCGGTGCTCTAGGCATCGTGGTGTTTAGTCACCTCATCACCCTGGTGACGTCGCTGTCGCTCTCGGCTCTGGCCACCAACATGCGTGTTGGTGTGGGTGGGGCGTACTACCTCATCTCGCGTACCCTCGGCCTTGAGGTTGGCGGGGCCATTGGCATCCCGCTGTACCTGTCGCAAGCGCTGTCCGTGACGCTGTACTGCTACGGTCTGGCCGTTGTACTGTTCGGTTGGTGGGACAATGCGCCCATCCCACTCATCGCGGCTGCTCTGGTGGTCATTGTCGGATTGGTCGCGGCCAAGAGCACCCAGCTGACTCTCAAGCTCCAGCTTCCCATGCTTGGCCTCATCGTTGCCTCCATTGTGTCGCTGCTGTTGGGCGTGGAGTGGGGAGGCGAAGTCCAGGTCGACAACCTCGGCCCGTGGCGTGATGTTGATGGAAAGCAGACTGTCGGCATGGTCTTCGCCGTGTTCTTCCCAGCGGTCACCGGCATCTTGGCCGGCGTAAGCTTGTCGGGAGACCTCAAGGACCCCGGCAAAGCGATTCCGCGCGGGGTCTTGTCTGCTGTTGCGGTGGGCTTCGTGGTCTACCTGATCATTCCGTTTGCTCTGTCGCGGTCATCTCCAGAGCTGCTGATGGGTGACCCAGAGACGGTGTGGACGGGCATTGCAGCGGTTCCGTGGCTCGTCATTCCTGGCATGTGTGGCGCGATTCTATCGAGCGCATTTGGGTCGATTCTTGGAGCACCACGAACCTTGCAGGCCTTGGCCCAAGATCGATTGGCGCCACAGATCTTTGGCGTCATTGATGAGGAGTCGGGGGAACCGGTCTGGGCGTTGCGCGTATCGATTGCTGTTGCGCTCGGAGCCGTTCTTCTCGGTGACCTTGAGACTGTGGCCATCGTCCTGACCATGTTCTTCCTGACCACCTATGGCACTCTCAACCTCGTGGCCGGACTCGAAGAGCTGGTCGGTGACCCGAGCTTCCGTCCGCGCATCCGGGTGCCTTGGTGGGCATCCTTTTTGGCTGGCCTCGGCTGCATCGTCGCGATGTTTGCGATTAGTGCGCTAGGGGCCGCCGTCGCGCTCATCGTCGTGGCGGTCATCTACGTGGTGTTGTCGCGTCGGACGCTGGAAGCCACATGGGGCGATGTCCGTGGCGGGATGCTGCTGACAGCTGCTCGCTTCGCGTTGATTCGCCTGCGCGATACTCGTCTTGAACCTCGCAACTGGCGTCCGCATATCTTGGTCTTCACCACAGATATCGAAGAGCGCATTGCGACCGTTCGCCTGGCGCAAGCCTTTGGTCAGCACCGTGGCATTACCACGGTCATGACCCTGTTGGTCGGAGACGCCGACGAACATGCACCGTCGCACACCCTCGCTCGTGAACACCAACACTTGCTCGATGACAACGGTGTGATGGCGTTCTGCGAGGTCGCGACCGTCCCGGACCTTCATGCGGGTGTCATTACCTGCGCGCAAGCCAACGGATTTGCAGGACTTGAGTCCAATACCGCCATGTTCGGTTGGCCTGCCCACAACGATGCGGAGTCTCTCGCACGTATGTTGAGTTTGGTGCGTAAGCTCGATGCGCTAGGCAAGTGCGCGCTCATTCACCGTACCGCTCCCATCGCAGACGGTGCGAAGCGCGAGATTGTCGTGTGGTGGGCCGGTAAGGAACATAACGGCGACCTGATGCTGCTTCTGGCTCACTTGTTGAGTGGTAGTCGCGAGAATCGCGACCTGAAGATTGTGCTGAAATCAATTGCCGACAATGCCGACGACGCGGTCATTCGTCAGCGAGAACTTGCCGCGATGCTCGACGACATTCGCATTGCCGCACGCTTTGAGGTGGTGGTCCGTGAAGAAGACCAGAGCTTGCGCGACGTCATCCGCCAGTACAGTTCGGATGCGTCGATTGTCTTCTTGGGCATGACGGTTCCGGATGCGGGTGACGAGCGTAGCTACGCGAATCGAATGCTTGAGCTCACTGAAGGCTTGCCGCCTACCATCTTGGTTCGCAATGGCGGACCGTTCCGTGGCAGGTTGGTCTGATGATTGGGGGAATGAACGTGAAACGGTTGATCTTGATGCGCCATGCCAAGAGTTCTTGGGGCTCGCATGCTGTGGATGACCACAGTCGTCCATTGAATTCTCGTGGTCGGGCAGATGCGCCACGGATGGGAGCGCGGCTCGCTGAGCTGGGCTGGGCGCCGGACATCGTGTTGTCTAGTGATTCACATCGCACCAGAGAAACGTACGAGCGGATGTCAGGCGCCTTCGATGCCGCACCTATCGCTCGCTTCTCGCGCGGACTGTACAACGCCGGTATCCGTCAACTGCAGCCTCTATTGGCGGAGCTGGGAGAGGAAGCGACAACAGTCTTGGTGCTTGGTCACAACCCTGGATGGTCAGCGGCGGCGAGCTGGTTCTCAGGAACGCAGATTGACATGACAACAGCAAACGCCGTGCTGCTGACGTCCATTGAAGCCCGCTGGAGTTCTGCGGTATTGGCGGAGTGGACGCTACACGACTGGATTCAGCCCAAGTCGCTGTAACGGCCCCCGGCCCCACCGCTTAGCCTACCAAAAGGCAACCTCGACAAAACCAGTGAGCGGGTCGATTTTAGCGACAAGGTCGCTGCCAGAGACGGGGACCACTACGTACGGTTGGTCGATGACAGGCTGCCAGACGTCGTCTGTGATGGTCTTGACTTCGCGGTAGGCCATGGGGTCGCCGGGGAGGCTGAATGACACGTTCCGGGTGCCGTCGCCGGTGCTGTCACCGGTCACGCCGAGAAGGCCGCTGTTCACTGTGAACTGAAACTGCCAGCCGTCTTCCGATGGGCGAACACCCGACTGGATGACGAAGCTAACCGCACCGTTGTTTGTGATGTAGCGGCGGTCTTCGAAGGCGAGGGCATCTTGCACGCCGCTGACACTACCTTCCACAATCCAGCCACTCTGGTTGGCATCGTAGCGAAGGTTCCACGTCTCGCTCGTAGCAACCCCGCCACAGCGATTGACCACGACGCTTCGGTTGTTTGTCCCGTTCGGCTGAAGCTCGGGGCCGCCGGTAATATTGCCGGGAGCAAACGAGTAGTCCAGACCGGTACCGGCCGTTGTGCTGGCGCCGGTGCGTGGGCCCAGGCCGTCACGAATGAGGCAGCCGGTGTCTTCGCCCAAGAAGACCATAGCACCACGGTGCAGGCTGATAGCCACCGCTCGGCCACGCAAGCCAACTTGGTTGTCGTTCACTTCAGGCCATAAGAAGGCCTGCTCGATGCTGCCGAGCCCGCGAACAAGCGAGTACATCTCCAGGCCATTCACACCCTCCTCAAGGGTGTTCAGGTCGCGTAGGGCACCTTCATCGAGGTCGTATACCCACACGCTGGTACCGATCAGCGGGGCCACTGTCACCGTGTTGGACTCGGCTCCGAGAAGGGGGGCGATATCGGAGACGGGCCATGGCAACAGGTGCTCGATGACCGTGTCGTCTTCTCCAGGGACAATCTCCCAGAAGCTAGACCGTGAGCCATCTGCAACGAAGAGGCGTCCATCACTCGACCAGGTCATTCGGACCGGTGTGGCGTCTGCGGGAAGCACGACATCTTTGTCGACTTGGCCGGTCATAGGGTCGAGCCACACCAACGCTGCCGGGTCATCGGCTCGCGACAGAATCATGGCGATACTGCTTTGGTCGGGAGATGTGGCTAAGTGCAGAGGCACGCCGCCAACATTGATTTCGGTGGAGCCGTTGTCGGTAGAGAAGGTGAAGCTGTCACCGGAGGTGGCCGCGCCGGTCACGGTGAATGACAGCCCACCTTCGGTGTCGTAGAACTCAACATCCGTTTCGGCACGGGCTTCAGTGCGCCCGGAACGTGACCCGACGGCAGACCACTCGGTTCCGTCGAACTCGATGGTCCAGTCTTCGGTGGTGGCAAAGCCGGTCATGGCTCGCAGCTCGGTCATGCGCGGGGCATCCCCAGAGCCATCAGCATCGACAAAACCCGGCTGGGTGATGGTGGTCGGGGCGCGCTCGGGTGTGCCGTCATCCGCGACAGCAACCACGTGCGGAAGGCGAACCAATGTGCTGAATGCGCGGTCGGCAGCGTACACAGTGAGGGTACCGTCGCCGGCAGCCACCGCTGCAATTGAACCGAGAACCCGGGCGTTGCCAGCAGCCAGAGGAGCAGCTCGAACGAAGCTGGCCGTGGGTGAGTCCGCCAAGTATCGGCCTTCACGTAGGCTCATGATGGCCACGCGCCCACCGTGGAGGCTTGCTGCGTAGCCAATGGGCTCGTGGAAGGGATTGGCGTCGGACACGGGTACGATGTCCAGCGCTTCCGGGATGTCGAAGGTGCCTTCCCATTCATTGGGATTTGGACATCCCATGAGGGCCAAGACCAATAGGCTCAGCGGTTGACGAGCCATGTGACTACCTCCAGATACTGTGTACTCTCGGGGTCGAGATCAATCACCGCTAGGGTGCTGTTGACGCGTGTGTCGTCAATCTCGCCGAGGTAATTGGCCACTACGGCGTAGCGACCATCAGGGCTAATCACAATCTTGTGCGGATTTTCGCCGACGTTCGGGATGCGTCGGATTTCTTCGCCCCAAGCGCCGAGGGACGTATCGATAACGACAATGCTGTTATCGCGGAAGTGCGCGACAAGCAGGGTCTTCCCGTCGGGCGCGAGGGCCAGGCCAGCCCCGGCGATAGCGGCACCGGTGTCAGCCCCAGCGTCTTCATCGGCGAAGGGCCGCCCGGGGTCTGCGGTTCCGATGCGGAGAAGCGGAATAGACGCTGTCAGTGCGTCGTGGACCACGTCTTTGAGAGTGTCGTCGACGACTCGCGACAGGTCGATGGCCAAGATGGCATCGGGGTTCTCGGCAGCCGCGTACATGCGGTCGGTACCAGGTACAACGAGGACGTCTCGCAGGCCTGCAGCCGGGATATTGCGGTCTAAGAGCAGCACGCTCTCTAGGTCGAAAGCGTTGGTGTCGATGAAGGCGCCAGCGGAGTCGTCGCGCACATCGAAGACTTGGACGTACGGTTGTTGGTTCGCGTTGCGGCGCTGCGTCACGTACAGAAAGCCGCGTTCGCCATCAAAGGTCAGGTTGGAGACGCCCAGGCCGGTGGCAGTGAACCCATCGATGGATTGGTTGAGTCGGATGACGTCTGCATCTGCACCACCGGCGACGGTGTTGAACACAATGCGGTCGCCGGGCGTGGGGA
>JBLHSN010000120.1:0-15574 GCA_047626195.1 Myxococcota bacterium
CACCAACGACGCAGGTGTCAGCGAAGTCGCTAGGACAGCGGCACCTGCGGGTGCGCTGTAGTCGCGAAAGACGACATCGTGCAGGGATGCACGGCTGGACATCAGGGCAATAGCACTGTTTGCCCCGCCCAAAAAGTCAGCGCCGAACACGTCTAGCGAGCCTTGGGTCACCAACAAGTCAACCCCAGGCTCAACGCCGGTTCCGCCCGCAAATATGCCGTCGTACACCACAATCGATGTGGCCTGAGCGGTGATGGCATGCTCGGAATGGTCGGAGAAGGTTGCACGGGTCAGGGTCACCCAGCCGTCGGTCGCCTCAATTCCTGTTGCACCGCCGTGAAAGGCAGCATCGTCCAACAATACAGTGCCGTTAGATACTCGCAGGCCCACATCTTCGAAACGAACATCTGTGCCGGTCACAACGCCGCCGTCCACACACAGCCCCTGGCACACAGTGCGATAGGCTTCGTCCATGCGAGAGGAAAAACGGACCGCAAAGAGCGCGACAGTGACCTGCTCACCAACGGACAGCGACGGCACCTCAGCACCGAGCGCGCCTCCCCGAATCGTCACGCTCACCGGCACGCTGAGTGCCACGTCTCCGGGCACGTACTCAGGAGAGAGCGTCACGGTGTCGCCGGAACTAGCCAGCGCGAGCGCCGTCGCCAGATCGGGGGTGAGCGGAGACGGCACACTGTGTTCAACAGCGGCAGCCGACTGCAAATTACCGATTAAAGCCGCGACGACGACCGTCGCTATGGACCACTGGGGGTTCATCCCGGCCACCCTAGCTCACCCTTCGGTGAGTCGCGCGGTAGATTGATCCAACGACAGATGAGTGGGAGGACGAGCCCGGTGCTAAAACCCGGTGAGAACATCGACATTTGGGTAGTAGAAGCCGCGCTCGGTACGGGCGGAATGGGCTCGGTGTACCGGTGTCACAACGGCTCAGCGAAACGAATCTTGGCGGCCGTCAAGGTTCTCGACCACGCCGTGCGTTCGGCTGCCGGTGCCCAAGAGCGCTTCGTGCGCGAAGCCGAGATTCTGTATCAGCTGGACCACCCGAACATCGTCAAGGTCCGCAACGTCCGAATCGACAGCGACCCCGCGTACATCGAGATGGAGTTCGTGGAGGGTGAGAGCTTGGAGAAGCGGCTGCGTCGCGGCGGCCTGCCGTTCGAGCACGCCATCACCGTCATGACCGAGCTGGCAGATGCCGTCGCATATGTGCACGACCAAGGCGTGTGCCACCGTGACCTCAAACCTGCCAACATCCTTATCGACAGCAAAGGCCACACGCGCATTGTGGACTTTGGCCTTGCATTGGAATCCAATCGCAGTCGACTAACCCAAGCAGGCATGACCTTTGGGACAGTCAGCTATGCGCCGCCGGAGTGGATTACGCCGGAAGACATGCAGCCCCAAATGTGGGACTTGTACGGACTGGGAGTCATCTTCTGGGAGATTCTGACCGGCCGCGTGGCGTTTGCAGTGTCAGGACAAGGCAGCCTCCGCCAGCAGGCCATGCAGGTCATCATGGCCAAGCAGGACCACCCTCCCCTAGACCCCGGAGCCCGCTACCATCCGGCGGTTCGCCAGCTCATTGGTGGAATGACCCACAGCGATGCCGACCAGCGCTACCAGACCATGGACGAGGTCGCTCGCGCCGTGCAATCGCTCACCCCCGATATGGTTCAGGCCACCAGCCTCACCCTCACACCCGTGGTGCACAACCGAGACCTCGGCCCAGATACTTGGTCAGGCGAACTTCAGGCCCCCGGTTTACTGCGAGGCCCAACAACGCTGATTCATCGGGGGCGAGCCAAGTCGCTTGTTCTTGGGTTGGGCGCGCTGCTCGTTGCTCTCGTCGCAGTCGCTAGTGGGGCATACCTGGCACTACAGCTCGGCGGCCCCGTTGTTCCTGCCACTCGGGATGTGACGGTGTCTATCGGCAGTGACCACCTGCTACCGGTCCGGCTCATGGTCGGAGGACAGCGCATTCCGATCATCAGGGGCGTCGCGACCTTAGCCCCCCGTACTCCAGGCGACCTAGCCGTCACCTGGATTACCGGTGAAGGATGCATGACCGGCGTGTGCCCTGGAGAGAACTGCCCGAGCTGGTGCTCCACAGGCGTCGAGATTCTCACGATTCTACAAGGAGACGGTCTCGCAGCCCTTTCCATCGCGGTGCCTGATGCGCCGGCCCGCCCGGTGACCCTTACGCTGCCTGAACGCGCCGCCGACATACGCGCGCTTGTCTTCTTCGATACCCAGTCCATCCCAGTAAGCGAAGACGGCTCCTTCGTCGCACCCGAAATCCTGCCCGGAACCCACACAGTCCTGGTTGCCCTTGGAGACTGCCCGGACGACCTCAGCGTGTGTCCTGACGACTGTCCAGCCACATGCACGGTGTCAACCCAGTCGGTTGTGGTGTCGTGGGATGCGGAGACCACAAGGGTCGAGGTCGACATGCCGCTGCCGGTCTTTCCAGTAGCCGAGCCCATTCGTGCCCCGCCCTCGGGCCGCTTTATTACCCACACCGCATTCGCCCGATGGCTCGCTCGACATACCGAATACCAACGAGATGCCGCGATGGGGGCCGGGCAAGGAGACGCCAACTACCTGGTGGCATGGAGCGGAACCACGCCTCCCGCCGGCATGGGTGGAACCCCTATGATCAACGTGAGCTGGGCGGCGGCCAACGCGTACTGCTCGGGCCGCGGCGGTCTGCCGGATGTCCATGCAGAGCTTCCCACTCCAAGTAGCTCAAAACCAATGGAGTACCGCGTAAACGCTGGTATACCCCTGGTCCTCGAAGAGGGTAGTCGACATATCCCTGTGCAGCGGCGGTCTGATAGCAACCCGCTCACCAGCTTCCGTTGCGCCCGCTAGCCAACGCAAGGCCGGGCCCACCTGGGGTACCGTGTGCATCTCGGAGGATGTATGACCAACGCCGAACTTCTCGGAACGCTGAATAGCCTTGGACTCGACGAGTCTTCCTACAGAGCCCTCATCTTACTGCCCGTGGTTCAAGTCGCCTGGGCCGATGGTGCGGTCACGGCCAAAGAGCACAAACGCATTCTGCAAGCCGTCGACGACGAGTTCAAGCTCAAGCCAGAAGCGCGACAAGCCCTCAATGGCTGGCTTGCATACCGACCGTCTGACCCCTTCTTTACCACGGGTATCAAGGGGTTGGCTGTACTCGCACTCCGCATCCGAGGCATGTCGCTCATGGACGACGACATCAACCGATGGAAGACGCTTTCCCGCGAGGTTGCCAAAGCAGACGGCGGCATCTTGGGGATGTTCAGCGTCCGTGCAGACGAGAAGGCCGCCATCGTTCGCATGGAAGAGGCACTCGCCGAGTACTGGGCCCCGGTAGACGCGTCACTCGCAGACACCCTAAGCGACGTTCTCGCCTCCCAACTTCTGCAAGCGAACGCCGGCGTGCATGCCCGACTTGCCTACACCAACACGGAAGACAAGCTGGTCCACCACACCATCGATACGCATGGTCTGACTATCGGCCGTCATGGTGACAACGACTTAGCCATCCGAATCGACGCCTACGTCAGCCGACGTCACTGCCGCATATTCGAGAAATACGGCAAGTTTTGGTTAGAAGATGCAGACAGTAAGCACGGCACATTGGTCAACGGAGAACACGTAAACGAGCGACGCCTGTTCGACGGCGACATCATCACCGTAGGTGGCGTGGACATGACATTCGAACTGCTGGCACCCGAGCAAACCGAGGCCGCGTAGTACCGGCGAAACTTCCGGCTGCGTAGTCCACCATCCTCGGGGCACACTCGCGCCATGAAACACCTACCACTGATCATCAGCCTCGCGGCTATCGCCTGTACCGACCCAGAATTGGACAGTGATGTGGAGGTCGGTACAAGCCAGGTAGAGCCCGTCTGTTCCGCGGCAGATGACGGCGACCGCTTCCCAAGTACGCCTGTCATCAACGCGAATCTCTCGTGTACGGATGCCGGCTGCACCCTCATCCTGCCCGCCTCCATTCCAGGCCGCCAACAGGACACGCTCGCGGCACACGCGGACATCATCATCACGCCCGGCAACGAGTCCTTCGAGTACGTCATTGCCAGCTCTCACGGCGTAACGAGTGTCAATCTCGGCATCTTTGCGGCGCTACATATTGGCGACGATGGCTTGGTGTGGTTCCCCTTGGATGAGGAGTTGGTAGCCATGGCGCCCGATGGACAGGTCGCCCTTCGCTGCACCGTCCCTCCCGCCATCGCAACGGTCGCCGCCGTCACCCACATCGCGGACACCGTGTGGGTGGCGGGCGTCAACGAAGACAACCGGGGTGAGCTATGGAAGCTGGATGACAACGTCTGGCAAGAGCAAGCAACCGGCGTGGCCGCGCAGCGCTTTGTCCCCTACCGAGAGCGCCAGGTCATTGCGCTTGCCTACGGCTACGCGGAAGTCCATGACCCAACCGTAAACGAAGGCGTGCAAATAGGCGGATCAGACGACGACTTCAGTGCCGCCGCTATCTGCTCGGACGAGAGCTACTGGATTGGCGGGCAGACCGGCCTGTACATGTACTGCACGTCCGAACACCAATGCGAGCGGACGACCGAAGGCGACTACCCCTTCCAGTCGACCTCCTATGGCTGCGACAGCGACAACCGCCTGTGGTGGTTCGAACCAGGGAATGAAGCCGACTCACCGGTCACCATCGGGACGGTGACCCCAGAGGGCCTGCGTGGAGAAGCACCGTTGGACCCAAGTATTCGGCATCGCAGGTCACAGGCCGGGCGAACTTGGGAAGTGGTAGACGCAGAATAGGTCCGGGTTCTACACACAGCGAAGACCTTGGTATCCCCTGCGTTCAGTCCATCTTTCGTCGACTAGGTGGTGCGCGTAAGCCCCGCAAAAAGCCAGCGCAGGAACTGGAACGGTCGCTGGGCTTCGGCGGGAAGGAAGCGTACAGATAGCTGCGTTGGCGCATCTTCGCGCCGCTTCAATGTGACCCGCTTGGGGTGCTTGCGCTGGAACGCGTTGAGCTCTTCTTCAGACACCGATGCAGACGGGTGCATCTCGAGCAGCACCCGAATCTTCAGCCACGAGCAGCGCTGAATCCCGAGCTCGCGGCACAAGATGCGCACTTGGGCCATGCCGGCGACGTTGCGAACCTCGGGAGGTGGCTCACCGAACCAGCCTTCAAAGTCGTCGAGTAGCGAGTCGATACCGTTGGCAGTTCCGGCTTGGGCAAACTTGCTGTACCAGCCCATGCGCTCGTCGACATCCTTGACCAAGTCTTCGGGAATGAAGGCGGCGACTGGAATATCGACATCTGGGTCGATCTGCGAACGGTCCAACTCTCCTCGTGCCACCCGCACGGCATCAGCGAGCAGCTCAACCCACATGTCATAGCCGACGGCATCAATATTTCCGGACTGGCTATCCCCCAGAAGGTTGCCACCGCCGCGTAGCTCTAGGTCTTCCGAAGCGATGCGGAAGCCCGCACCCAGACCGCTGTTCTCCACCAGAATACGCAGGCGCTTGCGGGCTTCTGGAGTCATAAGCTCTGGCGTGAGCAGCAAGCAATGCCCTCGGGCCGAAGCCCGTCCAACGCGACCGCGAAGCTGGTGCAGCTGGGCCAGGCCGAACGTGTCTGCCCGGTCAACAATCATGGTGTTGACGTTCGGCAGGTCCACGCCGCTCTCCACAATGGCCGTGCACACCAGCACATCTACGTCATGGTTAATGAACCGGACCAGCGCATTCTCGAGCTCATTCGACGTCATCTGGCCATGCGCAAAATCGATACGTGCTTCGGGCACCCACCGACGCAGACGGTCGGTCATGCGCTCGATAGTCTCCACCCGATTGTGCAAGAAGTACACCTGACCCTTACGTTCCAGCTCGGTCTGAATCGCGTCGCGAATACGGGTCTCGGTAGACCGAGCGACAGAGGTGCGCACGGCAAGCCGGTCGTTCGGAGGTGTAGCAATCAGGCTCATCTCGCGCAGTCCGGACAGCGCCATCTCCAGCGTTCGCGGAATCGGCGTCGCGCTCATGGACAGGACATCAATGCCCGCGCGCATCTTCTTCAGCTTGTCCTTCTGCTTGACCCCAAAGCGATGCTCTTCATCAATGACCACCAACCCTAGGTCATCAAAGCGAACCTCTCGGCCCAGAAGCCTCATGGTACCCACAATAATGTCGATTTTCCCAGCCTTCAAGTCGAGCTTGATCTGCTTATCTTCGGCAGTACTGCGGAAGCGAGACAGCATCTCCACATGGACCGGGAGTCCTTCAAACCGCTCACAGAACCGCTGCCAGTGCTGGTGCGCCAAGACCGTTGTGGGACATAAAATCGCTACCTGACGTCCGCTCTCCACCACTCGCACGGCCGCGCGCATCGCGACCTCGGTCTTGCCAAAGCCAACATCTCCACAGATAAGTCGGTCCATGGGGCTGTCTTCGGACAAGTCGCGGTGTACCGCCTGGATGGCATCTGCCTGGTCTGGCGTTTCGTCGTACGGAAAACGAGCGACGAAGGCACGGTACAGGGCTCCGGTCTCGGGGTAAGGCTCGCGCTCGGCCAGCTCACGTTTGGCGTACACACTCAACAGCTCGGTCGCCATCTTGAGCACCGAGTCCTTCACCCGCTGTTGGCGACGCGAGAATGTGGTTCCCCCCAGCTTGTCGAGCTGAACCTTGGCTCCGCCTTTGCTCGGCGAGTAGCGCGACAGGTCGGAGAGTACGGTCACTGGCAGGTAGAGGACGTCTCCGCCCCGGTACTCCAGATGGACGAAGTCCTGCTCTACACCGCCCATATCCAGACGGGCCAGGCCAAAATACTTGCCGATACCGTGCAGCTTGTGGACGACGTGGTCGCCGGCACGCAGCTGACTGAGGTTCTGAACCGCTGAATCGAAGAACTGATGGATGTGGTTGCGGGCTTGTGCGGCGCGACGTCCACCGCCGAAGAGCGTGACCGACGTGAGATAGGCTACTCGACTGTCTCGCGCGACGAAGCCCTTGCGCAGAGGCCCAATGAGCAGACTGGCCTTACCCATCGGCAGAGACATGGGGTCGGACGCGTACTCAGCATGCAGACCGTGGTTGCCCAACATCTCTTGCAGGCGCTCGGCCCGCGTGGCAGTGTCCGCCACAATGCCCACGGCCATGTCGTCATAGATAAGCTGCTTGATGCGCTCGACGACGGGTCCCAGTTCTGCTCCCTTGACGGCAAACCCATCTGCGGAGCGAGTTCCGAGATCGACCGCTTCCTTGGATCCCGCGAACTCGTGAACATGCTGAGCGGTCTTGAGTTGCTCAATCAACGCATCTGCGCGGACCATTCGGTCGGTGGGCAACACCAATGGGCGTTCGTCTTCCGCAAGTCCCGCGAATCGCCCGGCCGCGTTGCGCTCGGCTTCGCGAAGTGCAGAGCCAACCTCGGCGGGGTGAACCACCACCCGCTGTAGACCGTCCAAGGCATCGAGAGGTGCTTCGGTGTCAACAAGGGCGGGAAGCCAGTCTTCAATCGCGGAGAACCGCAGCCCTGCCTCCAAGTCCTCTAGGACCCGCCTGCGCAGTGCCACTCCCCGCCCTTGTTCGGCGAGCTGGGCGTTCAGCCACGACTTGGCATGGGTGACGGCCTCGACATCAATGCGCTCCTCACGGGCCGGCAGCAGAACCGCCCGCTCGATACGCTTGGTCGCGCGGTGAGTGGCCGGGTCAAAACGTTGGATGAGCTCGACTTCGTCGTCCCAAAAATCAATGCGAACAGGGTGGGACAAGCCCGCGCCCCACACATCGACAACATCTCCGCGAACAGCGAAGGTTCCGGGCCCGCCTACACGTCCGGTGGTCAGGTAGCCCGTGCTGACCAGCTGACGAATGAGGTCGTCACGGTCGAGGGTGTCTCCGATACTAACAATTCGAGTCCCGGCTCGGCGGACGGATCGAGTGGGGACACGGCGAATGAGGCTGGCAGCTTCGGCCACCACAATGATGTCTTTGCCCCCGTCTACACGGTGCAGAGCTCGCAGTCGGCGCTGCACAACATCAGGGTCGGGCGAGTAGCCGTCGTAGGCACGCCCATCATCTGCTGGCAGACGCAGAATACGCCGGGGATGTTTGTGAAAGAAGGACAGACCGCTGACCAAGCGTTCCGCTTGATCAGGCTCGTCCACAATGATGAGCCAGCGTCCGTGTGCCGCAACACTGGCCAAGACATAGGCGAGCGCGTCTCCGGAAAGACCCGCCCACGCCGTTCCCGACCGCATCAGGTCGGCTGCACGCCCTGTAAAGCTCACGCTACTTCTGCCTCCGTTGGGGCGGATGACCACTTGCTACGAATGAGCCAGGTGTTGGCAATACCAATGCGCGCCGCACCCCAGAAGATGACGGACAAGCCCATAATGACCATGGCCGTGGTGGGCTGAACGCCAACAGACGATGCTGGGAACTGCCGAATCACCCAGCCAAAGCCTAGTCCCACTGACGTCAGCAACTCCGCACCGGTGATGCTCGCGAAGACGGCCAAGGACACCAACGCGAAGGCGGTGTCGGTCAGGAAGCTGAAGAACAGTATCTTGAACAAGCGTCGACGCACGGGACGCGAATCCTCGCTGCTGTCACGCAAAGAATTACCATCGGGATTGGCAACGGTCACCGTGGAGACGAAGGCGTACTGCAGGGCGTAGATAACGCCCGGTACCAAGATCAACATTCCCACCATGATGAGCAATGAGGCCGCACCATTGGCCACCGCAACACCGAGCCAGTTCTGGCGCACTCGCTGACCCACTGAGGCAGTAGGCACCAGGCCCAGAGACTGTTCGCGGTCCTTCATCGCAAGCGCGACCCACAGCGTGCTTAGCAACCCCGTAGCGAGGAAGCCGAACATCATCGACAGTCCCATAGAGCCCATCATGTACGGCAAGATGGGGTCTCCACTCCCGCTGGTTCCGATAATCTGCTCGGCTGATAGGCCGCTGCTACCGCCGTTAACTGCCGCAACACCTAGCGCAAGCGTCGCCGGCATGAGCACGGTCGGCCACCACGATTCGCGAGTGGCGGTCTTTCGCTTGGATATCTGAAGGAACAAGTAGATGGCCTGGAAGATGAACAGAAGGAACAGCCCCTGTCCAATGAGCACCGACGTTTCCAGGTTCTCCGCAAGCCATGACAGCATGCCATCGACACCCAGCGTCTCGACGAAGCCCCCGGCAATGCCGTATGTCACAATCGCAATAAGTACAGGTACCGGATTGCGCGCCATAACGGCAAGACCACGCACAAAGGCCTGCGCAGCGGTAGGCTCGTTTTCCCACGTCGCGCGGTTCTTGAGCCGTCGAGCCTCGCTCGGAGTGGCCTTGTTCAGCTGAAGCCACAGCCCGATGTTCACCAGCGGAAGCAGCGCAAATACACTGTCATCCCACGCACGTCCCAGGTCGCTCAAGCGCGGAATCGTGTTGACCATCTTGAGCAGCTGACCGCCCAAGAGAACTCCAGCCGTCATGCTGGCTTCCCAAACGCTCGCCTGTGACAAGGCATAGACCTGTGCTCCAGTTACAAGCAACCAAATCAGTAGGTAGGGACCTCGGGATAGGCGCACGTTCTCTCCTAACGGGGCCGGCCCCCTATCACTCTGCAGGCTCGGAGCGCTTCTTGCGTTGCCAAGAGCCGCGAAGCAAGCGTTCTTCAACCGTGCGCCACTGACGTGCCTTGTACAGGTGATGGGCGTTGTCTCCCTCTTCGTTCGTGGTAGCGGTCGCTGCATCCATGACTTGGAACTCGACCATTACGAACACCACCCGGCCGTAGCGCAGACGGTCCGCGTTGTCGGGCTGCACCGGAACCAACATTGGGTAGTCCACAATGAAATTCACCGCGCGGTAGTTGGCGGCACTGAATTCGTTCTTGCCGCGGTCGGTGTTGAGCGCCTCTTCGTCGGCAAAGATCTGCGCGTGCTTGCGCTGGTCTTTGGCCACCCAAGTCAGAAGATCACTCGGCGGAATCAGGTTGTTGTGGCTCTCGCCCGGAATCACGTACGGGAACGGGAAGAGGTTGCGGCTCATCCATGCGAGCACTGGAACCAGCTCATCATGCTCGTGAACAACAACGCGGAAGCGGAGTTTGTCGAAGATGGTCGCGGCAATGTTGTCGCTCTTGGACACGAGCTTCGCAATCGTGCTCGTTCGTGACTTTCGTGAGCCATAAAACGAACGCACACCGAGACCGCCATCGCGCAGCGTTCGAGCGTCTCGCAAGATGGTGGCTTCTGCCCGATCCATCAGCTCGGCCTCACTCACCGGAAGCTTACTCTTGAGGTCCGCCGCCTGCATGTGATGAATGACGTGCATCAGCTTGAGCGTGACGCAAGCGAGCATCTGGCGGCGGCGGAACTTGGCAACCTGGCCTGCCCACAAAAACACCTCACGAACATCTTCTGGTCGCCCGAGATGCTCTCGCAATCGCAGGTGAGGCAGGTTCTCTTCGGCGTAGGCAACGGCCTCGTTAAACACGTACCGTAAACGAGCTTGGTCGTCTGGATCGGAGCAATCGATACACATCAGACCGAGAAAGCCATCGACATCCGCAATGTTCTCAAACGCTACGACCGCCCAGTCCACGACTGACTGTCCGGATAGAATCAGCCGAATGGCCTCAACATCTAGCAAGCCTAGCTGGGTAGCTTGGGGAAGATTTAAGCCTGCGGCATCTGACTCAAGTGGGTCCCGCCGCATCAGTCACGCTCCTCACGACGCAGACGGCGGCGCTCACGAGGAGTCAGGTCTTCATCGATGACCTCAATAGCCGTACGCTCCAGATCCATGTCATCGAGATTTTCTTCTTCGGGGATGGCCTCGAAGGCTTCCGATGGCGACGGGAACGGGCTGTGCTCTTGCGCAATCTCGGTCGGGATTCGCCTAGGACGAGGCGAAGGTGCGACTGAACCCGTAGTCTCTTGCGCAGTGGACACACTGTCGGAGTCGGTGTCCGCTTCCGTGTCCATATCCGTTCCCTCAGCATGTAGGCCGAGCCCCGCCGTAGCAGGCACAGCGACCATCGGCTCTGCCGTCACCGCACTCGCGGAAAGGTCTCCGAGGTCGCCGTACTCACGGTCCATGGAGGTCGCTGATATCGGGCTTAGCGTCCACCAGGCGCCCACACCAACAAGAGTTGTGAGTCCAAGACAGCCAATCCCCAAGAGGGCAAAAAGACCGCCGCCAACGATGAGTCCACGTTTTGACATGGCCGGTCGATAGTTCGTTTGGCTGGTTTGAGCACGCAAGGGCGATAGAGGCGACCCAGGAGAAACTTTGCCACGCCGACACACTGCACCTCAAGGTAAGCCCGGAGTCGTCATCGAGACGGTTGGACGCCGGGTTTTGGTACGCGACGCTCACGGAGAGCGCACGTGCTTCCTCGCCGGCAAGCGGGCGGTCATCGGAGATCGGGTCCAGTGGGTGGAAGCCCGTGGCGAAGGCGGGAAGCTCGTTGTTGTAGAAGAACGCGACACCGCACTGGTCCGAATGGACATGCGCGGAAAGCGCCAGGTTCTCGCCGCGAATCTTGGAGGACTGCTGATTGTCATCTCCGTGCGCGCCCCCGACTTCCGTAGAGCCCTGCTCGACCGCTATTTGGTGGCCGCAAGTGTCCAAGGATTGCAAGCTACGTTGGTACTGACAAAAACGGACCTCGGCATTCCTGACAATGTCACCGCCCAGTTCGAAGAGATCACCGACGTTGGCGTTGACATCCTGAAGGTCAGCAACACGGACGGCTCTGGAGTCCAGGAGATCTCGGACTATCTGGCGAAGGTGGCCAAGAAGCGTCCATGGGCGCTGGTTGGCGGCTCGGGTGTAGGGAAAACCTCACTCGTGGGCCGCCTTCTTCCCGGCCAAGACGTAGGGGCTGTTGGTGAGATCAGCGAGTTCTGGGGAACCGGACGCCACACCACAACAACCTCCCGCCTGTTCGACCTTCCAGGAGGCGGAATCATTGCCGACTCCCCCGGTATCCGGAACCTCACCCCAGCCATCGATGACGTGGCCCTGGTTCGCGAGAACTTTCCGATTGTCAGTCGAGTGCGGTGTAAGTTCCGCGACTGTCTGCACCGAGAAGATGAAGAAGGGTGCAATGCACCGGATGAAGTATCTGCAACCCTACTCGCGTCATACCGGCACCTGTTGAATGAGGTGACGGACGTGATTGACTGGCAGAAACCCGGGTGATGCAATGATGTGGGAAGTCCATCACGACGGAAAGGTCCAGTCGATGACCGAGGTCGACCTGCGCGCAATGCTGCAGGAAAACAAGATTTCCGGCGTCGAATTAGCCAGGCGAAAGGGCGAAGACACCTGGTCACCGCTGTACAGCACAGACCTCTACCGAACCGCTGTCCCTCATTCCGGTGACCCGGTGGCAAACGTTCGCCAACGCATCGTTGGCTCGTTCACAGGTCATCTCACCGCGTTTGTATCCGTACTTGGCGCCCTGTGGTTTGTGAGTGGGGTGCCACCCATCTGGGGTGCATTCTGGGGAATAGGACTCGCCTTTCACGCGGTGAAGACCGTACGGGGGCTGCGCCAATTAACAGGCGCCCCGCGGGTGCTTTCAGTCCCGCAAGCGGCGGCGCCTCCACTGCTGCCAGACAACGAAGTCCTTCGCGCCATCGACGACCTCGACCAGACCGGCTGGTCAGGCGACACGAAAGCGCTTCGCGACACCGCCGGCCTCCTGATGCAGCGGCGCGCGCTGGTTGACGACGCTACGGATGGCAACGCGAAACAGGCGCTGGAACGCGAGCGCTCTACAGTGCTCGCAGACCGCGAAGAGGCGAGTCCGTCCACACAGGCACTGCTGGACGACCAACTGAGCGCCATCGAATCTCGCTTGCGCTTCCTGGACGATGTCCATCAGCTCAGCATCCGGCTCCGCGCTCAAGAACGTACACTGCTGCACCAAGTCGAGAGCCTGCGCCTTGGGCAGATTCGCGCCACCGAAGACACCAGCGGTCCAGATGTGATGGCAGCCGTGACCCGTCTGCGGCGAGAGCTCGATGCCGAATCCGAAGTCACCGATGCCCTGGCTCGTGCCCGCTCTGCGGCCCGCCCGTGAACACTCTGTACCCAACCACCACTCAACGGAGTGGGCAGCAACGCTCACCGGGGGCAACCATGATTCGCACGGCCGCACTGGCACTGGCGCTAACCGCCACCGCCTCCGCCGCATCGCCCGGCTACCTCACGTTAGCCGCAGCCGCCGGCTACGACGACCAAAATCGCGCACTTTGGGGCGGCATAGACCTCGCCCTTCGTCCCAATAACCGCAAGGGCTTCGGCGTCATTGCAGGCGTCACCCCAGCATTTGGCGGTTTTCAGGACGAGCGCCCCATGGGCTTCGCCGAGCTCGGCCTCGTTCGATACATCAGGGCTGAACAGGCTACAGTGCGCTTGGGAGCCGTGTTCCGGACCGGTATCGTGTCCCTGCCCTACCGCACCGCTGTGACCTTGGGTGAGACCGAGACCGGTGAGTTTGGCTTGACCCCGGCCCTCATGCTGCACATCGAGTTCGAATACGGCGAAGACGCCCCTTTTGTCTTCGGTATTCGCGCAGGTCTCGGAACCGGCGTGTCCAACTTTCGCTGCGTCGATCCGGACGACCTCGGCAACTGTGCAGTCTGGACCGAGACCTTTGTCGCCAGCGCCTTCGGCAATGTCCGCTTGAAAAACGGGCTCTTCGGCGAGCTGATGTTCGGTCACATCAGCAAGCTGTCCCTCGGCTACGCGTTCTGAGTCGAGCGGCGCCGCACGAACAGCGCGCCGAGTGATAGAAACAACCAGCCGTACAGCGGTGTGACGGGGACACCCGAGCAGCCGCAGCTTCTTTGGACGACCATAGGGTCATCCTGGTCATCTGGCTGATCTTGGCCGGTGTCCATCGCATCGCCGTCGTCGTCCAAGTTTGTGAGCTGAACGCTTTCGTCCACCACCAGATCGTCGTAGTCGACGCCATCCGAGACCATCTCTGCAACAAACACCTCGTAGTCCACATCGCCATCGACTTGGTCATCGTCAACGCCCAGCACGGTCACTGTCTGGCGCTCTGCCCAATCTTCAGCGGTGAACACCAGCTCGGCGACGTCTAGCTCCCCTTCCTGTGGGCTGTCCGACTCAAAGGTCACGGTCACGTCTGCAGCCGGCTGCGACAGCAACCACACCTCGAAGGTCGCGGCGTCCCCAGACTCGCTCGTCACCAAATCAATGACGGGGTCAAGGCCTACACCAGGCGTGTCGTCATCGGCATTGGTTCCTTGAATGACCGTTGCTGGAGCGCTGCCATAGCCGGGGTCGTCACTCATGGGCGACAACACGACTTGGTAGTCGACAGGGCCATCGGCCAGCTCATCGTCTACGCCTTCGACGGTGATGTCTTGTGGATTCTGCCAGTTCGTCGCGTCGAACAGAAGGCTCGCCGGAGACACCGTGGCTTCACGAGTGTCCGACGACGAGACAACAACAGTGACCAGCGATGTCGGCTCGGCGGTCAGCGAGAAGGACACGGTATCCGTCGTTCCCGTCTCGGAGGTCACGACACCGCCAATGGGAAGGCCCGCAAGCTCGCTCACGTCGTCATCTACGGTTGTCACGGACACCGAGTCCGCTGCCAAGTCGCTGTAGACAGCATCGGTGCTGGTCACGGTGTGGCTGACCCTCCAGGTGATGTCGCCGTCATCCAGAAGGTCATCAACTCCTATGACGGTGCCGGTCTGCGGGGTCTGCCAAGCATCGGTGGTGAAGACCATCGGGTTGCCGGCCCGTCCTTCGCTGTTGTTGCTCCCCTGCGGTGTAATGACGACTGTGGCACTGGGCTCGGCGGTCAGCGATACGGTGTAGGTCGCCTCGGTGCCCGACTCGAAGACGGACAGAACGGTGGGGGTGACGAGTACGCTGGCGACGTCATCATCCACGGTGCGCATGGCAAGGTCAGTGGCTGGCAGTGCGGCAAAGTCGGTGTCATTGCTGACGGGAGAGCCTAAGGTGAGCCTCCAGTCAATGTCTCCGTCTTGGAGGTCGTCATTTTCACCGGCAATCGTGAGCCGTTGAGCGGCGAAGGACTGTGGGGTGAACACCAGCTCGGTGACGGTGACCGAGCCTTCAGTGTTGTCGCTGACGGTGAGCGGAATGGTGACGATGTCCGTTGGCGGTGTGGTGAGCCCGACAGACAGCGTCTGACCCGGCCCAACTTCGGCGAGCTCGCGCACCCCATCGATTCCGCCGTCAATCGTCAGTCCAGCAGCGCGCACGGTGGACACGACGACGGTACAGGAGCCGCTCTGACCGGTCTCGTCGGTCACAATCAGTGCAAACTCGCGCTGGCCTACGCTGTCTGGCGTCCAACGGAACAGGGTGTCGACGCTGCCTTGTCCGGCATTTGCATCCACCTGGGCACCCGTCCCCTCTGGTGTGAAAGCGAGGCTCCAGTTGTCGTCATTGGCGTCATCAACCGACACATCCAGCGCAACCGACTGCCCGAGTCGAACCTGGGCCGAGCCGCCTGTACACGTGGGTGGGCT
>JBLHSN010000121.1:0-15515 GCA_047626195.1 Myxococcota bacterium
GGTTGACTGAGATTCTGCTTTGGAGTTGACGTCGAAGTCGATAGCTTAACAACGTCCCACTCCTCGGGACGCAAGAGGTCTGCCATGTCCAAGTCCCGACGTCCGTCACAGAGTCGTGCTCCCGAAGTCTGTGCTCACGCGGGGCATGGCCACGCCGAGGAGGAAGGTCATCCAGGCAACAGCTTCATGGCCGAACAGATGACTGGCGAAGAGGAAACTCCTTCGTTTTGGAACTTGCTCCAAGGGGCACCGAGCCTCGACACAAAAGCGGATGCGGTGGAGAACTACCGAGACAACGCCGTTCACATGGCCAACTTCATGAATCGCTTCCGCGAAGCCGGCGACCGTGACCCATCGGACGCCGGGTCGAAGACCAACACCATCCGCAACAGCGTGGAGTGGATCGAGAGTGGTGAGGCGACCCTGCACGTCATGACCCCAACCCACGACTCGGACATTCGCGCAGCGGCAGATGGTAAAGCCGGTCAGTCGGCGTACTTCGATGACCGCGTCGACTACCGGACCATGGGCAACTACAACGAAGGCGTAAATAGTGCCGGCCACCCCACGCAAAACGCTGGTGTGCACTTTGCTCGCGCAGGCGTCGGCGGCTTTATGTCGAACGACGGACATGACCTGTTCGTGTTTGACCCGAAGACCCGCAGTGACTCAAAGCTCTCCGAGGTGTTCATTCACGAAGTGCAGCACGATGCCGACCAGCACCGATCCGGCGAGAACTGGGAATCGAGCGAAGGGCAGACGCGACCTGGCGACTCGTACACAGCACCGCGGTGGGTGTACAACAGCTACAAGACCGAGTTCCGCGCGTACTGGATGAACAGCGAAGACAGCCGCGGCGACGCCTTCGGACACTCGGCCAATACCCGAGTGACCCATCGAAGCTTCAACGCTGCCCACGCCAATGTATCCGGTGCCGTGCAGCGCACGGGTTCGGCGAGCACGAACTTTCAGAACGGACGCCAGGAAGGAATCTTCAACCACATGTTCCGCAATCAAGCCTCTGACAGCGTCTATCTGCGCGGGAGCAACTGGACGCAATCGTACGCCTACCTGCCGCACTACTACGTGTTCGACGAACGCTTCCGCGCGATGGTCGACAACATGTCCGTCCCAGCCGCCGGCAACCTGATCAATTCGGTGCGTATCCAGGATTTGAGCGACGCCATTGCTACCCGCAATGGCAACCGTGTTCGTGAAGCTATCGACGCCCTGGACGCCATGGACCGAAACTATCTGAACGACAGAACGCTGACCGAAGACTTCTGGGGACAGGCGCAGAGTCAGATGAATCAGGGCACGGTGGACTACCTGTTGGCCCGCTTGCGAAGCTAGTCGCCTAGCAGACGCAGCACGCCGACCTTGTCCGGGCCACGCTCGAGGACATCGGCTGGCGTGCATACGGCACATCCGAGGTTGCACGAGCAGCCCTTGAGAATCGCGCGGACCCACTGAAGGGTGTCGACAAGCACGAGGTCGTCTGCGGCTTCGAGAACGCCGATGCCCTGGACATGACGGTCCACCAAGAACAGGGTCGGCACGCCGCTGTTGTCCAGGCCGGCGGTCACGCCAGTCACGTCAAAGTCGCTCGCGTCTCCCAACAGATGGGCCACGAGGACGTCTTGTAGTGAACGAGCCAGGTGGAACAGCACGTTCTCGGTGACCGACTTGGGCAGCATCAACGCGCGAACACGGGTTCGGTAGCGGGCGTGAACCGGGGTCTCGTAGCGGGCTTCACGGCCACTCTCGCCGATTGCACCGCTGACGGTCTCGGTGACCGTGGCTTCAAGGCCACACAGGCTGAAGGTGAGGTCCCCTTGGCGAACTTCGTGCTCGGCCTCAACCACGCGGGCATCGGCAATGGCGAAGGTGATGATGGGCCGGGTCAGGGCTTCTTCGGTCGCTACGGGTTCGACGGGAAGCACACCGCGCCGCTCGTCATAGCGGTGCAGCTCGACTTGGTAGCGCTGGTCGCCCACTGCAAAGACACGCTTTGGGTAGAAGCGAGTGGGTGCCAAGGCGCGGTCGACCTCGGTCAGGGTCTCGCCGGTGTGTCGGTGGATGACCCGCACAATCTGGCCTGTGACGGTGCCACGAACGGGGTCTTGGACCGGATCTGGCGGAACGGCTGCGACTTGGACCCGGCGTAGGTTGCCCGCCCCATCTGGGCGCATGACATACGAGGTTCCGGCACCTTGCTGAACGACCTGCTCGACCAACGACGGACCGAACATCGCAACGAGGCTGGGGAGGTCCTGTCGACCCTCTCGAAGGGCTGCCTGCAAGTGAGCGCGGGTGATGAGTCGGTTCGCGTAGCCGACAAGAGGCCGGGGTGGGGTCAGGCGACCATGCTCAATGAGGTTGGCGATAGCGCCGGGAGCGGTCAGAAAGCGAGCTGTTGGCGCGCGAGCGACACTCCACAGCGCATGATGGGTCTCGCCACGCTCACTCGGCTGGCGGTTCGGAAGGGAACGAAAGCCGGCAACCAGCCAGGCTTCTGACAAGGCTCCAGCCGACGCCGCACCGTACAGAGCTGGGCTACGAACGAGGTCGACGTCTTGGCCCCAGACCTCGATGCTGGCGCGGTCAAAGCGCCCAGATGGGTCTCCCACGCTGACCGCACGACCGGTATCTGCGACGGGCTCCAATACGCGGCGAACCCAGGGAGAATCGGCACGTGTGGCGACAAAGTTGGGGTCGGCCAGCCACACGCTGACCGCTGCTGAGGCACGAGGACCGTACGGGACTTCGCGAATGGGCAAGCCCGGAAAAGCCTGCTCGGTCAGGCTGCGTGTTCCGACGCCACCAATGCCGGTGGCCACCACCGAGAACCGCGCGGATGCGGCACGCAGCGCCAACTGCAGGCGTCGCAGCGTGAACATGCGATGGGTCACATCGAGAGGACGGCCGCGGTCAATACGCGAGGCCATGACCACACCGACACCACGCGCCCAAGCCACGCTGGCGTCGTCTCGGCCACCGGCAAGCGCGCGGATGCCTTCGGCGGACAAGCTGGCGACGTCAATGAACGCAATGGCTGGAAGCCGCCCGCCAGCCAGGGCTGCGCGGAGGTCCTCATGGCCCGCAACGATAGGACCACAGTCCCACCCCCCCGAGGCGCCGATGGCCTGAATGACGTCGTCGCGGAAGGTCTGTGGGTCTTCGCTGACGACCAGTGCGGTGAGGCCGCGCTGACGGACAATTGCGTGAAGCAGGGCGGAGAGGAACCGGCGTTCGCCATGGTCATCTAAGTCACCAACTAGCCACCCTTGACCGGTCTCGGACGCGGCTGCAATCAGGTGTTCGAGGGACTCCGGCGGGGGGCCAAACCCTCCGGCATCGCGCCAGGTATTGGCAGCATGAAGCTCGCCGCCTCCGCCGTTGGTCGCTGGCACGGTGGTCGGCACGACCCCGCTGTCTAGCGCGCCGAGCGCCCGCCAGGTGGCTGGAACATCGATAGGAGGGAGCGGCTTGACCGGGCCCTGTGGCTCTTTTGCCTGGGGCGGGTGTGGGGCTTGGCGCGCGGCAAAGGTCCACAGTGCAAGGCCAATGGCAGACATTGGAATGGCAACAAAGAGGTCGACCATTGCGACATCAGCGCTTGGGTCTGACCAGCCGAAGCGGGCCAGCCACGGCATGACCAGCGCCGAAAGTACCAGCACAATGGCGATGGGTATGCCGAGCGGCACACGAGAGGGCTGGCCGGAGCGGCGGGCGGCTCCGACAAGAGACAGGGTGGGCGTTCCAACAAGCGTGAGTGCGGCGAGCGGCAGGGCCGCGTACATCAGTGCGACTTCTTGCAGGTGCCACGGCCAGGCTGGAATCAACCAGGTGAACCAGTCGACCGGACCGCCCGTCACCGCAGCAACGGCCCACAGGCCGATTCGTAGCAGGACAACAATGGCGAAGGTGCCAATGGCCATCTCTCCGGCGTTGAACGCCGCCCGACGCCACGGGTTGCCGGTGCCTGAACGGCCCAAGGCCGCAGTGATGAGACCGCCAATGAGCCAGCCGAGAATCGGCGCGAGGTACACCAGCATCCACAAGAGAATGTACAGGCGTGTGCCCATGGCAGATGGCGACGGCATCAGGTCGTCTCTCGCAGCTCAAGACCGGCACCGCGAGCCACATCTTCGAGGGTCAGGCCTTCCCAAGTCCGCAGGAACACAACGCGCGGCTGAGGGCGGTCGGTCCACAGCGCTTTGACCGGGTAGGCGGCGTCGCGTAGGACGTCTCCCAGAGCGTCACGCGCCGCAAGTGGGGCAGTACACAGGATCTCTCCGCTGCGAATGCCAGCGGGGATGTCCCCTTGGGCATTGCGCGGATCACATGGGGGAGCGAGGGCGGCCGCACAGCGCTCGACGAAGCCCTGCACCACGGTCGCGGCGGCATTCGCAGCATCTTGGCTCTCGAACAGCACCCGTTCGGACAAGGGTTCGACTTGCTCTTCGGCGAGCTGTAGAATGACGCCATTGTCGCCGCAAGGCACGTCACGGAGCAGGCCAGCGCTCGGCCATGTGGCGTCGAGTAAGCGATTGGCCCACATGTCGGGCTCGGCGATGACCCGGCATCGTGCGACCCACTGACTCACGATGGTTGGAGGCACGAGGTGGTCATGGAGCAGCTCACCCTGGCCTAGCAAGCCGCGAAGGTCGTCCGCTGCGGCGTCTTCTGCGGGGTCAATGCGCAGGTCGACCAGGCGCTGACGGAAGGCATCGCGCGCTTCCAGCAAAATGCGACGCACTGCGGTGAGCTGGTCCGTCGCGTGGTCCAGGTTGACCCCAGCGGCCCGACGCACGCGCCGTCGTCGGAGCAACAGCTGGGCCTCGGCTTGGCGTCCAGGGGCACCACCGCCGCCTTGTGCACGCAGCGCTTCCACAGCTTCACGGCGGGCTTCAAGAGCCGCGACCACCGAGTTGCGTGTGTGCCGTCCGACAACGAAGCTCCAGGCGAAGGCGGCGAGGGGAAACACAGGAATAGCCGCAAGCCACGGTGCCCACAGCGACACGTCGATACCCGGTGCCGATGTTCCCGCAGCAACGACGACAGCGGCGGGGCCGGAGACCGGGGCAGCCGCCACAGCAACGACGACATCCGGAGCGACGAACCAGGCGGTAAGCGCCATGACCACAAATGCAGCGGCTAAGCCGAGCGCGCCGGACACTGCGATGAGCATGATACTACTGGGAAGCTGGTCAACGGCTTGCTCAAGCTCAGTTCTCAGCGGATCTGGGTCGATGTCCGGCGGGGCTTCGGCTTGCGACAGATCGGACGACTCTTGGTCGTGGAGGGCTGCGACTAAGTGGCGAAGACCCAGCTCAACTTCCGGTACGCGGTTCAGGCCTGTGGCTTGACCAAGGGTCTCGTCGAAGAGGCGCACAATGCCGTTGCGAACCTCTTCACCGGCCGTCCATTCTGCGCGGTCCATGGCCCGCAGAACATCATCTAGGATCGTTCGGTCTTGCCGAGTGGCTTCCTTGATGACCGTCGCTGGCTCAAACAGCCCGGTGTACTTGGCGCGAATGGTGGATGGACGGTCGTACGCACCAATGGCGATGCGCGAGCGCCGGCTGTCATCGGCGCCGGAGAGCCGTGCGGCGCTCTTGCGCACCTGCTGGGCGACAGAGCCTTCTAAGAACGGGGAGAGCAGGCCGTCTAGGTCGAGGGTGGTCATGGCCACCGAATCGCCCGCAGACCGGTCTGCAGGGCGCTCTACACGCTGCACCAGGGTCCGCAGGGCGTCATAAGCGGCACGAGCAACGGCGTATCGCCGCAAGCGGCCTTCCGGCAGATCGAGAGATGCCACACTGAGGAAAGCGAAGCCCGGGTCACCGATTGGCAAGTGCGCGAGTCGCCGGAGAATGGCATCATTCGTGTCGCGTAGACCGCTGGCAAAGGATGCCAAGACAAAGGCTGCGCATCCTGCTTCCAAGCTCCGTTCGGAGACGGTGCCGGCGGTGGTGTGGTCACTGGTCAACCACACCCGAGCCAGCAGTGGGTAGCGCCCTTTGGCATCGCGTAGGGTGGCTAATCGGCTCGCAGCTTTTGCCGCAGCGCCCCCCGGTCCCATAGGCGGCATGCGGATGACCGCGTGTAGAGCCGCGTTGCGCTGTTCTGGCGGTCTCCCCGTGGGAAAAAGGGCTGCGAAGCGCCCACCTACGACGTCTGCGCATTGCTTGACGACGTCTGCCATGGCCGTATCAGAGCCGTCCAAGGCATTGGCGAACAGCACAACATCCAGACGCCGCTGGCGCAGGTCGCCCGCAACACGGCCGGCTCGCAGTAGGTCGTCGAGGGTGTCTGCCAAGACGGTGGCGATGTCTTGATTAGGGGCGTCCAGCAGGCGCAGCATGACGTCGTCTGCGTTGGTCGCTTGCCGCAGACGTCCGCACACGCGACGCCCGAAAGCGTCGAGTCCGATGACCACGGTGGGATGGACAACAGAGGCCACGTCTACTCAAGCTCACCGAGCATGGCGTCTACTACGGGTCGTTCTTGCTTGAGGAACTGCTTGTCACGCTCGTTATCGGCTGCCAAGGCGTTTGCGTACGCCTCTTTCAGCTTGGCTGCATGCGAGTTGACGTCCTGTGCAAGACGCTCCCGACCGCGCTTGTCTGCGGTCAGCCGGGTCCACTGTGCCTGGGCTTCGGATTCGATGTCGGAGCGCAGGTCTGCGTCCAAGCTGCTGAACGCCTGGAAAGCTTCAGGGCGGGAAGCGGCCAGGGGAGCGGACGCTCCGGACGAGTTCCACGCGTAGCCGACGTCGGAGTGACTGATCCCACCGAACAATGTACACAAGCTGAAGACGCGAAGACGGTCTTCCAACCCAGATTGTTGCTTCTGCGCGGCGCGCTCGGCCTGCGCCTTCTCATCCGCTCGGCGAATGGCAATGGGGTCGAGGTTGGGAAGGCCCGGCTCGTTCTCCCAGCGGGTGTCAATGTGCAGCGGATACTGGCGGTTGTCCGATGCCCACACCTGCTCGTAATCATGCTGTAAGCGGGCTTCGACGTTCTTGAACCAGTAGATGGGTACGCCCAAAGTCGCCCGGTACAGCACCAAGCTGTCTCGTTCTTCCCAGCCATCGACAAATGTCACACCACTGACAACGTCAGCCAGAATACTGCCGAGGCTGCCGTCTTCGTCCGAGCGGTATTGGGAGGCGAGGCCGGCGTAGTGAATGTAGGCCGGAACGACATCGCCGCCAGACCGGGCTTTGTCGATATGGGCCAGAATGACGGCTTCGGCATCCAGACGGCTGATGCGGTCTTCGATGCCCTTTCTGATGCGCGTCTCGGACACAGCGGCCAAGGTTTCGTCGAGCTTGACCGATTCCTTGAGGTCTTGAATGTCGTGGCCGTCATCCATTAGAGCGATGTAGCGCTGCTCTAGGTCTAAGCCACGAACCAGGTCCATGCCGATGTCTTCGAGGGCTACGCCGTAGGTCTCTGCGGCCATCTCCATGAGCGCTGTCTTCACCACGCTTACAATGTCGCTGGCATCTCGTGCGCGCACACGACCGTCGGGATCACGCACAGGCTGGAAGCTCTCGGTGACGACAGTGAAGATCTTGCCGCTGTCGAACAGGGCGCTCTTGTCGAGGTTGTGGGTGTAGAAGGCTCCCCACAAGCGCTCTTTCCGGCGGTCATCTCGTAGGACTTCGGCATCCAGATAGTACTGGGCAATGTCGCTGTCTGGGAAGGCGCCCGGATCTCGCTGGAAGCGTTCGCACTCGCTGTCCACGAGGTCTGCAGCTTCATTGGCTACTTCGGCGACGTTGCGGAAGGTCTGAAGCAGCGTGTTCGCCACTTGCCGGAGCTCTGCTTGGTAGCTGCGCCAGAAACCGTGTCGCAGGTCATCGACGTGGTCTTGAACCCACTCGTTGACGGTGCGGATGGACGCGCGCTTGGCGGCCATAAACGCCTTGTTCTCGCGGTCGATAACGCGACCAAAGAACCCTTGGTTGGCCGCACTGACCAGCGCTTGTTCGTGACGCTGGCGTTCTTGTTTGACCGCTTCACTGTCCAGGTCGGGCTTGGCGACTTCGCTGATCAGCTCCTCTCCCTCTTCGGGGTCCTCGGATGGCGAGATGGCGGTCTCGCGAAGCAGGCGGATGAGGAACAAGCGCTGGGCGATGGGATTGATGTCGAAGTCTTGGAAGAACTTACCGAACACGCGTCCGGTGCGCAGGTCGGCCAGGCTGGCTTCGAGGTACTCGCCGCGAACCTTAGCGCGAGACTCAGCGTATTCGCGGCGCAACACGCTGACCGCATTGCTGACCGATGGATTGCCCGGGGAGATGGACTGCGGCACGACTTCGCTGATGTCGATGAGCTCGTCCAGCTGACCGTAAATGCCCGACATGACCTGGGTAAACGCTTCGCGAAGCGGGACGCCACCTTTGCCATTCTGCTCTTCAATGCCGCGGAACACGCCCTTCTCGTCATTCGAGAGTTCGATGCCTGCACGCCACTTGACGTAGCCCTCGAACTTCTCGTCGATGCGGCGTTCTTTCTCGGCCGGGTCCAACCGCTCAAATGCTGGGTCGCCGTAGGGCACGCGGAAATCGGGGTGGTCGGCGCCAAAGGCGAGGAATTGGCGGAATGCACGCCCCGTGTACCGCAGCGAGCTGTAGCGAATGATGTCTCGACGCGGGAACTGAAGAATGGCGGTGCCAAAGGCTCCGTAGTGCGTGGAGAAATTTCCATTGGCTAGGGTGCGTTGGTGCTTCTCGTAGTTGTCATACTCGCCGGCTTGCGCGCCGAGCAGTGGGGAGAAGATCTGCAGGTAGGCTGCGTCACTGACCGCCGCTTCGTACTTCTGCAGCGACAGCGCGTCTGGCTTGTCGATAAAATAGGTGAGCGTGAACGGGCGCGTGTCGATGGTGTTGGCGCGCGGGTCGGAGTTGCCCGGATCGTAGACGAAGTCGTACTTGTCCACACCGCCGGCGTAGGCGAGCTGACGCGTGAGGTACTCCAGCTCTTTGAGCGCAGCGTAGCCGTTGGCGTTGATGTCCTTGTGTAAGCGCGGATGCACCTTGTCCAAGAAGGTCGTGGGTAGGGACATCATCGCTTGGATATTCGGCCGTCCCCAGCCGTTCTCGTACACCATCTGCTTGAGCAAGTAGGCCATCGGGATGAAGCCACCGGAGCCCGTTCCGCCAGCGACCGAGCCGAAGACGTTGATTCGGACGGTGCGGTCTTCGTTGTCCCGCCAGGGATTCTCGCGGCCAGTCATCTCGTTGAGAATGGCGCGGATTTTTTGTCGGATGCCCGCGCGGTCCTGCTCCAGGTTGTAATAGAGCTTCAAGCGAGATTCGAGTCGGATCTGACCAGCACCCGGGGTCTCGCCGCTTCGAGGGGTGTAGTTGTGCGGGAACCAGCTGGTAAACAGCTTGTCTTCGCTGACTTCGTGCTCACCGCGTTTGCGCTCTACGTATTTCCGCGCATCGAAGTTGCTGATGAGGAAGCGGCAGTCTGGGGAGATATCCCGGTGTTTATCGAGGTCATCTTTGTTCGTATCGATAGCCACAAAGTGGGTCAGGCGCGAGATGCGGTCCCAGTGTGGGTGCCGGCGCAGGCGTGCGGCGAGTTGATTGACGATCTTACCGCCATTTCCACCGAGTCCAACGAAGAGAATTGGCTTGAAGGTCTCGCTAGCGACTAGGCCCATGCAGAGGCTCCCGTGTAAGTGCGACGGAACCGTATACCATTCGTCTGTACGTTCTATTCAGACGCAGTCGAAATGGGACCAATAGCCGGCCGTCTACAGTATGGAGTCCGCCCATCACTGAAGGTCCTGGTAGACGTCCGCAGACCGTCTAGACGCAGTGAGGGTTCGGTAGGGTGTGCGCACGATCGAGGCGGGTCCCGCTCTCACGGGACCCGCTACCGGCACTTAGAGCGCGTTGACAATCTTGTTGAGCGTTGGACTGGGCCGCATGGCAGAGCGCGCTTTCTTGGCGTTCGGCGCATAGTAGCCATCCAGATCGATTCCCGGGCCTTGGCAACGGATGAGCTCGGCGGTGATGGCGCTCTCACCCTTTGCGAGTGCTTCGGCAACGGGGGCGAAGGTGGCTTTGAGTTCTGCGTCTTCGTCTTGCTCGGACAGCTTGGTCGCCCAGTAGCGAGTCAACCAGTACTGGCTGCTGCGGTTGTCGGGTTGGTTGACCTTGCGGCTAGGGCTCTTGTTGTCGAGGAGGTACTGGGTCGTCGCGTCGTCTAGGGTCTCGCCGAGGATTTTCGCCTTCGTGTTCGCGTACTTTCCAGAAATGTGCTGGAAGGAAACGGCCAACGCCAAGAATTCTCCGAGGCTGTCCCAGCGAAGGTGGTTCTCAGCGTTGAACTGCTGTACATGCTTAGGCGCGGAGCCGCCGGCACCGGTCTCGAACAGGCCGCCACCGTTCATCAGTGGCACAATCGACAGCATCTTGGCGCTGGTGCCGACTTCGAGAATCGGGAACAGGTCCGTGTTGTAGTCGCGCAGTACGTTGCCGGTCACGCTGATGGTGTCGTCTCCGGCGCGGGCGCGGTCCAGGGATGCGTGGCAAGCAGCCTTGGGGTCCATGATGCGGATGTCGAGGCCATCGGTGTTGTGGGTCAGCAGGGCGGCATTGATCTTCGTGATGAGCTCGGCATCGTGTGCCCGGTCTTCGTCCAGCCAGAAGATAGCTGGAGTGCCAGACTCACGGGCGCGGCGAACGGCCAAGCCAATCCAGTCAAGAATCGGGGCATCTTTGGTCTGGCAGGCACGCCAGATGTCACCAGTCTCAACATCATGGGTGGTCAGGACCGTTCCTTCCGCATCTTGGACGGTGATGGTACCGGCAGCCGAGACTTCGAAGGTCTTGTTGTGGCTGCCGTACTCTTCGGCTTTCTTGGCCATCAAGCCCACGTTCGACACACTGCCCATGGTGGTGGGGTCGAGGGCGCCGTGCGCCTTGCAGTCGGTGAAGACCGCTTCGTAGATTCCGGCGTAGCTGCTGTCCGGGATGACCGCCTTGGTCTCTTGCAGCTTGCCTGCCGTGTTCCACATGGAGCCGCTGGTGCGGATCATAGCAGGCATGGAGGCGTCAATAATGACGTCGCTTGGGACGTGAAGATTGGTGATGCCCTTGTCCGAATCGACCATCGCCAGGTCGGGACCAGACTCGAGTGCCTTGGCGATTTCGGCTTCAATGCTGGCGCGCTGGGAGTCCGGGAGGTCAGCGAGGCGGGACAACAAGTCGCCGAAGCCATTGTTGACGTCTACGCCGATCTCGTCGAACACCTCTGCGTACTTGGCGAACAGGTCAGCGAAGAACACGCGGACGGCGTGGCCGAAGATGATGGGGTCACTGACCTTCATCATGGTGGCCTTCATGTGCAGCGAGAAGAGAATGTTCTGGCTGTTGGCGTCCTTGATCTCGGCATCTAGGAATGCAAGCAGTGCGGACTTGCGCATGACCGAGGCATCTAGGACTTCAGCGGCTTCCAGAGGCAAGCTCGCCATCAGGACGGCCTCGGTGCCGTCAGCGGCGGTGTGGACAATCCGAGCGGTGGTTGCCGCTGGAACGGTGACGCTGACTTCGGTGTGGCGGAAGTCGCCACCGGTCATGGTCGACACGTGGCTCTTGGTGTCTGCGGACCATGTACCCATGGAGTGCGGGTGGTTGCGGGCGTACTCTTTGACCGCCTTCGGGGCACGACGGTCGGAGTTGCCTTCGCGCAGCACAGGGTTCACAGCGCTGCCTTTGATGCCATTGTAGCGGCGCTGGGCTTCGCGTTCGGCATCTGTCTCAGGGTCTTCCGGGTAGTCCGGAATGCCGAAGCCCTTGGCCTGCAGCTCTGCAATGGCCGTTTTGAGCTGCGGCACGCTTGCCGAGATGTTCGGAAGCTTGATGATGTTGGCATCTGACGTTTTGGCCAATTCGCCGAGCATTGCCAGGGCATCTGGCACCTTCTGGTGCGATGCGAGCTGGTCGGAGAAGGTGGCCAAGATGCGGCCAGCCAATGAAATATCCGGTGACTCTACGTCGATACCAGCGTGCTTGGCAAACCCGCTAACCACGGGAAGGAAGGCGTATGTGGCCAGCGCAGGGGCTTCATCGGTATGCGTATAGTGAATAGTCGGCATGAGGTCTCCTGAAGTCGGGAGCGGCAGCTATCGCGGGGGGGGCTGTGCTGCATGAACACGGTGGTACGCCGTCGGTTGTTCCGGCTTCAAACCGCCCCCTAAGGGACGGCCCACCCGCTTACCACAATGGTCCTGCTAGCCAAACTTGAGGTGCAAGCCACCGGCCCGATACACGACCCCTGGAATCACCCCCTCGCGCAGGTCCTCGGGAGTCACCGCAGTCCACTTTCGGGTGCGCCGGTCCTTCTTCTCGACCCCTCCGCTCTTGCTCCAGACCATCTCACCTGTTTTGCCAGCTACAATCACGATTTGGGCATGTCGAGTCTTGCGAACGCAGTTGCCTTCACCGTCGATGCACAGTCGTGCATTTCGGTAGAAACCGCGTCGTCCGCTGGGCTGTTCCTGAAGAACTAAGGCCACGGTACGCTTGAGGCCCTTCTCGTCTCCGGCAATGCGGACGGACAAGTAGGGGTCGAAGCTATTGGGCCGGATCCAGCCGATAATCGCCCACAAAACAAACAATACGGCCGCCGCAATGCTGATAGGCAGCCACCAACAGCGGATAAACCCGGTCCGAGCCACGTGCACTTCAACGGGCACGCGGACTGCCCCTGCGGCGTAGTAGTCGTGGGTCCCGCGGAAGGTGACGTCCACACGGGTGCCATCTGCGGGAATCTCGCCGCAGCAGGCGTCTGCCACCACACAGACGTCCCACTCGAGAGGCTGTACAGTTCCTTGTGGGGCCTGCGGGGTGCAGGTCACCGTGGCGCCCTGTACGACGCCTGGAACGCACGACACAGGGACGACGTCTGCATGGTCGGAGCCTACCAGTGACACGGTTGAACACCGCTCTGTGCGCACGCGTGACCCACGCCAGTTTCCAAGACGAATCGGAATCGGTGTTGGACGCAGGACGAGGGGTAAGAAGCCTTCGGCGGTGACCTGTTTGGTGTCCCGTTGCTGCATCCACGTGTTCTGAAACTGAACGGTGGCCAACACGGCGCCGCTGGATGGGGTCTGCGGAGCCCATTCGCCAACAAACCGGCCATTTCCAGCATGAGTGAGTGGAATGGAGACGCCGTCAATCTCTGCAGTCGCAGCGAAACCGTCGTTCGCGAAGAAGTCATCGTCGTCGAAGGTGTCGCCGCGGAACAGCAGCCGTGCTTCGACGGGAAGGGTTGACCCAACGCGAACGGTCGGGTCAATGGCCAAGGATGCAGTGAGGTCGTAGCGTAAAATAACGCCGTAACGAACCTCAGGCCCGGTGACCGCGAGAGACCATGTCGAGGCCGTTAGTGGGTCGCTTGGCGCGCGAAAGACTTGGTAGTGACGTCGGTCACCGCCACAGATGTTGGGGGGGACAACGGTTGCAAGACTGGGTTCACAGCCATCATCGCCTTGTGCCTGGACTGGTGCTGCGCCGTTCGGACCGGTGAGGGTCGACTGGAAAGCGGGGCCTTGTTCCTGACTGGCAACGAAGACGAGGACCTCGGTCACGTACTTGCCGACGTCAAACGACACCGAGCCACCGTTGGACAGTGAGCCGGTTTGTGGCTTGGAGCCTAGGGCGCGGGCGTAGGCTTGGGTGAACGCTGGAACGACCTCTGCTGGGTCGTCCATGAACGCGCGGTCGGCTTCGGATCTAGCCAAGCCGCTGACGTGGGTGACGGCCATGTCGCGAACATCTTCACTGCCGTACAGGCCTAGAATGAACGTGTCGATGTCGCCGGCAGTGTCCATTCCAAAGACGTCGGCTGCGTCAGGCCCGCCCTGTGGGAGGTCTTCAGGCACACCATCACTGAAGAATAACAACAGCTTTCCGCTGCGCGTGGAGGCGTCGAGCTGGGCACGGGCAGCGATGAGCGGCTCGGTAAATAGAGTGTGGTTTGCGTAGGGAAGACCCCGGATACCGGCGGCATCGCGGACGGTCCGTGGTGTGCCTCCACGCACATCTGGAAACGCGTAGACGGTCAACCGGTCGTTGCTGCCGCGGACCAAACCTTCGACCACCAAAGCGCCAAGAACGGCAGCTCGTTCTGGGTCATTGGGTGGGTAGCTTCGTCCGTTTTGGTCGCTGGCCGGGAAAGCCATCGAGCAGGAATTATCCAAGACGAGGGCAATCTCGTTGCCGGGAGTCGCGTGAGCGGTGGAGGTCAGGGAGGCGACGAGGGTCACCCACAACAGCTGCAATGTACGCATCATCCAGCATCCACTTTGAAGTACAAGCTCTCGCCAACCCGGTAGACAGCTCGGCCCGGCAGGTGGCCTGTGGCGAGATCTTCGACGTTGACCCACTTGCCGCGCCGCGTCTTCATCTGGACGGGTGCGTTGCCGAACATGGCAATCGAGCCGCCACGAACCGCGCGTAAGATGACTGCGGCGTTTCGGGTGGACCCATTGATGTCTCCGGCAATGGAGATGCCCAGTCGGGCGTCTCGGTAGAATCTAGCTCCAGAGCCGGGGCTGTCGCGCAGGGGGATGGCCGGGAGACGCTTGAGGTCCTTCTCACTTCCGGCGACCTTCACGCTGGCATCCGCTGGAAACCGGGCCGGACGAATCACGCCCATCACCATCCACAGTGTGGTCAGGGCTCCACCAATCGGCAGCATCCACCACAGGTGACAGCGCCACCATGCACGTCCGGTGATTTCCCAGGTGAGGGTCACACTTGTGGCTTGGTCGGCGAACACCGGCGTGAGAGGTCGCACGTGAAGCTGAACGCCGCCTGGAGCGACTTCTCCACTGCACCTTGGGGTGTCCAGGCACAGGGTCATCGCCGGATTGTCTGGATCTAGAGCGTCGACGGTCAGAGCTTCTCGCACAGAATAGGTACGAACGCGCCCGCCCACGGTGGCGGCTAGAACCGGCTCACCCAGGCACTCATCCACACCGGTGAGCAAGATCTCCCAGCGATGCTCTTCGGCGGCTTCGGACAACGAGAAGTCGAGGTCTACGCAGGCGTCTTGAGTAGCGCTACCCGCGGCCACCACTCCAAAATCGAGGGTCTCGGGCAGCCGTACCTCAAGGGCAGGGCGCACCGCAACCGTGTGGCCGGGCATGACAACGGTTCCGCTCGGACCCTGAATTTCGATGCGCCACTCGGCTCCACGGGGTTCAGCGAACCGCTGCTCCACACGGTAGCGGTCATCGGGGGTTGCCGGCTGACGGGACAGCTCAAGGTTCCCGTCGAAGGCTACGACTTCCGTAGCCGGGTTGGCAAGAAGCTGGTCAACCCGCTGGCGCGCGCCTCCGGGAGCCGGCCGCTGGAGCAAGACCTCACCCGAACAAGAGGTGCCGGTGTAGCAGGTGTCGGGAAGTGCGCTGGTGTCGAAGCCGAGACCGAGGTCGCTGAACTGGGCCGTGAGCGGCGCCCCGGGGCAGATGAT
>JBLHSN010000122.1:0-15359 GCA_047626195.1 Myxococcota bacterium
TTCGTCAAGCGTTTGCGCTGGTCAGCCACCGTTCCTGCAAGGTGCGGAACACGGGCCAACAGAACGGTCGCCGCGAGGAATGCGGTACGACCTTGTCGATCGGCTCCACAACGCTGCAAGATAGCAAACAGGTGATGGCGATTGTGCGCCGTCCACGCCAATGTGCGGGACAACGCACTGACCGAAGCGAAGTGCTCGGCATGCCGCAGGTAGATGTCGGCCGACTCAGGATGGGCATCCAACAGAGGCCGGACGAAGTCGCGAACCGCCTCATACAGGCGATACCGAACACCGCCCAGACCGTCGGGCGCCACGTGAACCAAGGAGTCGTCGCAAAGAGCCTGAACGGCATCTGCTGCGTGTGGACCCAAGACCGCTTCGGCTGCTTGCAGGTCAAAGTCACCCGCGAAGACACCGCAGCGGACCAAAGCCGACCGCTCGTCTTCGTCCAAGAGGTCCCAGGACCAAGCAATCGCGGCCTGCAGAGTGGCTTGACGGTCTGGAAGGTTCAGGCTGTCGTCGTGCAGGGGGTCTACAGCGGCACCAATTCGTTCCAAAATCTCGCGGGGCCCCATGGAGGGGGTACGTCCAGCAGCGAGGGCAAGGGCTAAGGGCAGACCATCTAGGCGTTTTACCAGCTCAATGACCGCATCGGCATCTTCAGCGAGTAAGTCTCGGCCACACACGGCCATGGCGCGTGATGCAAACAGGCGAGCGGCATCACTCTTTGCGCCGTTTATGGGCATAGGACCCACAGGCACCACCTGTTCTTCGGGCAGCTTTAGACGCGTACGACTCGTGATCAGGAATCGCACATCTGGCGCCGCCTCACGCCACTGCGGCAGCAGCTGAGCGGCGACCTCGGCGACCTGCTCCAAGTTGTCGAGCACCACGAGTAATCTACCCGCTGCGGCAAGCCCGTCCACCGCTTCCGCTTCGACTCCCAGCGCTTCCTGCACCGCACTACCCAGGGTATCGGCGTCTCGGGCTTCGGCAGCATCGACCCACGCATGACGCGCTTGGAACGACGCATAACGCTGGGCAAGACGCGTCTTTCCCGACCCGGCAGACCCGCGAAGGGTGACGACACGATGGCCAGCAAGAAAAGCACGCCTCAGATGGGCGAGCTCTCGGGTGCGACCGACAAACGGAGTGGCTTCAGCGAGACGAGTCATGCCGGCATTGTAGTCAACTCGTCTGCGGAAAGCGCGCCCTCGTGCACCAGGCGGCCCAGGCACAGCACCGTGCACACCTCTGGATCAGCCCTCTCGCACCGGCTGAAACAACGTTTGGAGCGCCGACTGCATGGGTTCATCCCACGCATCCCAGTCCGACACCGACCCATTCGCTCCCGCGGCCCACACGGTCCATTGGGCAAGCGCAAGAATGGCTTGAGCTGAACCCTGGTCGTCGATGTCTTGCAGGAGTTCCGTGAGCCGCGCCATCCCCCATCGCACGGAAGCCGACTTCCCTGACCAGGAATTCTCGGCCCAAATTCGCAGCATTATGATCAGGAATGTCCCTGGCGCGTCGGTCTCCCCGCACAAGTGCATGGCAGACAAGCGAGCGGCATGGAGAAGGCTGTCAAGCAACGCATCCGCCTGGTGGTGGCTCAGGGTGGCAACGTCGTCTTCTACAGCGAACAGCGCGGCAGAAGGCAGACGCCAAGACGAGCTCACCACCGTCACAGAGGTGGGAACCTCACACCAGGGGGAGACACGTACATTGCGCAGTGTCACCTGGCCCAGTGCAGCCACCGCCTCCATCGACTCATCTGTCACACCGCCGGTCAGTGACAAGGTCTGCAACGCCGGAGGGGGGTCTTGGACCAAGCTCCGTACATCGGCAGCCACACACTGAGTCAGAGTAAGGTCGGTCACTGTTGACCAAGAAGGCAGCCCCCTAGCCACCTCGAGCGTCATTTCAGCGTCAGAGCCCTCACCAGGCCACTCTTTGATGTCCATGCGCACACCCCCCCAATCGCACAAGACCCTTACTCCGGCTTCGCCAAGAAGGTAGGGGCCTCGGATACGTCTTCGCCAACGGAATGCAAACGACGTCCCGCGTGCTACCGTCTCCGTCCTATGGAGGCCTCATGATCTGGACTTTACTCGCCGTCAGTGCCCTGGCAGCCCCGCCCGACTTTAACGAGACCCGCACCGACGTTGCCGACGGCTGCACCCTCTACCTAGGTCCGGCAGACGCAGGCGGCGTGGTTCCTATGCGCGCTGAGTGCACGTGGCCTGACGTCACGTTGGACAAATTCAAGGCCGCTTACGGCGACTGGGAACGCCATGACGACATCTACGCCAGCGTCAGCTCGTCGGTCGTGTTGTCCACCTCTGGCACCACCTCCCAAGTCCGCCAGACCTTCGAAGCCAGTGGCATTAAGACACGCGAGATGGTGATTGAAGGCACCACAGCGGACGTGCCGAACGGAATTCGCTACAGCTGGACCAAGTACTCCGGCGACCAGAACATCATCAGCGGCAACGTCGAAGTGGAACGCAGCGACGGTTTCTGGGAAGTCACCTCACTCCCCGAAGGCGGCATCCTGGCCATTCACCAGGTCAGCTACGCCCCGGGTGGACGCGTGCCCGGATTCTTGATTCGCTGGTTCCAGACCGGCGGCCTTCAGGCTATCGCCGAAGACACGCGAGCTGCTGTTCACCCGTAAGTCATCCCATTACCAGGGAATCGCACCACCGTCGCGGTCTACAAATCGACCGTTGTCGCTGTGCGATAGGCCATCGATGGTGGCGAGCAGTGCCTTCGCGCTGTCGTCCACACTGACCTGTGCATTGGGTCCACCCATGTCCGTCTGGACCCAGCCGGGATGAACACCGATGACCGTTACGCCAGTATTCTTCAAGTCAATGGCTGCGGAGCTGACAGCCATGTTGAGGGCCGCCTTACTCATCCGGTACGCGTAGGCACCACCGCTGCTGTTCTCCTCAATGGAGCCCATACGTGAGCTGATGTTGACGACTTTGGCACCGCCGCTGGCCTTGACCTGAGCCAAGACCGCTTCGAGCACGCGCAGGGGGCCGACAGCATTCGTGTCGAAGGTGCGCTTCATACCGTCAAAGTCCAGGCGTCCCAACCCGTCATGAACCATCATGCCAGCGTTGTTGATAAGTACGTCGATGGACTCGTTGCCTAGGGCCTGAGCGAACTGCTGAACACTCTCATCCGACGTGACATCCAGCGGCACAACTCGGCCGCCCAGTGCTACTAGATCTGCCGCTTCAGCCGGGTTGCGCGCCGTCGCAATGACCTCTTCCCCACGCTCAGTAAGCTGACGCACCAACGCCAGACCAATGCCCCGATTCGCTCCTGTAATGACCCAACGCATACCGACTCCAGTGTGAGATGGAACGCTAACGGTATGGGGGATTCGACGCGGAGGCGCAGACGAAAATCAACGTTGGGTGTACTGCGTGATGGCCTTCGCGAGTAGCTCACCCGCTCTGAGAAGCCGGTCTTCGGCAATCACAGCTGCCAAGCGGATCTGCGTCTTGCCACGCGACGCCTCTGAATAGAATCCCCCGCCCGGGGCCACCACAACACTCTGACCGTTGTCGCGGAAGTCGGTGACAAGCCACCGCGCGAAGACTTCAGCGTCATCGACCGGCAGATCAACCATGAAGTAGAACGCCCCCACAGGCTTGTGCGTCTTGACACCTGGGACATCTTTGAGCGCGCCGTACAAGGCATCTACGCGGCTCTTATACGTGGCACGAACGGTCTCATAATAAGACTCTGGCATGGCCAAAGCAGCGATACCTACAGCCTGAGCGAGGGGTTGCGGTCCTAGCCGAGCCTGTCCCAAGCGCTCGACCCGCTCCATGAGCTCGGCGTTTCGGCTCACCAAGAATCCAAGGCGAGCTCCACAGGCCGACCACGTCTTGGACAACGAATCAACAACCACAACGCGATCTGCGTAGTCGTCCAGCTCGAGCATCGAGGTCGGCGGCGTAGTGAACCAGATGCGCCGGTAAACTTCGTCCGAGATGATGAATAGGTTGTGCCGTTTCGCCCATGCCGCCAGTCGAATCAGCGCCTCTCGCCCGTACACACCGCCAGTGGGATTGCCCGGATTAGAAAAAACGATGGCCTTCGACCGCTCGGTGACAAAGCCATCGAGGACATCGTCGGACGGAACCGCGAAGCCATCTTCAAGCGAGGTCGGCACTGGGGTAATCTTGGCACCCGCGACTGTCGCAAAGCCATTGTAGTTCGTGTAATACGGCTCTAGGACAATGATCTCGTCTCCTGGGTCGCAGATAGCTGTGAACGCGAAGAGCAGGGCTTCGGAGCCCCCCGTAGTAATGGCAACGTCGAACGGTCCAAGCTCACTACACCACCGGCTCATGTACGCAGCAGCAGCTTTTCGGCAGGCCATAGTGCCAGAAGCAGGGCCATAGGCGACGACTTCCGGTTGAAACGCGGCAATAGCATCTAGCATGGGCTGCGGTGTCGCAACGTCTGGCTGGCCGATGTTGAGGCGGAGAAACTCGGTGTCGGTCTGCTCAGCGACCACAAGGTCGAGCTTACGAATCGCACTCTCTTGCAAGATGAGAGCGCGCTTGGACAACTGCGGAACCATGGAGACTCTCCGAGCAGGTAGGACTTGTTTCCGGTAGCGCGTCTATCCCACGGCGGCGTGTGAGCGGTACCTCAGGCGTTGCGACACGCCCCAACCACGACTGCCCCGCCGAATAAACGGCGAGGCAGCATGATGTTCTTCGACGCTTCGAACCAACTAGTCCAGAATTGTTTCCATCAACAAGCGACCGACCACGTAGGGATCGATGTTCGCGCACGGACGACGGTCTTCAAGGTAGCCCTTGCCATCCTGTGCAACGCCGAGTGGAATGCGGACCGAGGCACCGCGGTCCCCAACACCGTAGCGGAACTCGTTGAACGCGCAGGTCTCATGCTTGCCAGTGAGACGCGTTTCAATGCCCGCACCGTAGTGCTTGATGTGGAGTGCTGCGTTGGCTTCAAGCTTCGGCATTGCGGCTTCGATGGCCTTCATGCCGCCCTCTTCGCGCATTTCCTTGGTGCTGAAGTTGTAGTGACAACCCGCGCCGTTCCAGTCGCCGCGCATGGGCTTCGGGTCGATACGCATGTCCACGCCGTAGTCTTCGCCAATGCGGTAGAGCAACCAGCGAGCCACGATCATGTGGTCCCCCTGTTCCAGCGGACCTGCGGGACCAATCTGGAATTCCCACTGACCCGGCATGACTTCGGCATTCACACCGGAGAGCTTGAGTCCGGCTTCGAGGCAAGCTTCCATATGCTCTTCGACGATATTTCGGCCGTACACTTCGTCTGAACCAACCCCACAGTAGAATGGTCCTTGGGGAGCCGGATAGCCGTTCTTCGGCCAACCCAACGGGCGGCCGTCCTTGTACATCGTGTACTCCTGCTCCACGCCAAACCAGCACTCGTGAGCGGCATGACGTTCGGCAACGGGACGCATCTCGGCACGTGCATTGGTGCGGTTGGCAGTGCCATCCGCGTTGAAGACTTCGCAGACTACGAGGATGTCATTGCCGCCACGAATGGGGTCCGGACAGCTGAAGACAGGGCGGAGAATACAGTCAGACGCAGTGCCAGGGGCTTGGTTCGTGCTGGACCCGTCAAAGCCCCACTCCGGCGGTTCTTCCCCGTTATGGAGAATCTTGGTCTTCGAACGCAGCTTCGGCGTGGGGTCAGTTCCGTCTACCCAAATGTACTCTGCCTTAATCGCCATGTGGTCTCCAATCGTCTTGAGAGGGTGTTGCTCGGTCTAATGCCTGATCACGGGTTTTCCAACCGTGTTCAGCGTCTTTATGAGTCGCGATTCAGTAGGTGTCGCCGGTGCCGAATTCCTTCTCCAACGAGTCTGCCGACGTGGCGACCGAGGTCATGAAGAAGGTCAGGTCGTCGTCGTGTAGGTTCTTCAGAGGTGCGTTGTAGACGACGAAGTAAATATCACCCGCTAGGGCAACCGTGGTCAGCGGCATCTCGGCATTCTTAGCCAATAGTTCAGTCGGATCTGGAATCACGCCCTTCGCGAAAGCGCTCTTAATCTCGACCATGTCCCGCTCATGCAACTTGAAGTGCTTGATGACGACCTTCTGTGTGCGGTTATCGGCCAAGGTCCACACAATCGAGAGCAGCTCCCCTTCGTCATCCTCGAGCTTGTACGTTGTACGAAGGCGGTCGCGAACATCATTCCAGCTGGGCATCGTTGAGCTTCTCCATTGACGGTTGCCAGGGCCTACCCGATGCAACACACGGCTACAACCGAGCGCTTGACGCAGGCGGTCGTAAACGTGATGTCCGCCGGCATGAAAATCACCACCTGGAACGTCAACGGCATGCGCGCAGCTCTCCGCAAGGGGTTCGACACACACATGCGCCGCATCAAGCCCACCGTCCTGCTTCTGCAAGAGACGCGGGCGCTGCCTGAACAGCTACCGCCCAACCGTGCCAATCCTCGTAACTGGCACGTCCACTGGCACAGCGCTGAAAAGAAGGGGTACGCCGGAACCGCCATCTGGTCGCGTCACCCCATCGAGGTGTTGAGCACCGGCTTGGACGCCCCAGACCCCGAGGGGCGCGTCTTGCGCGTTCGTACCGGCGGCGTGCAGGTGGTCAGCGTGTATCTGCCGTCGGGCTCCCGCTCGGAAGAAGCGCAGGTGCGCAAAGACGCTTGGATGGGCGACTTTGCTGACTGGATGCGGGAGCTGAATACATCCTCCGAGCCCGTGGTGGTCGGAGGCGACCTCAACATCGCGCACACCCCAGATGACATCCACAACCCCACCGGAAACAAGAAGACGTCTGGCTTTCTGCCCCACGAGCGCGAGTGGTTCAGCGGGCTTCTGGATCAAGGCTGGAAAGACACCCAACGGACCCACGTCGGCCTGGGGAAGGGCCCCTACTCGTGGTGGTCCAACCGCGGCCAAGCCCGCGAACTCAATCGTGGATGGCGAATCGACTACCTGCTCACGAACCCGGCATGTCCCACCGTCTTGGACGTGTCGACCGACCGGAAAGCCGGGCTCGCCTGCAGTGACCACGCACCGGTCACCATCACCCTGGACCACGACGTCTAGCGCGCCCATTCAGGGAGAGGCACCGGCTGTGTGCCCCACCCGCTAGCATCGACGAGCCCGACGTGATGCAGGTAGAACTGAACGCCATCCGGCGCGTCCTGTGGTGTCGGCCCCCCCCCGTAGCGACGGTCGCCGAGCAACGCGATGCCCAAGAAAGCAGCGTGCACGCGGATCTGGTGCATGACCCCTGTGTGCATGGTCACCTCAAAGAGTGTCCCGTGAACCCGACGGAAATCAGTCCTGGCGGGGTACCATCGGCCACGATGTGGCGTGTGTTCACCCCGCTGAACAACCATACGTCCCTTACGACGACGGTCATGGGCAATCGCACGGTCCGTCTCGTTGACGTCCCAAACTGGTGACTTAGCCACTCGCAGCCGGTACGTCTTGACGAGCTGCTTGAATGCGAAGCAGGCCCGCATTTGCGCCAACTCATCCACCGAATCCGCCACCCAGAGCGCACCGGAGGTCGAGATATCCAAGCGATGCGCAATCCCGCCCTCAAACCCTGCCGGCCAGGCCAGCTCAGCGCGCTCGGGCTCGGCGACAAGCAAGCGTTTCAGCACGCAATCGCCATCTAGTTCCGCATGCGGCGGGAAGACCGAAATACCGGCCGGCTTGTCAAGCGTACTCGCCACACCTTGCCCTTGGTTACGCGGGACGTACCCTGACACATCAGCGGCGCCAACCAAGCCCGCGGAGGTCCGCATGTCATCCGAAGATAAATCGCCCAAGAATCCCTTCGAAGGCTTCCGCGTTCAAATTGACCCCGAGAAGATTGAAGAGACGCTGACCGGGATTCGAGACCGCGCCTCGGCGGCATTTCAGGATGGCCGCTACACCAAAGTCCGGCTTTCCTACAAGGGCAAGACCCTACTTCCAGACATTCCCCTCGCTATATTTTTGGCCACCGAGGGTGTGGCGTTCTGGCTGGTCAGTCCACTCCCAACCTTGCTGGTAAATCTCGGCGCCAAAGCATTCTTGGACGTCGAGTTTATCCACCAAGCGGACGAGCTCGTGCGGGAGGGGCTCGCTCTGTACTTGGACGGTGAAGTCGACCAGGCAGAAGCAAAGTACCGCAGGGCACTAGACCGACGCCCTGACGACTGCTCGGCCCACTACAACCTGGGCACCCTGCTTCGGGTCACCGGCCGAGCTGACGAAGCGAGAGCCTCGCTACAACGGGCGGCCATGGGCCCAGAGGGCCACCCCGATGTGGTGCGCGCGTCAGAGGCGCTCAGCCGGATGGATGGACTGCGCACGCTGTAGGACCCCTAGGGGACGACGACGACCTCGGTCATGGCAGCCGCAGCACCCGCTTGTGCGCTAATGTAGACCGTTCCAGGAGCCACGCCGATCAGCTGACCGTCGTCCGCCACCCTCGCAATCGACGGGTCAGAGCTAGACCACTGAATGTCTTCCGCCGAGCCGTCGCCAACGATCGACAGCGTGAAGGTGACCCCTACGGCCACATGTTCAGGCGCTGACGCAAACCGAATGGCTACCGGCAACGCGACAATGGCAGTCCATGTCAGCGCGTGCCCCTGCCACTCGCCAACGAGCGTGGCTTCTCCGACGCCAACCGCGCTGACATTCATGCCATCCACGGTAACAATCGCTGCGTCGCTCGTTTCCCAAGAGACGGGTACAGCAGCGCCATCCATTCGCACATTGGGGGCGGGCACCGGGCCCAGAGCCTGGACATGCACCACTGCATCGCCGTCCAAGACGGGTACAGAGTTCGTTGTTGCCTCGGGACATCCCGCAAGAAGTCCTAGAGCTGCCCAGCCGACTACACGCATTCGCTCTCCATGCGGGCGGGTAACTTCCGGCTTGCATACATGGGCCTGCCGGTGACGGGACGTGAAGAAATCAGCCACGAAAACGGCTAGCGGACCTCGAGCACGACTATCGATGACCCCACCGCCTTGCCTAAGCCCTCCCATGGGCGGCCTTGAAAACGGTCAGCCAGTGGCAAATGCATGGGACTCGCGATGCGTTGACCCAGCGTTGGGTCCACAGGAACGTCCCCAACACCCGGTACAGTCACAACGGCCCACGCGTGCGGCACCCAGTTCCCCGACGGCAGCCCGACCCAGCCAACAACAGCGCGGGCGTCTATTCCCAGCGCAGCCGACGCCTCAACAAACAGTGCGACATGCTCTGTGCAGTCACCGCGCGCTCCATGCAGAGCCGCTCGTGGATCTGCCACCGGGGTTGGGCTGTAGCGAAGGCTCTGTGGCACTTGGACAGCCAACTCGCCCAGCGCCTCTCGGAGCCCCAGCCCCGAGAGCTTGGCGGAAATTTCTGCAGCGAGCGGGGTCGTGGCGGGTGCTCCGACGCTCAAGGAATGGTTCGGAATCTCTTCCCACAGAGGCCGGCGGATTTCCACCTCTCCATGCGTCGATTTGACCAAACCGACCGCTTCGCCACGGACACGCAGGTGCGCGAAGAGCTGACCGTGCACTGCCAGCGGCCCAGACCCGGCTAATCCGAGAATCACCGCAGGGTCCACAGGTGTCCAAGACTCAATGGGGCCCTCTTCGCGCCTGACGCTCACGCTGTCTGCGCCGTAAGCAACCATGTCGCCATCCCGATGCTCGACCCACCAATGCACCTCGCCATCGGTAAATGAGTGCCTGTCACCGGCGACCTCAAACTGCCCAATCCGAATGATACCGGCGTTGGGGTCAAACACCCGACCGGGACCACCTGTCTGTTCGGCGAATAGGTTGTCTGGAAGCGGCAGGGACATCGCTACGCTCGTGTTTCCGGACTGCCAGGCCACCACATGGTCGCCAGCGACAGTCCATCGCGACGAAGCCTCAAACACGACCACCTCATCGCCGAGCAGCATCGAGTACCGACGCTTACTCGTCCAGCCGTCATCCACATCGATTCGACGCTCTTGGCCGACCGTGTGGTCAGCCAATGCGATTCGCCAAACCGTACCAGGTGCCTCGCCCGCGCAGCTCGACAGCAGCACCAGCAAGACACTCCATCCGCGTGCACCCAGCCAAACCTGCGACACAACAACTCCCAGCAATGCCGTCCTGCCTATACTCCCGCGTGGAGTTCTCATGAACGTAGAGACGGCATCCGTATTCGCCCCAGGGGCCGCCAATGATGCATGGCCCGGTCAAATCGTACGCGATGACGCGCTCGGCCTCCTCGCGATCGCCTCCCCGTCCGGCTTCAGCGATGCCCACCAGGCGGCCACACAAATCGCTCTCGATGCTGTCCGAACCCATATCCAGCGCAACACGGACATCCTCCGTCGGTTCCATAAGACTGCTACGCCTGGGCTTCGCGACCGCATCCTACAGATACTTCGAGAAGGATTCCGACGCGCCGCCCATGAGACCTTCGCCTTCGCTCGGCGCCACGAAGGACTGACGGTCTCTCTGGACGTTCTACTCATCGCTGGAAAGGAAGCCTTCGTCGCACACGCGGGAGATGGCCGCGGCTACCTGATTCGAAGGGGAATCCTGCATCAACTGACTATCGACCATGTCAACCCCGCTACTTCGCCACCCTCCTTGTTGCACGCATTAGGCCCGCGCCCCGCGGCACATGTGGAAACCCTGTGTATGGAAATTGCCAATGGTGACCGATTTTTGGTAGCTAATTCCAGCCTATGGCGGGCGATCTCCGAAGACAAGCTCCTCATCGCGATAACTACGGGTTCTCCCAGGGATTTGGCACGACGATTGGCTATCTCACTTCCACAGCATCCGTTGGTGGCCGCTACCGCAGTTATTGGCGCTCCAGACGTACAGGACACAGCAACAAAGCTGCTCGGTATCCTTGCTCCAATGCCGTTATTTATGTATTGCTCGGAGGTTCAGCTTCGACAGGTGGCGCAGGCAACACATCCGCGTCGCTTCGGCACAGGGCTGGTTCTGTTTCACCAGGGCGATCCCGGGGCTGAACTGTATCTAGTTATTGAGGGGAAAATTCGAATTGAACGAGACGGCCAGCACATCGTAACCATTGGCCCAGGCTCCAATTTCGGCGAAATGGCGATGCTTGACGAACCTTTTCGATCCGCCACAGCAATTGTTCAAACCCCCTGCGAATTGTTGGTCATCAAAAAGGAGGCCTTCTTTTCCCTGCTCCGTGATAACCCGCTTCTGGCGGTGAAAATCCTCTGGAACATGCTTCTGACGGTCTCTTCTAATCTGCGAACAAGCACCGCACGGCTCGCGGAAGTGACCGGCGATGCCACACTTCCACGTCCCCCTACGCCAGACCAACCACTGGAGGTTGGAACTAACTACCCAGAGGACCTTACCGACACCTTAAGCGGCGAATAGGAAAGACGTGATTTTGAGTTGATGGGAAAATCAGGTATACTGACTCGTCCCTGTCCGTAGAGGTAAATAATGCCAGGTCCGCATCCTGTTGCGATGAGAGAGAAGGTAGTGAAAACCTACCTCAAAGGAAAACTGTCCTACCGTCAAGTCGGTGAGAGATTCGGTATCGGTGAAGCCACCGTCAGCCGCTGGGTCTCACTGCACCGCCGAACCGGTTCCGTAAAACCCAAAGAAATGGGCGGCAGTCGCCGTCCCCGGGCCGTCAGCCCGGATCAGGAGAGCTTCGTGGCGCAAGTTCTCATCGATGTTCCGGACGCGAGCGGTCCGGAGATCACCAAGTGGCTGGTGGAAGAGTACGGCAAGACGGTCAGCACGTCTTCCGTGGTCAAGACGCTACACCGTATGGGCTACACCCGTCGGTATGGCAACCCCAAGACCGAGCACGAGCCCGACCGCATGTTGTGGCGCAAGCCGCGGGTGCGCAAGGTCAGCAAGTAAAATTGCCCGTGGTGCACCAAGCCCGGCTGATTCCCTTGGGAGTCAACCGGGCTTTCGCATGTCCGGCGAGCCGTTAGTCGATACCCTTAAAGAAGCGACCGCCGCGCGGCTTCGGTAGGCCGTTACACATGTCGAGGGACAGCACGACGAGATGTGCCTTACCCTTGATTTGGTCAAACCGTACGAGGCCCCAGTCTCGTGAGTCTTGGCTGTTGTCGCGGTTGTCTCCCATCACGAAGACATGTCCGGCTGGGATTTCCCGAGCGGGTCTGTTGGCCAGGGGCCCCGGACGAAGCCCGACCAGAACATCATGCGACACGCCATCGAAGGTCTCTGTGTTGCGCCGCTGAACACTGGCGCGACAGTCCGCGTTCACAAACGAGTAGGCGTCTTCCGCAAGCTCCCACCCCTGAACCTGGTCATTCAGGATGATCTGGTTGTTCCGGACTCCAATGGTGTCGCCCGGAATCGCAACCACGCGCTTGATGTAGTTCTGGCTCTCATCCTCAGGATAACGAAACACGATGACGTCGCCCCGCGAGGGGTCACCGAGGTCCAACACTTCCTTGTGAGCGAAAGGTAGCCAAATTCCGTAGCTGAACTTGGTGACAGCTACAAAGTCACCAATCTGCAGCGTAGGGACCATGGAGCCCGACGGGATTCGGAACGGCTCAAAGATGAACGTCCGAATGAACAGGACCGCAATGATGGGGGGGCCCCAAGTGCGGACTAGATCAACAAACCAGTTCGATGGCCGGGACGGTTTCGCGGGCGTACCCGGGCCGCTGTTGGACGCATCTGTGCTCATGCTCAATTCCTAGTTGGCCGCCTGCGTATCGGGTGCTGTCACGAATGGCCACGCAAGGGCCGCGTCCAAGGCGAGTCAAGTGCCACACTCACAGATGTGTCGCGCGCTACGTCGTAGCATGAAGCTCTCAGTAGACCGACTCCGCGAAGCAGTAAGTACCCCGCCCCGTGCGGATGGGGCGCCTCAAGTTCGCCGCGCAGCCGTAGCCATGATCGTCGATCCGCACTTCAATGTGCTGCTTATGCAACGGGCCGAGCGCGTGGGGGACCCCTGGAGCGGCCACCTGTCGTTTCCCGGCGGCCATGTCGAAGACGACGACGCGAACGACCTTGCTGCGGCGATTCGAGAGACGGAAGAGGAGATCGGCTTAATCCTGACACAGGGTCAGTTCCTCGGCGCCCTTGACCCGATTCAGACTCAAGGGCGTGGCGTACCCCGGCGCACCATCGCGTCGTTCCTGTTCGCCGTCCCCCAGTTGCCCACCGTCCATCCGAATGATGAAGTGGCGGCGGTTCACACTATCGGCCTCGCCCCTCTGCTCCACGGCGCCGGTCGGTCCCACTTCACCCTCGACTACGCGCACCAGCCGTGGCGCCTGCCGCAGGTCCACTTTTCCGGTGGCAAGTTGTGGGGCCTCACTCTTCAGATTGTCGATGACCTCCTGCACCGCCTCGACGGCAAAGGAACCGGACTTGAACGTCCCGTGGAGACGCCATGATTTCACTCCTTCTCGCACTCGCAACCGCCGGCGAATGCGACGTCGTCCAGAGTTGCGGAACCGGTCATGCCTTCGACCTTCACCACAATGCCATGCAAGACCCAGAGTGTGCGGCCCGCCTGCCTATTCGGCGGTCTCCAGACCATATCCCCACGCCTCTACGCGGCGTCGACAAGCGCACGCGCGACAGCTTTGCCGACTTCCCGAACGCGACTGAGACGGACAACTTCATCATCAAGTGGGGAGTACAGGACCGCAATATCAGCCAACAGAGCGTTGATTCCCTGCTCACAGCACTCGAAACGAGCTGGGACAAGTACATCGACGATTGGGGCTACTCAGCACCGTTTGGCGCAGACACGTTCAAGTTCAACGTCTACGTGGGCAACAGCGGTTCAGGCGCTCCCGACGACTTTGGCGCAGGCGGCTACTACTGGACCGATAACGAGGGCTACCCAATGATAGTGGTCAGCCAAGGCGGCTTGGCCGACCCCGCCTTTGTCGGCACGCTCGCCGCCCACGAATTCTTCCACGCCATGCAAGATGCCAACGGAGCCTTCGAGTACGACGACACCAGCGGCTGGTGGTGGGAAGCCACGGCCATGTGGGTTCAACACGAAGTCTTCCCCGAAGATGAAGCGTGGCCGGTCTTTCTGTACTGGTTCGCCATTCGCCCAGAGCTCTCCGTCGGCTACTTCGAGTACCCCACCGACGGCTCGCCCGAGCAGTTCCACCAGTATGGAGCCTTTGTATACGTTGCCCATGTTGCGGAGCGCCACGGCGGCCCGGACCTGGTCCAAGAGACGTTCGCACGCTCGTTTAACGGCGACACCCCCATGGACGTACTGGACGAACTTATCACCGAGTCCGGCTCCGACATCCATACTAGCTTCGGTGAATTCGTCCTGCGCAACGGCACGTGGGACTACCCAACCGAGCAGTGGTTCGAGAACTACATCAACCTATACGGCGGGTACGAAAGTCCACAGTCCAACCGCATCAGCGGGACGGTCAACACCGAGACCAACGACTGGGTCGCGCCCGAAGCGAACCTTCCCCACACCTTTGGCGCCAACTACTGGCGGTTCAGCGCACCGTCCGAACGCTTCGAGCTCGAATTTGAGGGAGCACCGGATGTCCAATGGCACGTAGGCGTCGCGACCCAGACCGGAACCACCCACGACACCCACTCGGTTGTGGTCACGAGCGGTGTTGGCATCGCCGAGATCTCCGGCCTGTCCGGCGTGGACGACGCGTGGATTGTGGTGTCTGCCACAGGAGCAGTCAATGACGAAGACGGCGCCGAATACGCCTACGAATTTAAGGTGACCGCACTAGACCCCGAAGGATGCGGGTGCGACGCCGGTTCTCCGCTGTCCGCTGGGTGGCTACTCGTGCCATGGCTTGCCCTGATTCGCCGACGTCGATGAAATGGCGGACCGTGTGGCTGCGTAGCCTGAAGCAATGACTGACTGGACTCCCTTCGCACAGTTCGTGGAACGCACCCCGCGTGGGGCTGCGCAAGCGGACTGGCAACACCCCGTGTCTCGCCCAAACTCGGCGATGACTCTTCGAGCTGGGGTAGAAGAAGTCGTAGACACGGTCACCGCACTGCAACGCGCTGAATGGCTGGAGGATGGTGTCTACGTTGGGGCAAATGCCTTTGCTGACACCTACGAGACCCTTGTCGAGTGCGCTCGACACTTAGGCGTTGCGGTTCCGCCTGCCGTCATCAGTCCCATTCCAGCTCGCAAACAGCGCATTTTGGGAACGGACTCCAAGCCTTTCCTTCACCTGTCCAGCTTCTTCCTGCGCACCGCTCCGGTCGCAGAACGCCGATTCGCCCTCGGACGTCTGCTCGGTCCTATCGCCACGCGCAGGGTCACGGCAGACAGCGTGTACGCCCT
>JBLHSN010000123.1:0-15358 GCA_047626195.1 Myxococcota bacterium
CGCACTCATACGCTCGGCAGCTGTAGCTACGAAGTGTTCGGCCAACGCCAGAATATCGCTCCCTCGCTCACGCAGAGGCGGCACCTGTAGGCGAATCACCGCCAAGCGGTAGTACAGGTCCCGACGGAAGGCGTTGTCGGGGGTCGGATTCTGAATATCGGCATGCGTGGCGGCAATGACCCGGCAAGCAACGGGCCGGTCGCGGTCTGCCCCCACTGCGCGCACTTGTTTCTCCTGAATGGCTCGCAAGAGCTTGGGTTGAATGGCTGGTTCAAGCTCGCCGATTTCATCCAAGAACAGGGTGCCGCGACCGGCTTGTTGGAACAATCCAGCCCGATCCGCTCGGGCGTCGGTGAACGCGCCACGCACATGCCCGAACAGTTCGGACTCCAGCAGTGTGCTCGGGATTGCCGCACAGTTGATCGCGACGAAGGGCTCGTCACTCCGAGGTGAGGCGTCGTGCAGAGCACGGGCGAGGAGTTCCTTACCGGTACCGGTTTCTCCCTGAATGACCACGCCGACGTCGGCGCGTGCCGCCTTTGGGATCTGGGCCAACAGCGATTGGAAAGCAGGACTGTTGCCAATCATGCCGTAGCTGTAGTGTGGGATTACCTGACGAATGGCACGGATTTCGCTCGTGAGTTGGTGATGCTCGACAGCACGTTTGATGGCGAACTCAAGGGGTTCCAGCTCGACCGGCTTGGAGAGAAAGTCGTAGGCATTCGCTCGCATCGCCTCGACCGCTACATCCATACTGCCAAAACCGGTCAGAACGATGACCGGCAGGTCAGGCTTGAGAGCATCGACCGCCTTGCACAGCTCGATGCCATTCATTCCCGGCATTCGAACATCGGTGAGCACGGTATCGACGGGATGGACTCGGACATGGTCAATCGCCGCCACTGCACTCGAAAAGGCATGAACCTCAAACCCAAGGGCTCGAATGCTCTCCACCAAGAAGTCCCGCATGGCTTGGTCGTCCTCAACCACAACAACCTGTCTCATGACGCCCTCCGTGGGAGTTCAACCCGGAATCGCGCCCCGCCGAGGTCCGAGCGACCGATGTCCACGGTTCCGTTGTGGTAGCGAACAATGCTGTCTACGACCGAGAGACCCAAGCCGGTTCCATGACCCGGATCTTGCGTCGTAAAGAACGGCTCCATCACCTGATCCCGAATGTCCTGCGGGATGCCCGGACCGTCATCTTCCACCACGATGGCGCAGGCATCCACGCTGTCGATCAGGGTCACGCGGATGCTGCCTCCAGGGGCGGCTTGCCCGGCGTTCATGATCAAGTTGGTCAGCACTTGGCTGAGCTGCACGGGGTCCACATCCATCAGGGCGTTGATGTTGCCGCGCGTCTCAATCGCGGTCCCTGCCGAGCGTAGTGTGGGCGTTAGCAGGTCGGCGACCTCCTGTATTAGGACAGTTAGATCTGTGGGTACGACGGCCGGCGGACGGCGTCGCGCGTAGTCCATCAGGCCTTGAACCAAGCTGGTAATGCGACGCGTTTGGTCTAGGATGACGTCCACGTGCACAACCTCTGCGGTGCCATCGATGTGCCGTTTGAGCAGACCGGCCCGCCCGGCCACAACGTTCAACGGGGTCCCAAGCTCATGTGCAATGCCCGCCGACAGCTGGCCCACAGTCCGTAGTCGGTCGGCATGACTCAGCTGAATCTCGGCCTGGAGACGCGCTTCTACGTCAATCTCGGACTGCTCACGCGCACGCTTGAGCTGACCGGCCATGCGGTTGAGCTCGGACGCCAGCAGGGTCAGCTCATCCATACCCCCGACCTCTACGGGCTCGTCGAAGTCCTCCCGCGCCACCCGACGGGCCTTCTGCACCAGGGCGTTGACCCGCCGTCCAACCGTCATGCGTCCCAAAGCCAAGCCGCCGATGAGTGAGATTGTCAGAACGATGGCGGACAGCAAGACCATGCGCTTCAGCGACGCCCGCCTCAGGCGCTCGCGAGGCTCCAGGCTCTCGGAGACGTGCACGTAGTGGCCATCTCCAATGGCTGCGACGACCTCAATGTGGTCAGGCTGGGCACCTGGCTTCGCAGAGTCGGTCCACGACACGTCCACTTGCGGCAGCTCACTGGCCAGCCGAGCCACGCGTGCACGCGCTTCCTCCGGCGGTAGATCAGCCACCAACAGGGCCACCGACTGGGCGACCAGCCGAGCGTCGCGTCGGATGTCCTCTTCGACCAGGGTCAAGTCGAGTCGAAGCGAAAGCCATGACACCAGAATCACGAGCAACGTGGCTGCGACTCCAATCACCGCCGCAATCTTCAGCGAGAGCTTCATGGCACCCATCCGTAGGCCGTGCAGTGCGGCCGAGGGTCATGTAGCACATCGATACACGGTGTGGCATTTCGCAACACAGGGCGCCCGTCAGCGATGGAGCAAGGGCGGCAATTCATTGGCACGGCTCTTGCCAAAGGCGCGGCCAATGGAGTTCCCTCAATGAACAAGTTGCTACAGGATGCCTCAAGTGGCTTCCTCGTCTTCCTCATCGCGTTGCCGCTGTGCTTAGGCATCTCGATTGCAAGCGGCTTCCCACCTGTCGCAGGTGTGCTCACCGCCATTGTCGGCGGGATTGTGGTCAGCCACATCGGAAGTGCTCCCCTCACCATTAAGGGGCCTGCCGCAGGACTCATCGTCATCGCGCTTGGCGCTGTGCAGGAGCTCGGCGGAGGCGACCCGATTCTTGGCTACAAGCGCGCGCTGGCCGTCGGGGTTGTCGCCGGCTTGCTGCAGATTGCTTTCGCCGTGTTCCGTGCTGGACGGTTCGCTTCCATCATGCCCCCCGCCGTTGTTCACGGCATGCTGGCGGCGATTGGGGTGATCATCATCGCCAAGCAGCTGCCCATCGTGCTTGGCGTGTTGGGCGCTCACGGCGAGCCGCTCGAGATGCTCATGGAGATTCCGCACTACCTGATGGTCGAGAACCCTGAGGTGACGTTCATTGGCGTGCTGGCCATCGCGATTCTCGCTCTGCTGCCGTTGGCCCCGTGGCCGGCGCTTAAGAAAATTCCGGCTCCGCTGGCGGTGCTCGCCATCACCGTGCCCATGGCGCTGGCGTTCAACTTCAGCAGCGACCACGAATACGTCTTGGGCGCTCATCACTACAGCGTCGGCCCAAACTTGTTGGTTCAGCTGCCCGGCAGCTTGCTCAAGGCCATCACCTTCCCCGACTTCTCCGTGGTCTTCACGCTGACATCCCTCAAGTATATCGTGATGTTTGCCTTGGTCGGAACTGTCGAATCCTTGTTGTCGGTCATGGCCGTAGACGCAATGGACCCCCAAGCTCGCTCGTCTGACCTCGACCGAGACCTGTTGGTGACCGGCATCGGCAACCTGATGGTCTCGTTCATCGGTGGCTTGCCGATGATTTCCGAGATTGTAAGAAGTAAGGCCAACCTCGACGCAGGCGCCAAGTCCCAGTGGTCGAACTTCTTCCACGGTGTCTTCTTGCTGCTGTTCGTCGCACTGCTGCCCGGCCTGCTTCAGATGATTCCACTGGCGGCTCTCGCGGCCATGCTCGTGGTCACCGGCGCGCGCTTGGCGAGTCCGAACGAGTTCCGCCACGTCTGGCACATCGGCAAAGACCAATTCGCGCTGTTCTTCGTCACCTTCATCGTCACCCTCGCGACCGACCTGTTGATTGGCGTGGCGGCTGGAATCCTGCTCAAGCTTGGGCTGCACGTGTGGCGGACTGGAGGCATTGCCAGTCTGTTCCGCGGAAGCGCGACCGTGGTTCGCGAAGGTGACACACTGGTTGTGACCGTGGTGGGTCCATTGGCGTTCACCAACCTGCTGCGCCTTCAGTCGGCCATCGGGGACAAAATGGCGGACGACATCAGCTTGGTGCGAATCGACCTGAGCAAAGCCACCTTGGTCGACCACACCACGCAAGAGCGCTTGGAGACGGCGTCGAAGGAGTGGGGCGAGATCCGCCTTGAGCTCGTTGGTCTGGAGGCCCTGACTGCCGCCTCCCATCATCCCCACGCGATGCGACGGAGCATGCGATGATTCGCGAGGCGACCGTTCGCCAACTTGTCGATGAGCTCGCACACCTGTTGCCGGCGCAACGGCCTCTTGAGGCCTTTGTCCATCACAACACGCTGCATCACTTCGAGCACCTGCCCTTCCAAGAAGGCGTGGAAGCCGCAGCAGACATCTTTGGCGCCCAGCCGTACATGAGTGAGGCGTCGTTTCGGGACGCCTGGCAGAACGGCCGAATCTTGGTGTCGGACCTCGACGAGGCCGTACAGACCCAGGTTCCCAACACCGAGGTCCGGGTCGGTGCCCTCACCCACTCTCTACGCGACGTGGTCCGTACCTGGATGCGGTTTCTCCCTGAAGGGGACGGCGGTGCCACGCTCCGATGGCGACTGGAGGAGACGGATGAGCTGGCCCGCTGGCCTGCTGATCTACCGCGTGGTGCCTTCGAGCGGCTGTCATCGGCAGGGCCGGCTCACACCGTTCAACCCGCACTGTGGCGTGCCATCTCACGAGCAGTCCCGGCTTCCGCGACAATGACCCGCCCCGCTCGCCCACGGGATGCCGCTCTAGCCGGCTCATTCGAAGACCCCGACGGCTTCGTGAATCCGGCGATGATCCGCTGGTGTGGGGCATTCCTGGACGGCGGCCATGCGTACTGGCCGATGGCCGACCGAGACGGTGGCTTCTATCGCGCTGTGCTCGCTCACCTCAACGCGACCGGTGCCAGCGGTAAAGCGTGGATGCGCCCCCTCACCGGACGCGCCCAGCTGTTGGTCAGCGCTGGTACCTCGCCAGAGCGCTGTATTGCCGAGACCTTGGAGCGCATGGGCTGCCCCGCGGCCGAGGCTGAAGACTTGCTGCGCGAGACCCTGCTGAGTCTGCCGGGTTGGGCCGGCATGTTTATCCAGCTCGCAGCCCGTCCTGACCTGGCACCCGCACCGCCACCGCCGACCGACCTTGCCGACTTCGTCGCCATTCGACTTCTGCTGGACGAGGCGGCTGCGCGCTGGGTGATGGGCTGTGGCCCTGGGCCCATTCCATGCACCTCCGTGGCCGTTCCAGCAGACCCAGAGCGTCCTTGGATACTGTTCAACGCTGCCCGGTGGCTCGGCGTGTGCCCGCAGGATGTCAGCGACAGTCTGGTTCGAGACCTCGATGCCCTGCTCACGCGGTACGACAGCATCCGTCGACGCTGGATCTGGCAGCTCGCCTACGAGCGCCGATATCGCATCGGCATCCTCGACAGCGTCATTCACCACGCACGTCGCGTGGCCTCCGACCAGCCTCCAGCGGCCAAGGTGCAGCTCGTCACCTGTATCGATGACCGCGAAGAGTCCTTCCGACGCCATTTCGAAGAGATCTCACCCCACAACCAGACCTTCGGATTGGCCGGTTTCTTTGGTGTGACGGTCTACCATAGGCCCCTGGGCGAACCGCATCAACGCCCGCTATGTCCGGCAAACACTGTGCCGAAACACCTGCTGAAAGAGGTGCCAGCCGACCTGTCCGAGTGGGACCGTCTTCGGCTGTCACGCGGCCGCATCGGGCGAGTCGCTGAGGCCCTGTCAGTGGGCTCAGACACGCTGTTTCGCGGCGGTCTCATCTCCTTGTGGGGATGGAGCTCCATCGTCCCGTTGGTCACGCGAATCTTGGCCCCCCGATTGCACGGTCGAACGACCGCCGCATCGCGGCCTAGCCCACGAACTCGGCTGCAGCTCGAAGCGACCTCGGAGGAGAAAGACCATGGCTTGCAGGTCGGGTTTAGCGCAGACGAGATGGTGAATATTGTGCGACGTTCTCTCCAAGACATGGGGTTGACCCGCGCCTTCGCACCGCTGGTCTTTGTGCTTGGCCACGGCTCGCGCTCACTGAACAACCCGCACGAAGCGGCTCACGACTGTGGTGCCTGCGGCGGTGGACGAGGTGGACCCAATGCACGTGCGTTCGCCCAGATGGCGAACCGACCCGATGTACGGGCGGCACTGGACCAGTCGGGCATTGAAATCCCGAGCCAGACCTGGTTTGTAGGCGGCTACCACAACACCTGCGATGGGGCGGTCGACCTGTACGACCTCGATGTAGTGCCCGCAGCGCTCGGTGATGCCCTCCAGGCGGCCCGGCGGGACCTCGATACCGCGCGCACTCTGGACGTACACGAGCGCATTCGGCGCTTTGAGTCTGCCGATCTGCGGCTCAGCCCACAGGAGGCGCTGGCTCATGTTGAGACACGCGCCGAAGACCTTGCGCAACCTCGACCCGAATACGGTCACTGCACCAATGCGCTGTGCATCTTAGGACGGCGCTCATGGAACCGGGGGTTGTATCTGGACCGCCGTGCGTTCCTGACATCATACGACCCAGCGATTGATCCCGACGGTCTCATCCTAGAGCGGCTGCTGGCAATGGTGGGTCCCGTAGGCGCGGGCATCAACCTTGAATACTACTTCTCATTCGTCGACCCAGACCGCTACGGCTCAAACACCAAGCTGCCGCACAACATCACAGCTCTGCTCGGCGTCATGGACGGGCATAGTAGTGACCTGCGCACGGGATTGCCCTGGCAGATGGTCGAGATTCACGAGCCGGTCCGACTACTTAACGTCATTGAAGCGCGGCCCGAGCAGCTCCTGGCCATCCTGGAACGGCAGCCTGCCTTGCGCACACTGGTAGTCAACCGGTGGATTCTCGTTGCGGCATTTGAACCCGAGACCCAGCAGATGTGGTTCTTCGGCGACAACGGCTTTGAGCCGTACATGCCGGAGTCGGCCGAGCTTCCCGTGGTGGCCCGCTCGGGTGACTGGTACATCGGTCATCGCGAGCACTTGGCACCTGTCTCTGTAGAGAGTGGCCGAGTGGACCCCTCAGATGGGGTGGCGACATGACCCCCCTAACTGTGCAGCTCTTTGCCACCTACGTCCTCGCCCTCACCCTCATCATTCCGTCTGGCGTCCTCGTCATCCTTGGCGCCGCGATGATTGGCGCACATCTCCCCAGCGAACGTCGGGTACATCAGATGCTCGCGTGGTCGCTGAGCGCGTCCGTCGTGCTGGCTAGTGGAATTGTTGTTGGACTCATCGCCGGCCTCATTGAGCCGGTCGTGGTGGACCTCGGTACGCTCATCGCCGTGCGTGGATACCACTTCGATCTGTCGTTCCGAGCAGACATTCTGGGTGCCGTCTACCTATGGCTTGACCTGGCACTGTGCGGCTTGATTGGCGCCTTCTCCGCCCAATATCTTCACCAAGACGAAGGCTACTATCGCTTCTACCTGTTGCTTCTTGCCTTCGCGGTAGGTCTGGCGATGATTGCCACTGGTGCGGGTCTCGATCTGGTGTTCGCCGGATGGGAGATTGTTGGGCTGACCTCCGCCTTGCTCATTGCGTTTTTCGTCCGACGGCCCGCACCTGTCGAGAATGGCCTGCGTGCCTACGCTGTGTATCGAATCACCGACATCGGTTTACTGCTCGGCATCGTGGCGCTCCACCATCACGCAGGTACGGCTGACCTGGCCGCGCTGTCTACACTGGCGCCGTCTGCGGCAGTGCTGGTCGGCGGGCTGCTGGTGTTCGGAGCCATGGGTAAGGGCGCGATTATTCCCTTCACGCCATGGCTACCGCGTGCAATGGAGGGGCCCACACCCTCGAGTGCCATCTTCTACGGTGCGCTGTCCATTCACGCCTCCCCCTTCCTCTTGCTTCGAATCGCACCGGTCCTCGAGCCACACCTTGTGCTGCAGATTGCCGTGGTGACGCTCGGTGCGGTGACAGCGTTCCACGCAACGATGGTCGGTCGGGTTCAGACCGACGTGAAGTCTTCGCTTGGGTACGCCTCTGTTGCGCAGGTGGGCGTGATGTGGGTGTGGATTGGGCTCGGCCTGTCCTCGCTTGCGACCGTTCATCTGGTTGGACATGCCGTATTGCGGACCTGGCAGTTGCTGCGCGCGCCATCCCTGCTGCATGATCGGCACCAACTGGTCCAGAGACTCGGAACCGACCTCACACCCACAGGCCGAATCTGGGACCGGATTACCCCCGCAAGCTTCCGGCGGTGGTCGTACCGCATCGCGCTGGAGCGCTGGTACCTCGACGACATGTGGGGGGCGGTCGCGCGCACAGTACTTCGCGCTCTCAACGCCTTGGACGCCGTAGATCGCCGCTGGGCCAACGTGTTTCGAGATGAGTACCCCGAAGAGACACTGGAACTGCGGGTCGAACCGCTAGAGGCAAAAGGACGATGATTGCTCTAATTGGAGCCGGTGTGTGGCTCGCTGCTCTGGTCATTGGCGGGGTCATTGTCCTGTCCACCCGCAAAGAAGAACGCCGCTGGGCCGCCGTCGGCAGCCTGTCGGTTGCTCTTGTCGCAACGGCCAGCATTGGTTTTGCACAGAGTTGGGGGGCTCGGCCCTTGGCGATTGGACCCTTCTGGATCGATGCTGTACCCACCACGGTGGGGCCTGCCATGCTCTTGGGGGCCATTGTTCTGTTGCTCCTCTCCGGGCGAGCCGACGCATCCGGCGCTCAGCCTGCGTGGCTCTTGGCCACGCTGGCGTTGGAGTCGGTGGCACTGCTGTCCGGCTCGTTTGCGCTGGTGCTCTTCGCCGAGGCCGCCGCGTCTGGACTTCTGGCCGTACACGCCAGCCGTCACGGGCATCGCGCGCACGTTGCCTACCTTGGAGTTGCGGCAGCGGCGCTGGTCGCGGCCGGTGCAGGTAGGGTCGCGGCACCCGACATCCTTGAAGAGGTTGCCGTGGGCCTCGCCGTCTTCGCCGCCTTAGTCCGCCTGGGTATCTTGCCCTTTTCAACGGGTATGTTGGCAAGCTTACGACGCGGCCCGACCGCCGCCACACTGCTCGCATCTCTTCCGTTCGGCGGCGTTGTACTGCTGATCCGTTCCAACGCAGTCCTGTCCGAATCAGGGACTGCAACAGGCGCCATTGTCGCTGTTCTGCTCGTGGCCGCTCCCTTGTCCGCCGCGTTGGCCATCTCCCAGCGCAACCTCGGACGGTCGCTTGGCTACATGCTGTCGGCGACCCATGCGCTCATCGCGCTGGGGGTGCTCGACCCCTCCAGCAACGGTGTTCTGGGGGGTGAGCTGCTGTGGGCTGCAGCGATACTGACCGCCACTGGGTTTTGCGCCGCCGCAAACCTCGTCTTCTTGCGGATTGGCTCTCCCGATCTGGACCAACACCATGGTCTGCACACCAACGCTCCCTTCCTGAGTCTCGCGTTCCTGGTCTTGGGGGTCGGCCTGGCCGGCGCTCCGGGAACGGTGGAGTTCGTCGCGGAAGACATCCTGTTGAACACGGCTGTTGGCGAAGGTTTGGTGGGAATGACCTTGGTTGTAGTGACTATTGCACTCATTGGATTCAACGTACTGCGCCTGCAGTTTCGCCTGTTCTTCGGCGTGTCTCGCCCCTATCGCGCCTACCTGGCGACCAAGCCGCGCGAGCGTCTAGGCTTGGTGCTTGTGGGGGCGACCGTTGTGCTGGGTGGCGTGGCTCCGAGCGTCTTGCCGCTCGTGTGGGCCGCAGCCTCCGCGGCAGCCCATTGATTGCGCTAGTGGCCGTCGCGATGGCGGGTGTCGGACTGTCTCTCAACGAAGGCTTAGTTGTCGAAGACGCCGACAGTGGCGCGACCCTAGCGGCCCACCTGCTCTTTGAGCAACAGCTGACCATCGACCCCATCACCGGTCAAGCGAGCCTCGCCCTTCAGCGCCTGCGTCCCGATCTGCACCTGGGATTTGGCAGCATCCCGGTTCGGGCGCGCGTGCAGACAGAGCTAGCAGGCGATGTTCGTCTGTTGGATGCGTATGTAGACCTTGGCTCCAAGGAGGCATTTGTTCGCATAGGACATGCGTTGGTGCCAACAGGTCGCGCCCAGATGACGCCGATACCCAAGCTACAGTTTCAGGGATTTGCCGCGTCTACGACGACGGTTCAGGCGGGACGAGAGCTCGGCGTTCAGGGACACGCACAGGCAGGTCCTGTGCTCGCTCAGGGCGGGGTCTTCACCATGCGCTCAGACGGGGATTCGCCATGGCATGCCGTGGCTCGCACCGTGTTCGACATCGCCGGCGGTGTTCCTTACGACGAGACATCGGCTCTCGATGGACAGGCGGAACCTGGCGTCGCCCTCGGAACCTCTGCACAGTGGTCATCGGTGGACGAGGTCGGCACGCTCGCCGGCGAGATAGCCGCGCAGGTGGGACGGGTGCGGGTGCAAGCCGAGGGGTTCATGACCACGAACGACCGTCGGGGCGTGTACGGCCAGGTGACCTGTGCCCTGTGGCCCGAGCGGGTAGATATAGCGGCTCGCATAGACCATCTCGCGTCAAAAACCGACGTTCGGGAGGGGGCTGAAACAATGGCAAGCGTCTATTTCGCCGGCCCCCATCTTCGCGTGCAGACCGGCTATCGACTGGATTGGGGCGGTATGGGTGAGGTAGCACAACGAGTGATACTCAACGGTCAGCTCTGGCTGTAAATGGGCCGAGTCGACGCTTAACCGGTTCCTCAGATGACCCGATTGGCACATCATGCGTACTCTCCTACTTCTACTCTCTCTCGCCGCCGTCGGATGTGTTGCCCATCGTGGCGCTGTCTCAGGCAACGCGTACTATGCTGACCAAGACCTCGAGCCCGTCTTTCGGGGTCGACTAGAATCGGTCGTCGCAGCCTACCGCCAACTCACCGAGAACGATCTTCCGGCAAGGCATCTCGCCGCGGTGGAGTGGCTTCAGCACAAGCCCGACCAAGTCGCGACATTCGAGCAGCTAGCACGGACGGCTGCCGCCTCGGGGACGTCTGAAGAGGCAGCCGGCGCCTGGCTTCTCATGGGTCACGCCTGGCTATACGTAGCCGAGAATGGACGCCGTCTTCCCCCACCTGCCTACTCGGACCAACAAGGGGCGCAGATCTGGGATGAGGTGGTCAGTCGGCTCATTGACCCACGGTTCGACGACTTGGAATCACAAGCCATCGACCGCCTCAGAAGGGTGATTGAGTTGGCCGAGCCACGCTCACGCTACCGAGAAGCGGCCGAGCAAACGCTCAGCGAGATTCAGATGAGACGGGGCGCGGTCGGCCACGCAAGCGGCATGTACTACCAATAGAAAGGTGGAAGACGTTACAGGCTGAACCGAGGTTTCATGCGTCATCCACTGCTGCTCATACTGCTCATGGGCTGCCCTAGCGGCCGTGATGAAACGTCTTCCACGGACGTCGACACCGACACATCGAACGTGGATGGCGACACCGACACATCGCCCGTAGATGGCGACATTGAACAACCCACGTTTCCACATGTCGTGGACGTCGTACACGTCTCTGTGAGAACCGGATCCGGTCTGTTCGAGGGGTCCGACGCAGACGTTACTCTATGCCTGAGTGCATCTACTTGCCTTCCGCTGAACCATCCGGAGTTCTCGGACCGTGAGCGCGATGCCTTGGACGTGTACAGCTTTGAAGGGGTTGGGATTGCGCGCGGCGACATCGACCGAGTGTCGCTCACCCTGACCGACGGCGCCGACAATCAGTGGAAACCCGTCTGTGTGGATGTTCGATTGGACGGTGAAGCCGTTCACTGTCGTGATGGCATCACTGCCGCACTGGATGACGACCGTCTGACCTGGAGCGACCCCGACGGATTGTCGGTCAACTGCCAGACGTGCTCTCCACAGCTGCTCACTCACGGACCCATGGTTGGCGCGCTGACCCCCGAGACCGCAACCATCTGGCTGCGTACCGATGCGACACGGCCCGTTGACGTCACCGCGACCGCTTCCGCTGCCGGAGTACCCGCCCCTGTTGTGCCCACCGTCACTTACCCACGCGCGGTCAACGACTTCGCCGCAACCGCCACACTCTCCGGTCTGCAGCCCGGCACCGAGTACCGCTACAGCGTCGCGGTAGACGGGCAAGAGGGCGAAAGCTTTACCTTCACCACACCGCCGTTGGCCACTACACCGGGACAACATCGGCTCGCCTTCGGCTCGTGCGCGCGCTTCGAAGACCAGCCCATCTTCGACGCCATTGCGACCTACAACCCCGACCTCTTCCTGTTCATCGGTGACAACCACTACGGCAACACCACCACCTTGGCAGACAGTCGCCAGTACTACAGGTGGTCGCGAGAACGCGGTGAACGCGCTGATTTCCTGCACAACCGCTCCATCTTAGCCACCTGGGACGACCACGACTTTGCGGGTGACAACAGCGATGGGACGTCCCCGGCTCGCGCGATGATGCTGAGAACTTTCCTCGAGAACTGGGCCAACCCCAGCGCCGGCACACCCAACACCCCCGGCACCTTTTTCCAACACAGCTGGGGAGACGTGGACGTGTTCATGCTCGACACCCGCTACCACCGCGGCCTAGACGGTGCGCTCCTCGGCCCGGCCCAAGAACAGTGGCTGCTCGACGGTCTGGCTGCGTCGAATGCCACGTTTAAGCTTATCGCCAGCGGAACCCAGTTCACCGCCCAGGGTTCGAACGACTCGTGGGCGTCCTTCCCATCGGACCGTAATGCGCTGCTGCAGGGTATTGTGGCGCGAAACGTCGACGGCGTGGTCCTACTCTCAGGGGACATCCACCGCACCGAGTTCCGCCGTATTCCAGCCGCACCCGGCGGCTACGACGTGCCCGAACTGACCAGCTCTCCCCTGGCGAATTTCAGCATTCTCCCATGTGGAAGCGACAGCGAGCAGGAGTTTTGCGAGTCCGGTGGGAACTTCTTTGTCGGCCTGGACATCGATACCACGCTTGGCGACCCGACATTGACGGCCACTGCATTCAACGAGAGCGGGGCAGTGCGGCATGTGTGGACCGTCGCAAAGAGTAGCTTGACCCTGCCGTAGAGCGGCCTACTTATGTGGCCCCATGTTCTTGTAGTTCCGCACTGCAGTGAACACGTCCGATGGCAGGTTGCTGTCGTTCAGCAATCCAGCGGTTCGCACAGACGCCATGATTTCCGGCGACCCGGGCCGCAAGAACGGATTGGTCGCCCGCTCCACAGCGATGGTGCTTGGCACCACGCATTCACCGAGCGCGCGCCGCTCTGTCACGTCGGCCACACGGGCCATCAACGTGGCATTTCCAGGCTCAACGTGCGCGGCGTAGGCCAGATTATCGGTGGTGTATTCGTGCGCACAGCACACCCGCGTCTCGGGGGGAAGACTCGCCAAGCGCATCAGGCTGGTGTGCATCTCCTCGGGGGGACCGTCGAAGAGAAAGCCGCAACCACCGGCAAATAGGGTGTCGCCGCAGAAGATAACGTCGTCGAATACGAACGTGATGTGCCCGGTCTGGTGACCATCTGTCCGCCAGACCTTGGCGGTGACGTTTCCCACCTGCACGGTGTCTCCGTCGTCCACCGCACGGGTGAGTCCAGGCACATCGAGATTAGCGTCTCTCGACGCCACCACGGCGAGCGCATCCAGCCGTCCCTTCTGTGCCAGCAACACATTGATGCCAATGTGATCGGGGTGCGTATGCGTGTTCCACACAGCGGTGATGTTGACGTCCAGGGCATCGATAGCCGCGAGCATACCTTCATCGGGGGGGCCGTCTACAAGGATGGCTTCGCCAGTTTCCACGCACTCAGCCACCCAGACAAGGTTGTCTTCAAGGGCAGGAACACAGTGGACTCTGAGCGTACCTTCGCAGGCGAGGAAGGACTCTGGTAGGACGGTGACGACGTGGGCCATGGCGGTCCTCGGTGTGTGCGTTAGTGGCGCCGGCTCGCTGCTGGAGGGCAAACCGTGTCGGACCCCATCGTAACCGAGGAGCTAGAGCTCCTTGATCGTGTCGCTACTCTGCTACAAGAAGTGCCGTACATCGTACCGCCCAAAGAGGAGAATATCCTCAAGGACCTGGTGACGATACGCGAGGAGATGGCTCAGGCCAAATCCGAGGATAAAGGCTCACTTCTCACCCAGTACGACGCAAGCTACGCGCTGCTCAAGCAGCTCCGCTCCAGTCGCGAACGGCCCGATGTTGACCCCGATTCGCCGTACTTCGCCCACCTGCGCCTAAATGAAGGCGGCAAAGTACGCGATGTCTGCATTGGCAAGGCCACCCGTATCGCTCGTGGCGTTCGCGTCATCGACTGGCGAAATGCCCCGATTAGCCGGGTTTTCTACGCCTACAAAGAAGGCGAGGAGTTCGAAGAAGAGGTTGGCGATACCTACATTGAAGGCGTCGTCGAAGCCCGCCGCACCATCTCCATTCGCCGCGGCAAGCTCGAGCGTATCGACGCACCGCAAGGCATCTGGATGACGGATACCGAAGGCGCCTGGATCTCTAGGGAACAAGAAGCCCCGCAGATGGCCGGTGGTCAGGGCTCAGCAACGCGTTTCCATGACGAGAACGCTGCCGCCGGACGGAGCCTCGGCACGAACATGCAGGGTCACCGTCGCCGGGCAGACAAGCGCTTGCCAGACATCGCTTCGCTGATCGACCCGGAACAGTTCGAGCTCATCACCCAGCCCAGCAGCGGCTTTGTCGTCATTCGCGGAACCGCGGGCTCTGGAAAGACCACGGTTGCTCTTCACCGAATCGCCTACTTGGCGTACGAAGACAAGCTGATTAACGGCCCCGCCACGCTGTTCTTGGTGTTCAGCAAAGCGCTTCGCGACTACGTCTCCCACGTCCTGCCAGCGCTCGGCGTACCCAAAGTTACCGTGTCGACCTTCCGCGAGTGGGCCCAGCAGCTACGCCTCCGCCACTTCCCGCGCCTGCCGCGCGAGATCCGCGACACGACCCCTGCAGTCGTCGTCCGTCTCAAGCTCCACCCCCTCATTGGCGAAGCTCAGCAGCGTCATGTCGACCGCAAGAAGGGATCCGCAAATGGCGACCAAGCCATGGACGACTGGATGAGCGTGCTCACGGACCCAGACCTGCTGTGGGATGTGTTCAATGAAGGCGCTCGCGGAGCTTTCGGCCGCGCCGAGCTGGAGAAGGCCTGCCAGTGGTGCCAGGACCGCTTCGAAGAAATGCACGCAAAGTGGGACGGCGACAAGCACGCCCCCGCAGCCCTCGACCTCGAAGACGACGCACTCCTCCTACGCGCTTGGCAGCTCCGTGTTGGACGCTTGCGCGGCAAAGGCCGGGTGCCATTGGAGTACCGCCACGTCGCTGTGGACGAGGTCCAAGACCTCTCCCCGGTTGAAGTCCAGGTTCTCTTGGGCTGCCTCGACCGTCGCCAGTCCATCACCTTGGCCGGCGATACGCAGCAGCATGTTCAGCAAGACGGTGGCTTCACCAGCTGGTCCGACTTCTTCGACAAGCTCGGCCTGCAGGGCACCCATGTCAACACCCTGAAGATTGCCTACCGTTCGACGCGTCCCATCGT
>JBLHSN010000124.1:0-15357 GCA_047626195.1 Myxococcota bacterium
GTGGGGAAGTCCTCGTCGACGGGAATGCGTTCAATGCTCCCGACTGGGCGTCCCGCTTTCTTCGCGCAGCGCTGCAGAACATCCACCCAGTCTTCCCAGGCCACCGACGCCACATTGTTGGTCGCGAGGATGTGGCCTCCGGGTGCGGTTGCCAACACCACCGGCTTGAACAGGGTTGGGTAGTCGCGCACAACGTCAACAGCACCAAAGGCCGAGCGTGCCCACCGAGGTGGGTCGAGGACGGTGATGTCCCATTCACGAGCGTCCATCCGTTCGTAGCGAATCTTGCGGCCACGACGGGTGCTGACAGGGAGTCCGGCGAACTGGCGCATGACCGGCAAGCAATCCCCATGGATACTTGGAATGACGAGGCCATTTAAGCCAGCGTTTCGGTCACCTATTTCTAGTGCGGAGGCGGAAAAGTCTACATTCACAACTTCGTCTGCGTCTGCGACGGCAGCGGCAACGCCCATTCCGCAGGTGTAGGCAAAGAGGTTGAGCACCGACTTGCCAGCACTGACGTTCCGGATGTGCCTGCGACCCGCTCGGAAATCGAGGAACAGCAGAGGGTCTCGTCCACGATGGCGTGGATTGACGTCGAAGCTAAGGCCCTCTTCGAGACCGACGATGCCGTCTGGTAGGTCAACCTTGTGGTCCAAGGTGAAGTCCGGTGCTGCTCCGCCGCGCCGACCGGACGTTCGGTTATTCCACACAGGGATGAGTCCTGGAATGACCGCATCTACCACTGCGTGCATGTCGTCGATCTCACCGGGTTCCATCGGGTCACGCCATGTCTGGATGAGCAGGATGGGGCCGTAGCGGTCGACGGTGGTTCCGGGTGCGCCTTCGACGGTGCCATGAAGGAGTCGGACGCAGTTGGTTTCTGCATTGTCGGCTTTGACAAGCCAGTCTTGACGCGCATCGAGCGCCTGCTGTAGCGCCTGGACGCGAGATGTGGACATGAAGGTCTCCGAGGCGGGGGGACTAACCGTTTGTGGCTGGCGTTCTTGGTGGGGGCGGGTACAACTCCCCTGTTGGAGATTGTCCTGTGCTTACATGGCTGCTCGCCTTTGCTCTGGCCCAAGAGGCCCCTGCTGCTGATGACCCCCTTACCGACCCAGATGCTGACGTTGTCATCATTGTGTACGGTGACGAGCAGCTGGAGGAGGCTCGCGCCGAGATCACCGCGTCCTTTCATGATTTAGGGTGGGCCGCAGACCGTCGCGGCAACACCATCGTCTTTAAGCCGCCTCAAGCATGGATTGGCAAAGCCACCTTCCTCGCTGATGGCCGATTCGAGTTCTCCACGCCCATCATTCCGATTCGAGGTGCAGACGTCGGTGCGGCGGGGCAACCCGGCGGATCTGGCGCGCGCACCCTGCCCAGCGATGCGTGTGGACCCGGGGAACAAACCAAAGAAGTTATCGTCCGCAATGAGCTGCATCTCCTGAGCGGTGGCGACTATGTTGGGCCGGTCGATCTAACCTTTTCCGTCTACGCTCGGCAGGACAGTGATGTGTCCTTGTGGTCGGAGGCCCAGACCATCTCGTTGGCGGAAGGGCGTTTTGCCACTCCGATTGGCATCATCAATTCGTTGGATAATGTGGCTTGGCAACGCGGGAACTACTGGATGGGCATTGCTGTGGCGGGCGAGGTCGAACGGGCTCGCGAGCCTATGCAGAATGTAGCCTTCGAGCGGCGTAGCTCCACTTCCACAGGGCCGTGTTCGATTGGCGAAGACGAATACGACCCTTTCGCCCAGCAGGCAACAGGGCCAAACGGTCAGGGAGCTGTTGGGGCTGTGGCCAGCGTGACGACCGGTCTTGGGCCGAGCCGAGAGCGTCGCTATGCCCACATTCGCCAGGTTCTCGATGCCAGTGCCGACGAGGTCGCGAGCTACCGAAGCGTGGTCCAGACCATTGCTACTCAGTCACGTGTTGGGCAGCTCCCTGACCGGCTAGACGACCTGTGGAATGACGGAAAGCCGCTGTATGGCTCGCGTCGCATTCGCAACGCCGACGAACGGCGAACCACGATTCTAGAGCATTGGGCAACGCGCGCGCAGAATACCGCTGGGCAGCTTGTGTGCCGGTCCATTGAAGGCTGGCTTAGCGAGACCGTCGTGTACTCGGACAACCCAATTACCGAAGCCGAATACCTGCACTACGAATCCATGCGAACCGATAGTCGCCGCCTGCCGCGTGCACAGTAGGTGATCTGGCTTCTTTGGCTGGGCCTAGCGTGGAGTCAGGAGCCGGATGTTGAGCTGGACACCGACATCGATGTGGTGATCTACGTGTTCGGAGACGAAGCCCTGCGCGAAGCACGGGCAGCGGTCGCGCGCTCTCTTCAACCGCTAGGGTGGACCGTCGTCCGAGATGGCGCTGATACGGTCTTCGCGCCGCCACAACGCTGGATTGGCCGCGCTGTCTTCACCCGAGATGGTCGGCTGTCGTTTCGCGAGCCGGTCGCGATCCCGTCGGTGAAGCTCGCGGGCGCAGACCTGACCGATCGCGAGTCTTTCCAGGTTGGTAATCCAGACGCCTGTGGTGTCACCAATGAAGGCGACCATCTCGTGCTGCGCGGAGCCATCCCAGAGCCCATTCCGCAGGGACCGGTATGGCTGACGGTCAAGCTGTACGAAGATGGCAGCCACACCCGTTTGCTGTGGGAAGAACACCAATTGGTGGCGCTGCTTCACGGTCGCTACACCAGCATTTTGGGCGCATCCGAGCCGCTGGATGGCCATGCTCGCGCCAATGGTCGGTGGCTCGTGGCCTCCATTGGGGGACGCGATGTGCTGCAAGCGCTGACCGCAGACGTCACCTTTACCGAAGAGACGTCGCGCGACCTCGGACGCTGCCCAGAGAACTTCGTCGAGTATGACCCCAATCACCCGGAACGTTGGCAGGCTCCGCCGCTTGCTGCGTTGAGCTTCACGATTCCATCTAAACGCAAACGGGTGCCGCATCAGCGAGCGGCCTTGGATGCGAGCTCCATCGCTGTGTCGCACTACCGGAGCGTTGTCCAAGAGACCGCGACTCGGCGTTACTCAGACACGCTGCCAGATGAGCTGGACCTGCTCTGGCAGACGGGAACACCGCTGTACGGGACTCGTCCTCTGACCACGCTTGAGCAACGTCGTCGGTATGTGTTGGATCTGTGGGCATCGCGTGACACCAACCGGTCTGGACAGCTGGTTTGCAACGCCATTGAGGGCTGGCTGGCGAACGTCGTGTTGCACAGTGAAGCACCCATCGTCCTAGCCGAATACGGTGAGTATGAGCCCCGCAGGACAGATGGGCGGCTGTTGCCTCGTTGACTGGAGCTGGCATGAAACGCTTTCACGAACGCGTCATGGGCGTCTACTTCGACGACCTTGACCCCTATCATATCTTGCATAATGCACGCTATCTGCTGCTGTTTGAGCGTACCCTGGGGTCGTTCTGGCACTCATTGGGCTTTGGTTCGCTGCAAGAGGTCGAACATCCGGACCGCTTTCACTTCGTGAAGGCCAACACGGTGGAGTACGAGCAGCCGGTGCGCAGAGTGGGGGATGTACGTGTGCGTGTGTGGGTGGAACGACTCGGCAGCACGTCACTCACATTTGGCTTTGTATTGATGCCGATGGATAGCGACGAGGTGCACGCACGAGGCACACGTACCGTCGTTCGGGTAGATCCTGATACTTGGCGTCCTGCCCCGTGGACCGACAGCTTCCGCGCAATCTTGGCCGATTGGCAGTAGCGCCTAGGTTCCCGGCAGCGCCCGACGAACACCGGCTAGGATGTCTTGTTCGCTAGGAAAGCCATTCCAAGTTTTCTTAGCGACGACGATGTCGTCCACCTTGACCTCAAAGATGCCGGACCGCCCTTTTATCAGGGTTGTCTCGATACCGAGTTCCTCCCGCAAGACGTCTGCCGCCCGGGCAGCGCGCGGGAGGTAGTTTCAAACTACGCAGTACGTGATGGACACCATGAGACCTCCAAGGACACCGGTGTAACGGTCTTGATTGCGGCAAGCGGTGGCATGTGACACCCTCGTTGGACTGAGAAGATTGGGAGTCCGATGCGTTTTGTGACCGCCATTGCGTTGTCCACGTTGTTTGCGAGTTCTGCTGCTGCCCAACAGGAGGGCTTCGACGCGCACGGCTTCTCTATGACCGCCAACGACGGTGACGTGCGCGATCCTGTCACCGTTTTACGTGCCGGCGCCATCCATCAGGGTGAGTTTTGGGCCACCGGAGTGGTCGACTTTTCCGATGATCCACTGGTACGGGAGCTGAGCTACGCAGATGGCCGACCGACCGAGGTCGAGCGCATCATCGACAGCCTGGTTGCGTTCAACCTCTCTGCCGGTGTGGCCGTGCATGACCGGGTCCGGCTGGACGTTGCTGTCCCCATGTACCTGGCGTCGTCTTCGGAAGGGCAGGCGACGGGCGCGGGCATCGGCGACGTCCGCCTGGCGGTGTACAGCCCCATCGTGCAGACCAAGCCTCGTGCAGCAGGCGGATTGGGTCTCGCTGTATCGCCTTACCTAGTCCTGCCTACCGGCGACGAAACACGATTTCTCGGCCAGAATGGCATCACTGGCGGCTTTGACGTAGCGGTGACCTACGAACTGGAAGCGTTGACACTGACCGGTTCCGCTGGGCCTCGCTTCAATCCCAGTCTCACCCTCAACAACCAGCTCGGTGCTGACCAGATCATCGCTGGAGCCGCCGTGGGCGTGCATCCCGCGCAGGGCTTGGGCATTACGCTGGAAGGACGCATTGCCTCGTCGCTGGCTGCGTCGAATGTCAAAGGCACGACGTCACCGGCAGAAATTCTCGCCTCGGTGCGGTACCGCGTATCGAATGGGCTTCACTTCCTCGCTGGCGGTGGAACGGGCGTGAATGCCGGTGCTGGCGCGTCCGCCTACCGGCTATTCTTCGGCGTAGGATTCGGAAGGATCGAGCTTAACTATGCAGACCGCGACATAGATGGCATCGTCAACGAACGCGACGAATGTCCAGATGACGCTGAGACCTACAACAGCTACGAAGACACGGACGGTTGCCCAGATGCAGGGGGGCGCGTGCTCCTTACCGCAGCGATTAACGGCGATCTGGAGTCGGATGTTTATGTGAGCGTCACCAGCGGTGGAGAGACTCAGCAGATCGAGACTCTGCAAGAAGCCATTCCTATGGAACTGGCTGCGGGTACGTACGAAATTGAGGGCTCGATTCCTGGCTTTTACGGTAGGGAAATGCTGAATATTGTGTCGGGTGAGTACCCGATTGAGCTGGACATGGAAGCGGTGGTGCCTGGCTATGTCTCGATTCGCACCAAGGATGCCGCGGGCCGCGTCGTTGAGAGTGTGGGGCTCTCCATCATTGGACCTGGCGCCCCACTCGACGCCACTCGCCGGTTGGGCCCGCAAGGCCTAGACCGCTACGAGCTGCCACCGGGGCGCTACTTGGTGTTCTTGAAGGCCCAGGGCGTTGGGATCTATCGTCGAAATATCACCCTGGAGTCCAACCAGGAGCTGATGGTCGACGCGGTTCTGCGCGACCCGCGTGCCGTTGTCGAAGGTGACCGCATCACGGTGACCGAGAAGATCTACTTCGAGACCGGTAGCGACGTCATCCAAGACCAATCATTCGACCTTCTTGAAGAAATTGCTGCACTGCTGGCGAGTGAAGAGCGCGTTCGTCGCGTTCAAATCCAGGGTCATACCGATGCACAAGGCAGCGACGAGATGAACCTTGACCTGTCGGATCGGCGCGCAGCTGCGGTCCGCTCGTTCCTCATTGCGCAGGGCATTGAAGAAGGACGTCTGCAGTCCCGTGGATTCGGCGAACAGGTACCGATTGCCGACAACAGTACTGAAGCTGGGCTTGCGCGAAACCGACGCGTAGAGTTCCGCATCCTCGAGATGGACTAAGGTCCCGCCTCTGAATAATCGTTCCGCCTGGCCGTCGATGAATCTGTGATTGGGGCGTTGCCCACCACTGGTGATGATGCGGTCAGACACTCGGGTTCGCAGCCTTACCCTCGCGGCGCCTTACCACCGAGCGTCGGAACGCTGATTCCTCGGCAGCCCCGACCGATAGCCGAGCGGGCAAAATCGCTCCGCTTGTCGGCATGGAACGTGGTACTCTGTAGGTGCACGGCTTTTGCTGTGTGCTCTGTTTTGACCTGTTTTATGGGGTTGTCCCGTGGCGAAGAAGAAAAATTCTGGAAATTACAACTTCAACATTGGTGCCTTTCAGCCACGGTATGTTGCGAAGGCCTCAGGTCAGTACAATTCGGGTGGGTTCAAGTTCAGCCTTAGCGTTGGTACTCCGTCGGGTGGATACAATGCCGGCGGCTACCAAGAAGGCTCCGTTGCAAAGCCCTCGGGTGCGTACAATCCGGGATCTGGGTTCGAGACCCGCGATCTGCCGCAGCCCTCGGGTGCGTACAACCCCGGCCGATTTGAGCTGCGGGACGTCAACCAGCCCACGGGTCAGTACAATGCGGGTACTGGCTATGGCGCTCCAGATGGCAAAGATGAGCGGGACCCATGGGGTAATTACTCGTTTAGCATCATGCTCAATGGCGTAGAGATCGGCAGCTTTCTGGAATGCTCCGGCATGAAGAGCACTGCCGAAGTGCACGAGATCGAAGAAGGCGGCATGAACTTCTCGACCCACAAGCGCGTGGGCCGCAGCAAGTGGGACAACCTCGTTCTCAAGCACGGTGAATGCGCCAAGGATGAGCTGCACGCTTGGCGTGACCGCTGGATCAATGACGGCTTCAAGGAACGCACCGAGACCACCTTGACCATCATCCTTCGAGACAATGATGGCATGGAATTGCGTCGCTTTGACGTTGCCCGACCGTGGCCCGTGAGCTGGGAAGGCCCAAGCCTCAACGGTGGTAGCAGTGATCTCGCGGTTCAAACGTTGGAGATTGCTCACGATGGTATGTTCGGTGGTAACCGTGAAACGCCAGACCCACCCGAGCCCACCCCGGGACCGCTACCCGACAAGCTGGACCTGGGTCCCGTCTATTTTGACACGGACAAAGACACGCTCAAGCCCGAAGGGGAGTTGGCGGTTGCTAAGATGAGCGCAGACCTGGACGAGCATCCGGAAGTGAAGGAGCTCTGGGTCGAAGGCCACACGGATAACCAAGGCTCCCATGCCCACAACCGTAGCTTGTCGGCGCGTCGTGCAGAGACGGTCGCCGCACGTCTGCGTGTTGCCCATCCAGATAAGACCATTCACTCGGCTGGCTTTAGCTACGACAAACCGGTCGCATCGAACGCAAACAGTGCGGGTCGCTCACAGAACCGACGTACCGAAATCTGGACTGTCCCACGCAGCGGAAGTCGCGCAGGCGAACTCTAGCCGGCACCGGAAGGGCGTCTACTGACGCTCTTCCTTGCGATACGGCGATTGCTCATCCAGCAAGCCCACCTGCTCATGTACCCATCCGGCCTCTTTTTCCGAGTGCCGATGCAGGGCTTGGTGCAGGCCGGGGTGGGCGAGCCAGTGGTTGGAGTAGGTGATCTCCGGTGTGAAACCACGCTTGTATTTGTGCTCACCACCGTGGCCAGGCTCAAACACAGACAGCTTGTTCTCAATCGCGAACTCGATGCCCTGGTGGTAGCAGACCTCAAAGTGGAGGAACTTGACCTCGTCGTCGCAGCCCCAGTACCGACCATACAGACGGTCACCCTTGACCACATCTAGAGCACCGGCAATGCAGCGGTCTCCATCGTAGGCCAGTACGGCTAGAATTCGGTCACCCCAGACGCTCTGCAGTGCGTCAAACAAGTCGTGATTGAGGTAGGTGCGCCCATAGTAGTGCTTGTTGCAGGTGTCGCTGTAAAAGCGGAACAAGTGGTCCATCTGAGCGGAGCTAGGCCGGAGGACGCGTTCGAAACGCAGGCCTTGAACAGCTTTGCGTTCGTGGCGAATCTTCTTGCGGGGCTTTGCCCGAAAAGCCCCGATAAAGTCGTCATACGAGGCGTAGCCGTCGTTATGCCACCAATATTGGTATTGCAGTCGGGTGAAACCGCCGGCCTTTGCGAGCCGCTCCGATTCCTCTTTGGTATTGAACAGGACATGCATGCCGTGGGTTCCACGGGCGGCTTCCTGCAGTCCGCGAAGTAGGGCCGCATGAGTCCCTTCGGGGGCGCCCTTAGCAATGCGTAGGCGTGAGCCCGTCACCGGGGAGAACGGGCTTCCAACAATGAGCTTCGGGTAGTACCCGATGCCCGCATTGGAGGCGGCATTGGCCCACGAGTGGTCGTAGACAAACTCACCCATCGAGTGGGACTTGAGGTACGCTGGAGCTCCGGCAACGAGAACATCGTTGTCGTCGTACACCAAGACGGGACGAGGGGCCCAGCCGGTGTCAGCTACGGCGCACTCGGTTTGTTCCATGGCCTGTAGGAACGCCAACTCGGTAAACGGCGAACCGTCTGGGTCGATGGCATCCCATGAGTCTGGAACTGCAGAATAACTGTCGGCAACGACGACTCGCACGGAACCCCCGGCGCCGGGCTATCGCGTCCACGTCGATGTGCCGGGTGGTTGCGTGTCGAGGTATGTTGCTTGCAGCCGGAGGCGGACCCTGCGCGAACAATTGCTGGTGTATGACGGACTACAGCGCTGTCCCTACCTGTCAGGTCGGGTTGCGCGTATGCCGTTGTACCGACAGCTTCGGCGGCTCACTCCGTACGAAACAGACCAACGATTTGCCAATGCAGAGCGTCGTGTAGGGCATTCGCTGTATCAAACGGCCTGTCCGACTTGCTCGGCGTGCAAGGGCATTCGCGTTCCTGTGGCGGACTTCGTGGCGTCCAAGTCTCAGCGTCGTGTGGTGAATCGCTGGCCGGACAGCTTGCGCATTGAAATCGACAATGCCACGTACAGTGATGAGAAGTTGGCGTTGTTCAATGCTCACAAGATGCAGCGCGGCTTGAGCGACCCCGAAGACGTAGAAATGGACGCCATTGGCTACATGACGTGGCTGGTGCAGAGCTGCTTTGAGACCGTGGAGATGCGGTACTACCTGGCAGATCGGTTGGTAGGGGTCGGTATTCTCGACCTAGGAGCGACCGCCGCGAGCAGCGTGTACTTTTACTTTGACCCGAGTGAAGACATTGCCCGTTTGTCGCCGGGAACCTTCTCAGTGCTCCAGGAAATTGAGCTGTGCCGGCGGACCGGCCGCACCCACCACTACCTAGGGCTCTGGGTTGAGGACTGTCGGCAGCTCAACTACAAGTCGAGCTACTACCCACACGAGAAGCTCTTAGACGGTGTCTGGCGGCGCTGCGACAAAAAGCCCTAAGGCGTCACAATCTTGTAGATGCGGCCATTTCGGTGACTCGCGACGTACAGTTCGCCATCGGAATCTTGGCCGAAGGTAGACACGCCCTGAAGGTTGGGTGCACCTTGCATGGTCGTGGTCCAGTTGGTGTGTTCGACCGTGCCGTCGCCATCTTTACGGAAGCTCAAGACTTGATTCTGGCAGAAGTCACTGTAGAAGTAGTGACCGTCCAAACCATCAATGTCTGTGCCTCGGTAGACGTACCCACCGGTAATGGAACAGCCACTTCCGTGGTCGTACTCGTGAATGGCTGGCACGAAGCCAGACATATCGCAGCCGTCTAAAGAGAAGCAGTGATTACCCTCGGTTACGCTCCAGCCGTAGTTGTCGCCGCCAGTGCTGCCGCTTGGTTGAATGCTGATCTCTTCCCACATGTTCTGACCAACGTCTGCGATGTACAAATCGTCATTCGAAAGGTCGAACGAAAACTTCCATGGGTTCCGGAGGCCCAACGCCCAGATGACATTCGGGACGTCAGCGTCGTCCAAGAATGGATTGTCAGACGGTGCGGTGTAGCCAGTGGCCGCAGAAACATCGATGCGCAGCATCTTTCCGAGTACCGTTTCATCGTCTTGGCCGGCTCCTAGAGGGTCTCCACCAGAGCCGCCGTCGCCGTAGCCCACATACAGATAGCCATCAGGACCGAAGGCGATGTGCCCAGCATTGTGGTTGGAGAAAGGCTGGCTTACAGTCCACAGAACCTCGGTTAGGTCGCTGTCGATGACGTTGGGTGTGGCACTGTTCACGCCGTAGCGTGCCAGCACTGAGTCACCGTTGCCGCGCGTGTAGTGGATGTAGAACAACCCAGATGTTTCATGGTCTGGTGGAAAGGCAAGACCTAGGAGACCTTGTTCATTTCCATCGCTGACCGTGTTTCGTAGGTCAACAAGGGCATCTCCGGGGGTGTCATCTGCGCTGATGGGACGAATCCTACCGTTTTGTTCGGCAATCCACAGCCGGTCATCGCCGGGCCGTGTTGTGATGACGACGGGATTTGTAAAGCCAAGGCCTACTTGCTCAAGGTCCAGCGCAGAAGGCAAGTCGCCGCCACCATCGGTACCCTCAACGGTGTCTGTGTCTGTGTCTGTGTCTGTGTCGAAATTGTCGGTATCGACGTCGTTCGTGTCAACGTCGCTGGTGTCAACGTCTCCCGTTTCGGGGTCGTCGATACCCTCGTCGTTGCAAGCGGTGAGTACGAGGGCGAGCAAGAATGGGATTGTACGCATGCCGCGACTGTATCTTGCCCTACGACAGTCCGCGCGAGTAGGTCATCACGCGGCCCTTGGTGTTTGCTTCATCTTGCCATTCGTCAACGGTGAATCCGACCTCAAGCATTATTCGGGTGAAGCGGTTGCGTCGTCCAGAGCGGCCCGGATCGGTGACGAACACGCGCACTCCGTCAGCGGCGTGCGCGTGGATGAAGGCGACGATGTCGGGTGCCATGCCGTCTTCGTACAGGACGTCGCTGGCAATGAACACGTCGAACTTCGGTAGGTCTGGGTAGCGCTGGGTCCAGTCAATGCGCATAAAGGGTACCGAGCTCAATCCGTTGCGTTCGCAGTTGCGTGCGAGGAAGTCTTTGGCCAGGGGGTGGACGTCGCTGGCAACCACCTTGATACCTCGGGAATGCAACGACATGGAGACCAGTGCTAGCCCGCAGCCGAGCTCCAGAACGCTGGAGTTCTGTAGGTCGAAGTGTTCGAGTGCGTCTACGAGCTGGGCGGCAGCTGGCCACAGCAGGCCGAAGATAGGCCAGACGTTTTCGTGCACTCCCATGGACGCCGCGACTCCGTCAGGGTCGTGGAATTGTGAACGGTCTTTCAACCGTTCCAGCATCCACGTACGCCCAGAGGTCTCGACGGCCTCAACCACTGTTTCGTAGCCTTCCGGCATTACGTCCATCCCAGTGCCAGCCCTACACCCGGCACGAGAGCTCGCGTGAGCACGTCGCCGTACAAGACGTAGAGTATAGCAGCAAGCACCAAAGACGGTCCGAAAGGCAACATCCCATTGCGCCGCCGAACCAACAGGTACAGCAGGCCGACGACCGAACCAATGATTGAGCCGAGAAGAAAGACGACGAAGATGACGGGAAGGGGACCTACCATGGCTCCGATGAAGCCCATAAGCTTGACGTCTCCCCATCCCAAGGCTTCGTAGCCGTAGATGAAGCGTGTCACCATGGATACAGCGGCGAGTGCTCCGGCCCCGACCAACGCGCCGATGACCGAGGTCTGCCACGAGATGGCCATCCAACCGTCGTAGCCAACGACCTGAAGGACACCGACGGAGAGGATGGCGAAGGGCACGGCGTACACGGAGGTCTGATCCGGGATAATCCAGTGGCGAAGGTCGACGTAGGCAGCGATGACCAGCAGAATCACGAACACCATGAGCACGGCCCACGCAGTGAGATGGGGCAAGTCGACGGCTGCTGCGTTTGGAATCACGCGGCGGTAGACCAGAAGCCCAAGCAACCCACCGAGAAGCTCGATGAGTGGGTAGGTCGGGGCAATCGGGCTGCTACAGGTGCGGCACTTTCCGCGCAACCACAGCCAAGACAGGACCGGTACAAGTTCGGCCGGTCCAAGGGTCGTGCCGCAGTATGGGCAGTGGCTACGGGGGGCGACAACGCTCTTGTCGACGGCCCAGCGACCAATGGCCACGTTGGAGAAACTGCCGAGGACAAGGCCGGTGCACAGCGCGAATCCCATCCACAACCAGTACAGCGCAATCATTAGAGACGGTCCTGGTTGGAGCGGCTGTTGGGGTCTTCGGTCACCCATAGCGCACTGCCGATGAGGGCCGCGGTCCAGCAACCGGCTAGCACCACAGCTGTGACGACGGTTGACGTGAGCAGTGGTGAATTCGTCACGACAGCGGTGTGAGCGTTGAATCGGTCCAGATCTGGAAGGACGATGAACAACCACGGAATCGTGGTGTCTCCTGCGCGAACGAGTGCGGCTGTCTCATCCGCGAGATGACCGACAACGAACAACACGGCGCCCGAAGTAAATGCAACCGGACTGCGAGCCAGCCGGCCGAGCAAACAGCCCAGAGAGGTCAGGACCAGCGACTCCAACGCGAGCATGCCGGTCCACTGAAGCGCGGTTGGCGATAGCGGCAGGGACCACGCGAGTGCCGCGGCAGTGTAGGTGCCGCCGGCGAGTACAGACGCGAACAGGGCAACGGTCACAGCGCCGGCCCACCGTGCCACCAGACATCGGCGCGCTGACTGTCCACGGGCGATCAGGAGACCGTCGACGGTGTTTGTTTGAGCGATGAGGACGCCGACAACCAGAGCGACCGCACTCACAGCCAACCAGCCAGAACCTAAGACCCAGTCGGCTCCTCCGCGTGCGGGTGCCCCGAGGGTAGCGTGGCGGGCGAGTGGCGTTGCGGCAAACGCAAGGACGGCCCAGGCGCTCATGAGGTGTGGAATATGAAGACGAGTCGCATGGGCAACCGCCGCCCGCACCGTAGGGGTGAGGTTCACGGCACACCGACAGAGAAGAATCGGGTGTGTGAATGTGCCCAAGATTCGGAGCGGTGGGTCGCGATAATTGCGCAGCCACCACCGTCAATATGCTGATGGACGAGTGCCGTGACCAACGCGACGCCCTCTCGGTCGAGGCCTTCTAGCGGCTCGTCCAGCAACAGTAGGGTTGGGTGTCCAATGAAGGCTTGGGCAACCACAACGCGCTTGAGTTCGCCACGCGACAGTTGGTCCAGTCGGCTTGCCATGACGTCAGGCGTGCAGAGTGCGGTGATAGCTGCGGGAGCAACTGTTCCAACGCATCGACACAGGTGGCCAATGAGCTCATGGGTTCGGAGACCCAAGGGCGGGTGGAACGGCTCTGGGGCGAGGCTGCGCGAGGGGTGAAGAGTTGCTTTTCCGGATGCTGGTTGGATCCGTCCGCACAGGAGTCGCAGTAGGGTGCTCTTACCCACGCCATTGTTACCCGTCAGCGCCACGCATTCGCCGGCAAGCACCTGTAGTGACCACGGGCCGAGCGGGTTGTGCTCGGTGCGGACGGTGACGTCTGTCAGAGTAGTCACTGCGACGCGTTCTACGGGCACGACGCCGTCGGACTGGTGAAGGCGAGGTTGAACAACGGGCTTTCTACTGGGCATTCGACGGCCCGGAAGCGGCCGGAGACGTGAAGGCTAGGAAAATCGTACGAGCCGGTCAGGTCATCACCCGACTCTCGAATCTGTACGCGTCCGCCGTTACCTGCGGCGAACGCCTGGGTCACGTCGGTCGGCCGGTAGGTGCCGCCCAGTGCATCGTTGAATTGGGGGAGATCGGATGTGGTCAGTACCGCTTCTTCGATGCCCACATAGTCAACACGTGCAATCCGGGGATTATCGGTAGCGAGGTCGATAGTAGCAGCGTCATCTTGTCCGATGTAGCGGCCTTCTCGGCTTACCTCAGCATCATGGAACGTTGTGATTGCGAGGTGACGGGCATCTTCCCGGCAAGCACCGACGACGATGGCCAGCTGGGCGTCGATAAGGTCGTTCGGGTCTTCTTCCGCCGGAAAGTCGCAGCCGAACTGACCGGTTGAGAGTAGAAGTCGGGTCGAGCCTATGCTGGCGTCGCTGGTCTGGAACAGGGCCGTTCGCAGACTGTCGCTGCCGGTTGCCCACTCAATAGATCCTGGAGCGCACCCCCCAAAAAGGACGACGAGCGACAACACGGCACACGGGATCATATTTCTCATGCCATTGAATAACTCGGACAGAGTCCCGTCAGAGGCATCCGCGATGGAGGAATGTGTGGGGAAGTTCAGACGAGGTCTTGTGTTGGTCGCGCTCTGTTTCGCCACCTCCGCGCAGGCGGACGGTCCGATGTCTGGCGGCGGGGTGTTCTCTGCAGACGAGCCCGAGTCGCCGTCACCGCGTCCGACGTCCCGCCCGATTCGGCGACCCACACGTCCAACGCCCGCACCGTCCCCTCGTCCGACGCGTCCGGTCCGGCCCGCACCGTCCCCTCGTCCGACCTCCACGCCTGCGCCAACTCCGCGACCTACGGCTCCACCTCCTACTCGTCGTCGTCCGACCTCCACTCCTGCGCCGACACCCACTCCGACGCCACGACCCACTGCGCCGCCACCGACTCGTCGTCCCATTACGCCACCGGCATCGCCGCCGCCCATTGAGCGGCAGACCCCGCCGCCTGTCGACCGTCCGGCTACGCCACCTCCCATTCAACGCGCTCCGACACCGCCGCGTCCGGTCGACACGCGACCCACTCAGACGCGGCCGATTTCACCGCCTCCGATTCAGCGCGCGCCCATCCAGGGAAGCTCGGCACCGATTCGACGGTCAACGGACCCAACAAGCCGGATGCCTATTGTGGCGCCCGTATCGTCGAGTTCGACGCCGGTCATCATTGAACGGCGCGATCCCGATACCGGTTCACCCATTCGTGTCACAGCACCGCTTTCCCCACCGCCAACGGCTGCCCCAGTATTTCGTAGGACCCCTGTGCAGCCCGATCCGTTGAGCTCTGAGGCGATTCGAGATCCGACCAGTCGCTACAACACTCAGCCGGTTCAGCTGGCACCTTCGGAGCTTGGCGCCACGACCCTGGGTGGCGCAGTATCGGGGTACAGAGCGCCAACGGGCTTTCGTGACATTAGCCTGCCAAGCAACCGAGACACGCCTGTAGACCCACCAGATGTTGTGGATGTGGTCTCCGGACGGGACAATGCCGGAACCGTCGAGCCGGACCCCAGAGCACCCCGTGACCCGTCGCCGCACCACTACTATGATCCGTGGTACTCGGGATGGTACGTCCATCCGTATTATAGGAACCAGCACAATACTTCGGCCATTTGGTACAACAATTCCATGGGGGATCCGTGGGGGCGCAACTGGTATCCAAATGCGCGACTTGGTTGGGCATGGGTTCCTGGCAGCTTCCAATACGGCTTCTGGCAACCTGGCTATTGGGTGCCAGCCCATCACGTGGCGCCGCGTCGTGGCT
>JBLHSN010000125.1:0-15244 GCA_047626195.1 Myxococcota bacterium
ACCCGAAATACACCGGGAGCTGCCACTAGGGCTCAAGCTAGCAGCGTATCCAAGGGGGCAAGAGCGGCACATTCCGTTCGACCGCATACCCACTTCGCGTACGGCATCGACCTGCCAGCTGCGACAGCAGGACAAGCCGTACCGGAGGCGTCTCTAAAGCTCGACCGCCACACGAAAGCGCGCGGTGTACATGTGCCCGGCTCTACCGAAAGCAACGTTGGACGCTTCAGGATCTGGCCGACTGTTCCCACCAGGAGCCGCATAGAACTCAGCGCCCCAACGGAACCGATTCTTCACCAAGCCATCCACGCCTACGCTAGCCACGGGCCCCGCATACGGGTGTAGGTTGTTGGCGATGACACCGTCATCCCCGACCACAAAGAGTGTCGACACATCGGTCACCCCCACAGAAGCCCACGGAGTGATGGTTCCAAGCGCATAGCCAACGGAGGCATCTAGGCCAAACGTGTTGGATTGGTAGTAGTCGAGCACGGCAGGGTCACTAATTCGAAAGGCGGTGGCGATATCCGCAACCGCTTTCGCCGACGTCGCATGGAATCGGGCACCCAGCTGGAACTTCTCGGAAGACCCAAACACAAATCCGGCACCGAACTCACCGGAGACCAGGGTCACACGGTTGTTATCGACGGTAACCGGTGGCAGGTAGGCCATTCCGGCGTACAGCCGAACCGGTCCAAGGGCTGGGAACGCAAAGGACACTCGTGGCTTCGGAACGACCGGAAGCTTGTTCGTCTCTTCGGTCTTCGTCCAGTCCAGCACGAAGCGGCGCGTGCACCCAAGTGGCGGAATCACAGCAAGGTCCAAGCCAATCGAGCCTCGACCCGCCTCGTGAGGGACCGGCGCGTGGAGCGCTGACATGGTGAAACCGAGCGCCGTATAGTTTTGAAGAAAGTCCTGTTGAACCTGCTCTTCATAGTCTTCGGGCTGGGCAATCCCTGCACAGTTGGCGTCTACCTGGGCCCATGCGGATGACGCGCACGCCAGCCCCAAGCCGGTCATCACAGCTCGTAGCGTACTCATGGACACCCCTCTACACGCGCACCGGCGGCAATCCACTCACGCAGAAAATCAGTTTGTCCACTAGGTAGTGGGCCTGTGCCGAATGGCATGACCGCCGGGTCGTTCTCTAGACCGGTGTCGGCAACCAAGCGCCAGAGCATCGATGCTTCCGGGTCACCCGGAACCACCCAGATTCCGGTCTCGTCACATACATCCACCAAGATATCGCCAGGCAAATCGAGAGACGGCTCAACGGACGGATGGCACTGCACACAATGGTCAACAAAGAACACTTGAGTGCCCAACCAGTCAGGCGTGTAGGTCTGTCCCCCACCGCCGATCACCGTGTCGTCACATGCTGCAAGACACAGCCATAGCACCAACAGCCAACGCATCTGACCTCCACTGAAGCCCGACCCTACACTGAACACTTGCCCCCCGCGCGCGCGAAGGGAAGCTACTCTTACTCAGCGGCGGTACACTGCACGCATCAAGGGACACCACACCATGTACGACCGCCAAACCGACCAGCTCATCGAGACCATTCGCGGTGCCGTAATCGGTGCTGACGAAGCCATCGAAGGTCCCTACGGTGCACGTCGTGTGACCTACGCCGACTACACGGCCTCCGGGCGCAATCTGTCATTCATCGAAGAGTTCCTGTTGCGCGAAGTGATGCCCTTCTACGCGAACACACACACCGAAGCGTCTGGCACAGGGCTGCAGACCACTCGCTACCGCGAAGATGCGCGAACTATCATCCACAAGGCCGTCGGCGGCGGAGATGACGACTTGGTCGTGTTCACCGGCTCGGGCGCCACAGCCGCTATCGACAAGCTCATTGGCCTGCTGAACCTGCGCATTCCCAAAGACCTCGACACCCGCTACGGACTGTCCAACAACATCCCCGCAGACGAGCGGCCCGTCGTGTTCATTGGCCCTTACGAACACCACAGCAATGAGGTCGCTTGGCGCGAGACCATCGCCGATGTCGTCGTCATCCCAGAAGACGCAGATGGCCGCATTGATAAGGCACAACTTGAGCAAGAGCTCGTTCGGTACAAAGACCGCGAGCTCAAGATTGGCTCGTTCTCCGCCGCCTCAAACGTCTCCGGCATTGTGTCAGACACCCACGCAGTCGCCACCCTGCTGCACACCCATGGTGCCCTGTCTTTCTGGGACTTTGCCGCTGCTGGTCCGTACGTCGACATCAACATGAATCTGCCGGACTTGGCCTACAAGGACGCCATCTTCTTGTCCCCGCACAAGTTTGCCGGCGGCCCCGGAACGCCAGGAGTTCTCGTCGCAAAGCGGTCGCTCTTCAAGAACACAGTTCCCGTAGTTCCTGGCGGCGGCACCGTGGCGTACGTAAACGTTGGCCGGCACGAGTTCCTCACAGACCCCGTCCACCGGGAAGAAGGCGGCACACCGGATATCTTAGGGTCGATTCGCGCCGGACTCGTGTTTCAGCTCAAAGAAGACGTGGGCCCCCAGAATATTGCACGCTTGGAGCAAGACTTCATTGGTCGCGCCATCGCTAAGTGGTCGGAGAACCCGCACATCCGCGTTCTCGGAAACAGCGATGCTCATCGTCTATCCATCGTCTCCTTCGTCGTTCAGTGCCCGGACAGCGGCTACTACCTGCACCACAACCTCGTTGTCGCTCTGCTCAACGATGTCTTCGGCATCCAAGCACGCGGAGGCTGCTCCTGTGCCGGCCCGTACGGACACCGCCTGCTCGGCATTGACCTGCCGCAGTCCGAGAAGTTTGCTTGTCAGATCATGGCAGGTCTCGAAGGCATCAAACCCGGCTGGGCACGCATCAACTTCAACTACTTCATCTCGGAGACGGTGTTCCAGTTTCTCGTAGACGCCGTCGACTGGGTCGCAACGCATGGCTGGAAGCTGCTCGACGACTACACCTTCAATGTGCACACCGGCTTGTGGACCAACGTCGCCATTCGCAGGCACCGCCCTATGCGCCTGACAGATGCCTCATTTGGACCAGGTGGCGTATCCTTCCGGTCGCGTCACATGACCGAGCCCGAGCACGCGCTGCGCGAGTACATTGAAGACGCCAACCAAATTCTGGCCGAACGTCAGCCGCTAGAGCTCGATATCGAGCCCTTTGACCCAGACGTCGAAGACTTGCGCTGGTTCGCCGTTCCCGGAGAACTTGGACGCGCATCGGTCTAGCGAGCCAGACCGTCGCGCAGGAAGCGCATTGCGGTGTCGATGACCGAGTCCGGAGGCAGCTGGTCTTCCCACAGCACCCAGCGCATCCCAAGGAAATCCGCCATTCCCATGAGCGACCAGGCAACCGTGTCGACGTCCAAGTCAGCGAGTTCCTCGGCCTCGACAGCCTGCCGCAATCCGCGCGCATAGGCTTGCGCAATGCGCCGGTAATAGTCCCGGTACAGCGCTTCATCGACGAACTCAGCCTGGCGTACAATTCGGTACAGCGCCTTATGTTCAAGGATGAACTTAAAGAATGCGACGAGACTCTGACGCTCCGCCGCCAAGCGCGAGGTCTCTCCCGAGACCGCTTCGGTCACCGCAGCCCGCAAGCCATCCGACAACGACAGCACCAGCTCGGTGAACGCCGCCTGCTTGTTCGGAAAGTAGGTGTAAAAAGACCCTTGAGCCACAGATGCGCGTTGGGTGATCTCCACAATCGATGCCCGTTCATACCCAAGCTCCCCAAAGACATGTTCAGCCGCGGAAAGGATTTTCTCCCTCGTACGCCGACCACGAGCGGTTTTGGGTAAGGACAGCGATTCGGGACTTGACAGTTGGTTCATGTTTCATAGTATTCACTCCCCAACCCCATTGCGCAAGCTGTTCGGAGAACCCCATGAAGCTCACCACCCTCCTCCTCCCCCTCGTCCTCGTGTTTGCTGGCTGTGACGGAGACGACGCAACAGATACCGAGACCGGCACCGACGTTGACAGCGGCGACACCGAGACCGACACCGATATGGGCACGGAAGCCGAGACCTCGGCCATCGTGGGTGACTGGAACTCGTCCGGTGACGACGTCGCACCCCTGCTGTCCGGCGCGCCCCTCCTCTACGCCGACATCAACGCCTCTTTTGAGACCGATGGAACCTACGAGGTTGTGGCCACCAACACAGACGGCAACGCCACCACGTTCAGCGGAACCTACTCAGTCGACGCCAGCACAGAGCCGAACGGCATCCTGCTGGTCCAGACGGTTCCGCAACAGTCCGAGAGCAATGGCATCTTCGAGATCGACGGCACAACGTTGACCTACGAAGTGGTCCAGACCACTCCTGACTTCGGCTTCGTCGCCCCCACCCCAACGACCGGATTCGGCTCCACAAGCGGAAACGGCATTGCGGCAGACGTCAACACTCAGGTCTTCGTAGCCCAATAAGTGCTCGTTCTCTTCCTAGCTGGATGGGTGTCGGCGCAAGAAACCGCGGCCCCACCCGAGATTCGCGCCGTTGTGCCCGAGCCTGCGCCCACTGCTTCACCGCTGAGGGCGATTGCCTTGGTGCAGAGCAAGTTCACCAGCACGGACATTGCGACAACCAACCCGTTTCTCGATGGCCAAGTCATTGGTCCACTGGGCGGAATCAACCAAACGACTGTGTCTGACGAAGACATCGCTACCTACACCGAGTGGCGGGTGGCGGCGTTCTTCACTTGGTCTCCCGCGGTGCTGTCCGGCCGGGCCTCGCTCACCGCAGCCATCGAGAGTGACTTTGCCTTCGGCGACCGCAGCTACGGCACAGGTGGAAATACCGGCGGAGGCTTTGGTGCCGACATGGTCAACCTACAGACTCGTCGCTTACACGCCACCTTCAAGCCACTCATCGGCGACGACCCCCTCACCGTTCATGTGGGACTTCAGTTCCTGACAGACGGTGCTTACGACCCCACAGCGGCCACACCAGACGACCTCTTTCGCTCCGGTGGACGCTTGATGTTCTTCGGTTCGGAAGCCACCGGGGTCAGTGCCTACGGCCAAGTTCGCGACGACTGGGGCACACGACTTCACTACCGAGCTGGCGCATTCACTCTATGGGAGAGCGGCCTCGGTGAGCCCGATGACGTCACGCTGTATTTGGCAGATGCGGTCTTCCATCCTGCACAGGCTACGAATCTCGGCCTGCACATGTGGTATCTGCGAGACCGCGGCCTGGGTGCCGCCGGAGGCGCCTTTGGTTCCGGCATCACCAGCACCTTGTCCGAACTTCAAGGCGGGGCAAAGCTCGACTTCCGAGAAGACGGCGAGACAACCCAGCCCCAGACCAACGCAGACCTGTTCTGGGTTGGGGCTGAAGCAGGCTACGACCACAGCCTAAGCCAGGGCGCTCTCGGTGCAACTGGCATGGGCTTCCTCAACCTCGGCTCTTTGCGCCCCGCAGACCGTGACGCCACCCATGTCCGCGGCATGCTCTTGGACGGCGAAGTTCGCTTCCGCTACGCTCGCGGTAAAGGAAGCGTTGCCCGAGCAGAGGCGATGTTTACCACCGCGGATACGCCAGGTGGCGACTACACGGGCACCATTGGAGGCAACAGCTACGGCCTAGTCGGTGCGCTCAATACCACGCACGGCAGCCTAATTCTGTTCCCCGACCCCTTCGCTATCAACCGCTACATCTCAGTGGTCCACGACCCATCGTTCGGCGGGCAAGGGGTGCTCGGGCTGTCAAGCTCCGTTGGATTCGACCCGATTCCCAACCGCCTGACCACCCAGGTCGGCGTGTCGCATGCACGCTCGGGCGGGGAAAATGTAGGCACGGAAATCAACGGACGTATCGTTGGCAGTCCGCTGCTCTTCCTCAATACCGGTCTGTACGGCGGCGCCGTCTTCGGCACAGACCTGCCAGCGACTCCTTGGACGGTCTACGCCGGACTCGACTGGGTGATGTTCTAATGGCCCGCTTCTTCGCCGCTCTTACCCTACTAGGCTCGTCCGCCTGCGTTCCCACGTACAGCCACCTGCCTCCCATTCAACCTGCAGAGCTGTACGCTCCGGTGCCGTACCAATGGGCCGCAGTGGATGACGTGAACATTGCCTTCCAAGACACAGGCGGCGACGCTCCGGTGATTCTCTGGGTCCATGGCTTGTCGAGCTACGCATCCTTCTGGGAGTACCAGATGACGGCGTTCCCTGAACACCGCAGTATTGCCATAGACCTGCCTGGTTACGGCGCTTCCGACCGACCAGATGCGCCCTACACCATGCAGTGGTTCGCCGAAGTCGTGGTCTCGTTCATGGACGTACAGGGCCTTGACCACGTCATCTTGGCCGGCCACTCAATGGGCGGACAGATCGCTCTGACCGCCGCTCTGGAATACCCCGAACGATTCGATGCACTCGTCCTCTCGGCACCCGCAGGCTTTGAGTCCTTCTCGCGTGGCCACCGCGACTGGATGTCCGACTACTGGACCGAGACCCGGGCCATGAATGCGACCGAGTCGCACATTCGCGCCAACTTCAGCCAGTTCACCTTCGCGGTGACGGACGAGGGCGTTGAGCGACTCATCGAAGAACGAGTTCGCATGCGCAACACCGACGCCTTTTCTGGGACCAGTGTCGCCGTCGCCAGAAGTATAAACGGCATGGTTCATGGGCCCGTGCGCGACCGTCTGGAACAGATTCAGACGCCAACCTTGGTGGTCTTCGGTACACACGACGCGCTGATTCCTAATCCCGTCTTCAACGGTGGACGTACGCGCTCCGTCGCTGAATATGGTGCTAATGCCCTACCCAACGCCAAATTGGTAATGGTCAAGCGCGCCGGACACACCGTCCATCACGACGACGCAGACACGTTCAATGCAGCCGTCACCCGCTTCCTCGCCGAGCAGTCGCCCGAGTAGCCACTACAGACCAACCTCGATGGCCTCTGCCACGCACTCATCAGGGCCGGTGACTGGGTTGCAGCGACTCGGAGTTCCGTCGGGCATTTCGACAACGTACCCGCTGTCCGGGTGAGGGATCGGGAAGTCGGTGCTGACAAAGTGGGCACCCGAGGCCAAAGCCGCATCGCGCTTTCGAGTGTCGTTATTGGCAGGCTCGACCACATCCGAGTCGGCGCGGGTGCGGACGAGGTGCCCGGAAGCCACGACATCGGCAATGTCGGTATTGAACGGATTGTTCATGCTGTGAATGGCGGCATAGGGCACGTCCAAATCCCCATAGGCATCCTGAAAGATCAGATTGCCGACAACGTCTTCGCCACCTTGAGTGTACACCTCTCGCCAAGGTCCACCTGCGTGAAGCACGTAGATGGCGCGCTGTCGCAGGCCGCGCATGACCGGCCATCCATCGGGCGCCAAGGCGTCGCGAACCGTGTCCGAGTCGCCACGAATATCGTCCGGGGTGAGTAAGCGTTCGCGTTCCCACACGTCCAACAGCACAGCCTCAATAGCGGCGAGCCGCTCAACGACGTCCTCGTCCTCGACATCTCCGTCCTTCACTTCCAACAACGTCACGATGGGGTGGTGACCCGGTGCGCTGTCTGACCACACCCGCTGTGACCACAGACAATCGCGCAGTGTCGGACATGAACTGATCGGGTCCAAGACCGGAATGTGCAGTACGTCGTAGCCCTCTCGGTCGTCATTCCAGTACAGATCGAGCTCGAACTGCCGCACGCCTTGAAACGCGGCTTGCTCCCACAATGGTGCATGTCGATAGTCCCACTCTGGGCGTCCGAGGGCTGGTTCCGCGTGGTAGCTGTTGTGCGTGCCGACCGCCTGCAGGTGGTGCATGCGCAGTGTGTCATCCAGAGGGCCGACGAGGGGTTGGCGAGCCTCTAGGAGATCGACAGAGCAGCCAGAAAGGACAGCGACGATGACAGGCAGAACGTGCATGCAGCGATGCTACCGCAGACGGAGGCTCGTCGGTCGGATACGTCGCTATCACGGAGGGCTGCGATGACGGTCGACGACCTGAAAGACAACTTTGACTTATTTGATGACTGGGAGGAAAAGTACATCTACCTCATAGACTTGGGGAAAAAGCTGGAGGACATGCCAGGAGCGCTCAAGAACGACGGCACCCGAGTTGAAGGATGTCTGTCGCAGGTTTGGTATGTGCTCACACCCGGCAATGACGACGGGCTGCACTTTCTCGCCGACAGCGACAGCGCTATTGTTCGCGGGCTAATAGCCGTATTGCTGACCCTGTACAACGGGCGCAATCCAGCGGATATCACCGGCGGCGAAGCCCATGAATTGTTCGACGGCCTAGGTTTTGGAAACCACATCTCATCGAACCGCCGCAATGGCTTTGCGGCAATGGTCGGGCGCATTGAAGCGCTCGCCAGCCTGCGCGCGAAGTAGGAGTTCCACATGCCGCATCTCGACGATTCGACGGCGTTCCGTCCCCTGCAGTTAGGGGTCATCACCCTGTCCGACTCGCGCACCCTCGAGACGGACACATCGGGTGAATACCTGTGCGAAGCCCTGGGTAATGCCGGTCATACCCTTTCCCGAAGGGTGCTTATTGCCGACGACAAAGACCTGCTGCACAGCACGCTCATACAGTGGTCCGCAGCCCCCGATATCGATGTCATCTTGACCACAGGCGGAACCGGCATCACCCGACGGGACATCACCCCGGAGATTGTCGAATCGCTGGCAACCAAGCTCATCCCAGGCTTCGGCGAACTCTTTCGCATGCAGTCATTTAAGTCGATCGGGACCTCGACCATTCAGTCACGCGCAGTGGGCGCGCTCATCGACACAACCTTGGTCTTTGCTCTGCCCGGCTCGACCGGTGCCTGCCGAGATGCGTGGACCGGAATCTTGGTACATCAACTGGATAGCCGCTTCCGTCCCTGTAACTTTGCTGAGCTACTGAGCCGCTTGTAGCAGCATTCGTTGCCACCAAGTTCCGTCATGCGCATCTGGCTGTACAGCGACTGCATCCTGTCCTCGCAGATCTGCTTCAATGTTCAGCGCCAACCGTGAGCGCTGTGCGAGCAGCGCATGGAGGGTGGTCTCGGCCGTGAGGTGAGGCATCGGCCAAAGGGGCGTGATGCCATCCGGACTCTTGTTCTTCACCCACACAAGCCCATGCTGGTCACAACACACGGACCCCAACGCAGCAGCGAGCGCGACCATCCAGCGCGCCGTAGGCAAGTCCGGACGGGCAACCTCCATGGCGCCTTCTCGGACAATACCTATCACCTGCTGACCGCTCGGATGTCCGTTCCAGGTCACCCATGGCTCGCCTGACCGCACGACCACACTGACATCAAGCAGCGTGGCTGACACGTGCATGAGAACCCCAGCCCGAATCCCAAGCGGAGACCAACCGACTCGCAGAGTGGTCTCCGAAAAATCAGGAGGCAGCCCATTGCCGTGAAGGTCCTCCTCCGGCAAGACCGAGAGCACGTTCTCATAACGCTTACCGACAACGCCAAGATACTTGGCACCGCGGGTGTCGACGACGGAGCCCAAGACATGGTGCGACAGCGCCACAGCGATACCCAGCACCCACCGCGGTGCCTCGTCAAAGTACACTTGGCCGTCCCGCCAGCGAATGCCAACATTGTGGTCTTTGCGAGAGGCCCAGGCCACCGAATCATCGTTTGTGGTGCCTACGGCTTTGACTCGTTGGCACCCCGCATAGAAGTCGGCGAGCGGGATGGATGGTGGCGGACGCGTGTAGTGGATGGGGTCAAACCCGAGCGCGTCGGGCGCCACCACACCGCGAATCGCGCGGATTCGGAGGTCAACGGACAGGGGAACTCCAGGGGGATGTTTCCCTTATCGGTACGCGCGAAGTGCTGCTGTAGGGCGTTCTAACGGCGTCGCATCAACCCTTCCTGGGTTGTTGTGGCAACGAGCAAGCCTTGTCGGTTGAACACGCGACCTTGAACCAGACCTCGGGCTCCGCTCGCGGACGGACTGTCGATCACGTGTAACAACCACTCATCCATGCGGAACGGGCGGTGGAACCACATCGCATGATCAATGCTCGCCACCTGCATCTTGGGCGATAGCCAAGATGCGCCATGTGGCTGCAGTGCTGTCGTCAAGAACTGAAAATCGGAAGCGTATGCCAGTAGGTAGCGATGCAGTGCCGGGTCATCAGGCAGCGAATCGACCGCGCGCATCCAGACAATCTTTTTCGCGGGGCGAATGTCAGGATTTAGAGGATTGGACGAGCCATGAACCCGAAGTTCAATGGGGCGTTCGGCGAGCACCTTGTCGCTTAAACCCGGCGGAATCTGGTCCGCGACACGCCGGACCAAGTCCAGCTCGGACAGCAGTCCCTCGGGTTCACGCACGCCCGTAGGTGCGGGTGCGGCATGGTCGTAGCCCTCTTCTTCCACTTGAAACGATGCCGACAAGTTGAAGATTGCGCGACCGCCTTGAATCGCGACCACGCGGCGGGTGGTAAAACTTCGCCCATCTCGAATACAGTCGACGTCATAAATAACGGGCTTTGAGGCATCTCCGCGGTGCAGGAAGTAGCTGTGCAGCGAGTGGACCGTTCGGTTTTCGGGAACCGTCTGACTCGCTGCAGACAACGCCTGCCCTACGACCTGACCTCCGAAAATAGCTCCCCAGCCCAGATCCTGGCTCTGTCCGCGAAATAGGGTAGCTTCGAGGGGTTCTAACGCAAGAATATCAACCAATCTGGCCAGAACGGGATTCACGAGCACTCCGTTGCCGCAACACAGCGAGGTTGGGCGCTAGCCCTGTATCCCCACCAACCTAATCGCCCCTATGCACAACCCAACCAAGACAACAACTACCCCAGCACCGAGCACCCCCCAAAGCCCCCAAGGAGTGTGGCTCGTCGGCAACAACTCCACCGGCAAGGGCTCCGAAATTTCAGGCCTCACGAATACACCCGAGGGGACCGGAGTCCGGTAGGCAGTCGGTGCCTTCAGCGCGTGGCGAAAAGCCTCCATCCCCGGCAATCGGATGTCCGCATCTTCGCGAGTGGCCCGTTCGACGACCAAGTCCAAGGCATTGGCCAACGGCTGCGTGGACTCGGCATCTGGCGGGTCTCCGGTCAGCATATGCTGCATCAGCAGCCCCAATGCATACACGTCCGTCGCACGCGACAGCGGCCCACCGGTCTTCTGCTCTGGGGCCAAGAAGGCCCCTTCAATGGGGTTTTCTGGCGTGACCTCGTCATGCATGGCCGAGCGTATGAAGAAGTCGCTGACCCGAACATCGCCTTGCGGCGACACGAAGACGTTGCCAGGCTGAATATCAAGGTGAAGCACCTCTTGGTCATGAGCAAAGTCCACCGCAGCAGCAATGCCATCAATGATGGGCAGAACCACGTCGACAGTGAGTGAGCCATGCTTGTCCAGGATGGCCTTCAGCGTCGACCAGCTCTCATACTCTTGGACAATCGCAACCCGCTTTTGTGTGTTTTCACCCACGGTATCGATAGCGAGCAACGGGACGATGCTCGGATGGTCCAAGCGCGCTGCTTCTCGTGCAGCCCGAACAAACCGCCGCGCTCCCGAAGAGTCCTCAATGTCGGTCGACATTCTAGGGTTCAATACCTTTACCACCACATGACGACCCTTCTTTCGCTGGTCATCCGCGATGTACACTCGCCCCATGGCACCCGCGCCAATCTCGGTCAGAACCACGTACCGACCTGCCACGGGCGGCTGTTTGTCGTACGGATTCACCACGATTTCAATGTTCGCACCAGACTGGAAGTCGTCGCTCACGCGCTCTCCTAGCGGCTTTGTATATGCCGCTCTGGACGCACTCTACCGCATGCGACATCCGAGCACGACCCGCCACAAGACGTGGACTGCTAGTTCAGACTGTCCGGGTCTACAAGCGTAAAGGCTCCAATGGCAGCATCGAAGGAGATTCCATCCTGCGTGACCATATGGTAACTGCCGTGCATCGTTCCCAAGGATGTGGGCAGCGGACAGGCCGATGTATAGCGGAAGGTCTTGCCTGGACCGATTTTTGGTTGTTCCCCAACAACCCCCGGCCCCTCCACAACTTCTTCATTGCCAAGCGCATCGGTAATCACCCAACGGCGAGTCATCAGGGTGACCGGCACCTCACCAAGGTTGCTGATGTCGACCGTGTACGCGAAAAACCAAAGGTTTTTGCCAGGGTTCGACCGCTGCGGCACGTAGCGTGGCGCGACTCGTACACGAACACTGCGACTGATGGTCTCGGACATGTTGTTCCCCCTTGGACGTGTATCCCACCAGCACGAGGTACTCTGCCGCCCGCTGGAGGTCTGCATGAGCGAGAGTCCGTCAACCCCGACCAAATCCTGGTGGCCCATGGGCGTGGCCATTGCGTTCGCGTTGACGTCCGCCATCACCTTGAGTCAGATGGGACGCGTGGTGTGGTGTGCCCAAGGGGACTTGGTGCCGTGGAGCTTCGACATCTGGAGTCCGCACAACTCACAGCACATCCTCGACCCCTACACCTTCACCCACGTGCTGCATGGCGTGATGTTCTACGGGATTCTCGCCATCGTGTTCAGCGATGGCGCCAAACGGAGAGCGTTTCTGGGACGCATCCTCTCTGCAGACACCCTCGATTCGCTGGCACCCAAGATCTGGTTCAAAACCTTAATCCTGGCGTTCGGGAAGCGTCAGCTGCGAATCCGGCTCATGATTGCAGTGGTCCTTGAGAGCATCTGGGAGGTCGTTGAGAACAGTCAGTGGATCATTGATAAGTACCGGGAAGCCACGATCTCGCTCGACTACAACGGCGACAGCATCATGAACTCCATGGCCGACATCGGCGCCTGCATCGCGGGCTTCATGTTGGCCGCGAGTCTGCCGGTATGGGGGAGCGTGGCTTTCTTCATCGTCGTAGAAGTCTTCTTAGCTTGGTGGATAAAGGACAGTCTAATCCTCAATATTATCATGCTGACCTACCCCATTGAAGCCATCAAAACATGGCAGTCGGGCGGAACGCCATGAGCTGGGCCAATGTCGACCCCTACATTTATCAGTACGTCATTGGCGGCATCGTCTTCGCCGTTGGCTTGCTGTACGCGTTTCGCACAGGAGCCATTGGGTTTTCTGGCAAAGGCCTCGTCTGGCTGACCGTCCTACTCACAGGGTTCGCTTTCTTCGCCGGTCTTCAAGGCTGGCTGCAGTACGGCAGCATGACCGAAGCCATTCCCGACACCCTGCCCCAACACCCTGACTTCTCCCAGGAGCAGGGGCAGCGCCTAGGTACTTGGCTCGATTACACAGTCATGGCCGCCTATTTCATCGCTATTGTCTTGGTCGGCGTGCTGTTCGGTCGCAAAGGCGGCGGCACCAAAGACTTCTTCTTTGGCGGCCAGCGCTTTTCGTGGTGGCTCATCTCGTTCTCGCTGGTGGCCACCGTTGTCGGCGCCAACTCCTTCGTCAAGTACAGCAAGATTGCCTACGGATACGGCCTCGCCAGCACCCAGACCTACCTCAACGACTGGTTCTGGATGCCGCTGCTGGCCTTCGGCTGGCTCCCCATTCTGTACTTCGGACGCCTGACGTCAATCCCAGAGTACTTTGAGAAACGCTTCGGCCCCCTCGCACGGCGCGTCGTCACCCTGCTGCTGCTGACCTATCTGGTCGGATACATCGGTATCAACCTTTACACCATGGGTATCGCGCTCAACGCCATGCTAGGATGGAACGTCTTGCTGTCCGCCTGTGGCGTCGCTGTGCTGTCCGCGACCTACGTGACTGTCGGCGGCCAGACCAGTGTCATCATGACGGACCTCTTTCAGGGCTGCATGTTGCTCGCGACCGGTCTCGTCCTGCTGCTGCTCGGCGCTGACCACCTCGGAGGCTTCGACCTGCTGTGGGAGCACCTACCCCGCGACCATCGCCGCGCGTTTCCACACTTCAATGCGGACCCTGCCTACCCGGGTGTGGGCATCTTCTGGCAAGACGCCATCGCCAACTCCGCCATGTTCTACTTCCTTAATCAGGGCATCCTGATGCGCTTCATGGCCGCTCGGTCGGCCAACGAAGGTCGCAAGGCAGCGGTCGGTGTACTCGTGTTGCTCATGCCCGTCGCGGCCATCGTCGTCGCCAGCGGTGGGTGGGTCGGTGCTGCATTCAGCCACGCTGGCGTATTCCCACAGGACCTTGAGGGCGACAAGGTGTTCTTCATCGCGGCCGAAGTGCTCGCAATGCCCGGCGTCTTTGGCCTCGTTCTCGCAGCCCTCACAGCCGCACTCATGTCCACCGTCGACACCTTGGTCACCGCTGTCGCAGCCATTGTAGTCAACGATATCTACGACCCGCTTCGACCCAAAGCGACCGAGAGCCAACGCATGCTTGCCGCCCGCATCTCGAGCGTTTCTGTCACGCTCATTGGCGTGCTGCTGGTCATCCCGTTCTCCACCTTCGATAGTATCTACGCTGCACATGGTGCCTTCACCGCCGCCATCACTCCCCCCATGGTCGTGGCGCTGCTACTCGGTGTCTTCTGGCGACGCTTTACCCCTGCTGCAGCCGTTGCGACCTTGGTAGGCGGCACCTTCCTCATCTGCCTGTCCATCTTTTTCCCGAGCTTGGTCGCACCCTTTGCACACGGCGTTCCCGCTACAGAGGTCGGCGACGGCCTGCTCGATGGCATGAAGCAGTACAAGTACATGCGCGCACTGTACGGACTCGTGGTCAGCGCCGTTATCGGTGTGAGTGTCACCTTCTTCACCAAGTCACGTCCATTGGATGATGTTCGAGGTTGGGTTTGGGGAACGGCTGGCGACGCCATCGCGGCGTACACCGGCAAGGGCCGCGAAGAGAGCGCCAGTATCTGGGCCAAAGCAGCGCCCACTCTCTCGGATGACGCCGGTGAATACGGCCCCGGCAAGCTTCCCGGTGCGGTGTTGTCCGCGTCGCTCGCCAAGCAGATCCAAGCTACCGTCGGCGACATGGTGTTCGTCACCGACAGCCGGTGGTGGCTCGGCGGGCTGCGTGCCACACATGCCGTGGTCACCGAGGTCACAGACGAATCTTCGGCAATGATTGCCTTGGCGGAGCCCGTGTGGGAGACGGTCGTAGAGGGCCGTGAGAGTGCGGCGGTGAGCGTGCAGAGGCTCTATTAAAGCTGCACGACAGGGGTGGCAGCCACGGTCGTCGAGTAGCGGACAGTTTCTGGCAGGGCACAATGCTACTGTTGTTCCATGGAAATTGTCCTCCCAGCATGGACCCTCTTCGCGGCACTCGCAGTGGTCCTCACCCTGTCGCTCTTGTGGATCCGAGCTCGCACACGTGTCGCTCGT
>JBLHSN010000126.1:0-15221 GCA_047626195.1 Myxococcota bacterium
GCACGAGCGAATCATCAGAGCATCGCCAGTGAACACCGCCGTGGCGTCGTCCAAGACGTAGCTCATCGAACCTTCGGTGTGACCCGGTGTCGACAGTGCGGTCAGGTGGCGGTCGCCAAGGCGGACGATGTCTCCCTGCTGCAAAGTTCTGTCGGCGTTTGGCGCAGCATTCACTGCAGGAACGATGATCTGACAACCGGTTTTGTCGCGAAGTACGGAGGCGGCTGTGATGTGATCGGCGTGAATGTGGGTCTCGATGACCCAAGCCAGAGTCATGCCGAGCTGGCGAACAACACGGGTGTCACGCTGTTCCTGTCCTAGAACGGGATCGATGAGTGCCGCAGTCTTGGAGACCGTATCGGCGACGATGTAGGTGTAGGTGCCGGTGTCTGCGTCGAATAATTGACGAATGAGCATGACAACTCTCCAAGGATGGACTGCGTTGAGCGCACGGCCCGTGACCCGTGTATCCAGCTGACACATCAATCTGGACGTTTCACTCAAGCGTGTCTGTGGCACCAGCGATTGGTCGCACAGCGAGGAATGCGTGAATTGCGTACCGACCCGTTGTAGCCGGCTGAAATCTCCGGGTATGTGCCACACAGTGATGATGGAGTTCCCGCCATGTGGCTTGCCTTGATGCTATTCGCTTGCAAAACGACCGCTCCGCTACCGACCCCGGTGGATGACGAGCCTCCGGTGGTTGAGTCGGCGGACACGGTCTTGGCGAACGTGGCGAGTGTGACGGTCACCGGTGATTCGGACAGCTACATCTTTGGGGTCGGCATTCGCAGCGACGAGACCGGGTGCGACCGCTACGCAGATTGGTGGGAAGTAGTCTCTGAGGACGGAGACCTACTGTTCCGGCGGGTGCTCTCCCATAGTCATATCGGTGAGCAACCCTTCGTACGGTCTGGTGGACCGGTGGACATCGCAGACACTGAGCGTGTCTGGGTGCGGGCCCACATGTCTCCAGATGGCTACGGCGGCACGGCGTGGTTTGGGAGCATCTCGGATGGATTTGTGGAAACCGACCCCGTCGCCGATTGGGATGACTTGGCCGAGGAAGCTCCACAGCCGGGTCGTTGCGCATTCTGAGCGGTCAGCCCTGCAGCGCGTAGAAAAACACTCCAGGTATCTTCAACCAACTCGGCCGATGCTGGAAGTGGGTCAGCGCTCGGCCGATATTATGCTGCTGTTTGTTGGTCACGAACCAGGGCGGGCGCGGCAGCAGGGTCATTCCGCCGCTGGCAGCAGTGCGCGGAAAAGGCCGGAATGGCGCGCGAACCACGGTACGCTCTGGCTTGTCGAAGAGGAAGGTATTGTGGACCACGCCAATGCCGCTCTGGGCGTCTTGCAGGGTGTGACCCGGGAATGCACCCCAGGTTCCTTGGGCCATCAGGAAGCCCAATCCGGTCCACGCGTTGATGGCAATACAGCCGTAGTGCAGGTCTGCGATCATGTCCTCGAACGCCTGGGCGCCGAGTTTCTTCTCGGTGTTCGGGTCCAGTAGGATGTTTGCACCCAAGGTGCCGTTGAGCGTGTTGTTGCACCAGTCGATGGCGGTCTTGATGTAGGTAGCGGCGTCCGTGCTGGGAAAGCGAACCACACTCAAAGCCGGAGCAAACACCTCGTTGTTGGCCATCCACTCGTCGTTCGGGTCCATGGGGCTGACCACGCAAGCGGGGGCGTCGCCGCGGTCAAAGGTCTGCGCGTCGCTGGCGTGTTCGGCGAAGCGCTCGAGGCGGGACTCGGAGCCTGGATAGTACAGACCACGAGGTGGCAGGTTCTTCATCACGTCAGCGACCGCAGCGAGCAGGGCGTCGGTGTGTTCCCAGTCTTGTGGAACGACTAGGACCTGACAGGCAATGCAATTGAAGCCTGAGTTGTGGAGCTTCTGGGTGGCGATCTGCTCGGCTTGGAATCGGATGTCTGCTGCTGACCACGCGCCCGGAACCACAATCGTCGGACAGACTCCACCGAGCTCTGACGTCACGGGCTTAGCGGTCAGCGGAGTGTTGGCCGCACGGTTGGACTTGGCGGTCTCGCCCGTTCCCCAGACAATCGCGTCATGGGTGGTGACGGCTCCGGTGATGTGGATATTGTCGATGCCATCGTGATTGCATAGGTACTCGCCAACGTCAGCTCCGCCTTTGACAATGCGCAAGGCGTCCACAGCGATGAGCGGAGCGAGTGCCGTCTCCAAGAACGGGATGAGGTAGTCGTTTACCGGGTTCATCTTCAGCAGGCAGACTTCGTGCTCGCTGAACAGCTTGTAGAAGCAGTCGAGCGGCGCGATGGCGGCGATATTGCCAGCGCCGAGGATGAGTGAGACCGTGCCATCGCGCTCGGAGGCTTTGCTGTCGTACGCAGATGCGGTGTTGGCCGCGAGGGTGTCTCGGGTCACCTCCGGCTGCATCCAGATGTCCGCTTCCACACCTGACAAAAGCAAACGGTCCCATACGGTGTGTGGGGTGACGCGAACGATGACTTGGCCATCCGGTCGTTCACGCGTTGGCAGCCCGTCGAGGAAGGCCTTGTTGTCCAGATGCGACAGCGTCTCGATGAGCTGATTGCACGCCGACATCACCGCGTAGGGTCCGGATACCCACTCTTCGCCCACATGCTGGGAGTCTGCTGGAATGAGCTTGTGCTTGGCGGCGGTCGTTGCCCAGGACTCGGCGACGGTGATCAGGGCGTCTTTGATCTGCTTGAGCACCGCAATGCGTGCGGTGGCTGTGGACCGCGCCCAGGCTTGCTTTCCATCTGCGAGAGTCGCGAGGTCTGCGTCCAGAGCATCGGCATCCATGGGACGGTGAAGATTGCTGGGAAGACTGGACATGGTCACCTCGGAAGACTTGGGATGACCAACGTACGGCGCTTCCGAGTTTGTAGACGTCAAATAAAGACAGCGAACCGCGTGAACGGAATTCGCTGTCTTGCAACAAGAGGGCAGCCAACGACGCTCAAAGGGCGCCGTCGGTGCTACATTATGCCGTATTCAGGGCCATTTCCACCTTCTGGCGGAACCCAGGTGATGACTTGGTATGGGTCGCGAATGTCACACGTCTTGCAGTGCACGCAGTTGGCGAAGTCGATTTCCATCTCTTCGCGGCCCGTTGCCTCGTTGTGGCGCATATTGTAGACCTGCGCGGGGCAGAACTTGGTGCAGGGGTTGCCGTACTCTTCCTTGCAAGTCGTCGCGCAAATGTTCGTATCGATGATCTTGAGGTGAGCGGGCTGCTGCTCCTCATGCATGGTGCCTGAGCGGTGCACGTCTGTGAGTTTGTCGACGAGGTAGTCGCCGTCGTACTTGGGAGCGGTCGTCGCCGCCTTGGACGGGTCACCGTAGTAGGCTTGCACGGTCTGCATGTGGGTGTAGTCGGCGCTGAACGGCTCAAGGGACGTACCGGGACCGAATGCGTACTCAATGCCGGTCTTGATCAAGCCGCCCCACAGGCCACCCGCGAAGTTGGCGTGGAAGTTCTTGGCGACCTCCATCTCCGTCTTTACCCAGCTCGCATCGATACGGTCCTTGTAGGTCTTGAGAGTCTTGGCGCTGTTATCACCACTGACCATGGCTTCGAATGCGGCTTCGGCAGCCAGCATACCCGACTTCATCGACAGGTGAATACCCTTGATGCGAAGCGGATTGAGGAAGCTTGCCGCGTCACCCACAATCATAGCGCCGTCTGTGTACAGCTGCGGTATGGAGGCCCATCCACCGATGGTCACGGCTTTGGCACCGTACTTGATGACCTTGCCCTTACCGAGCAAGTCCTTGACGTACGGGTGGGACTTGAGAACCTGCAACTTCTCGTGAACGTCCAAGTTCGGGTCCGCGGCGTCTAGAGCGACGAGGATGCCAATGCAGACCTTGTCTCCGCCCATGCTGTAGATGAAGCTGCCACCGAACGTCTTTGCGTCTAGTGGGTAGCCGATGGTGTGCAGGACGTAGCCGTCCTTGACGGTCCCAGGTGGAAGCTCAATGATTTCTTTGCAGCCCAGCTCGTAAGCCATGGGATTGCAGTCTTTGTCGAGCTGGTGGCGCTCGATGAGCTTGCGGGAAAGGTGCCCCCGCGGGCCTTCACCCAAGATGGTGATGGGGGACTGAAGGTCCATGCCAGGCTCGAAGGTGTCCTTGGGTAGGCCGTCTTTGCCAATGCCTTTGTCACCCGTACGGACGCCAGCGACGGTGTCGCCGTCCCACAGCAGATCGTTGCCGGCGAAGCCGGGGAAGATTGCAACACCCTTCTCTTCCGCAATTTCTGCGAGCCATGCGCAAAACTTGCCGAGCGAGATGATGGGCTTGTCGTGGTTGATGAGTTCGGGTGGAAGCCATGGAGCGGAGACGTGTCCGCCTTCGGTGAGGAAGACCATGTCTTCACGCTCGACAAACCGTTCTACTGGGAAGTCGTCGCGCTCGCGCCAGTCGGGAATGAGCTCGGTCAGAGTCCTTGGGTCCATGACGGCGCCAGACAGCTGGTGTGAACCGATTTCACTACCCTTTTCGAGCAGGCAGATCATCGGCTCGTCAATGACTTCGCCGGTCTTGGTTCCTGCTTCGATAGCCTCGTTGTGGGCTTCGATCAGGTTCATCAGGTGGATGGCGCCAGCAAGATTGGCTGGTCCGCCTCCTACGAACAGGGCGTCGCAGGGCATCTCATCGCGTTCCATCGTGGCCTCCAGGGGTGTGTGCGCGTAACCACCGCCGTAGTTGCGTACCAGCGTCATCCCGCTGCGGTTTGAGAGCAACGGCTGGTGCAAAGTCGGCGTGTGCGGGGTACCTGTCCCGTCATTGCGGGAGTTGCTTCGTGAGTGCTAAATGGATCTGGTTCAGCATTGTCGCCGTTGTAGGCCTTGTTCTCGACCAGGTGACCAAAGCTTGGATTCGAGCGAATATCGAGTATAGAGACGTCGGTATCGAAGTCATCGACGGCTATTTTGATATTGTCCACGCGCAAAACCCTGGGGCTGCCCTAGGTATTCTCGGTGATGTCCCTGGAGCCCGCTACATCTTTGTGCTGTTCACGGTTGTTGCGACGGTGGTCATCGTCAACATGCAGCGTCAGCTAAAGAGCGGGGAGAAATTTCTTCCGGTGGTGTTGGGACTGATTCTGTCAGGCGCTCTCGGCAACGCGGTGGATCGAATCATCAACGAAGGCGGCCGGGTCACCGATTTCTTGCGCTTCCACACGGATGGCAACCCGGAACTTCGGCGGTGGCTCGCGGACAGCATGCTTGGCATGAGCGAGTACCCAAGCTTCAACGTGGCAGACATCTCGTTGGTGGTGGGCGTCCTTCTGTTCATCATCCACTACTTGTTCTTGGAAGAGAAAGAAGAAGCCCAAGCCAAGCCGCCGGCAGATCCGGCTGCCTGACGGAGCTGCGCGTTAGTTGACGGGCCCACGGACTTGGGTGTTGTTGTCCCCACTGGCCAGGGTCACGAGTCTGCCATTGCTCTCGATGGCATGTCCGGCAGCGCCGCCGAGGCCTCGGCCGCAGTTGCTGTTGTTCCCGAAGGTACCGCTCCCGCCGACTTGGCCATAAGCGCCTCCGCTACCACCATTTCCGCCGATACAGCAAGAGAGGGAACGCAGCCCGGTAGCGCCTGTGCCTCCACCAGTCGAACCGGACGAGCCTGACCCGCTGTAGCTCACTCCGTTGGTTCGACCGTTCGCACCTCCGCTGCCGCCAACGTCACCTGCGCCTCCGCCTCCGCCTCCGCCGGGACCGCTACAGTCGCCCGCGCCAGCTCCGCCACCGCCGCCGCCGCCGCCGCCGCCGAATATGCTTCCGTTCGCATTCTCGATGACCATGTCCACGGTTGCTTCAAGAGCCGTCCCGCCGGCGCTGCCAGGTGTCTGTCCGCCGGAGTGGTAGCCACGGCCGCGACCGCCTGTCCCACCCGCGCCGACAATCGTCCCGTTGTTCACCAAGGTGACGGTGCTTCCAGTCGGCAAGCCGTCTGTTGTGAATGCGGGTGTGGTGGAGCTTAGGCTGTAGATCAACATACCTGAAGGCACCGTCACCACAACGTCGATGGGGTCGACTGGATTACCTGCCTGTGTGGCGAGGTCAAAGTTTGGGCCTCCACTGGCTGTCATCAACACCGAACAGCCGGACAATGGCCAGAACTCACCCGATCGAAGTGCGTCTCCGGCGCCGACGATGGCGCCTTCACAGACGGTCGTTCGCGCGGGAATACGCCCGCCGTCTACCGTGGCGCCTTCAAGAATTGCCGCAGCTCGTCCGATTCGGCTTCCCGCTGCAATGGTGGCATTGGCACCAATGACGCTCTGCTTACGAATGCGGACGTTGTCACCGAGGCTCGCGGCAGTACCGACGTCTGCCTCTGGGCCGATGACCGTGCCCGAGCCAATTGTCACCCCGGTCCGTATGGCCACAGCCCGCCCGATGGTTACGTTTGCGCGGATGTCGGTGAGGTCTTCGACAATGACTAGTGAGCCAAGGATTACGTTTGAGCCGAGTCGGGCCCCTGTTCCGCCGATGGTACCCACGGTCGTGGCGTAGCCTAAGGTACTGGAGTTTCCGATTTGGCTCCCGTCGTACGCGGCGGCGTTGCGCCCGAGTGTGACGTCCGTTCCAAGGACTGCCCCTAGGCCAACATGAGCGCGCCGCTGCAGGATGGTGTCTGTGCCGATGTTCGCGCCCTGCCCGACGTAGGCCATGGCTCCGACCACCACGCGGTCGCCTAGCACCGCACTCGGGTCGACAACCACACGGTCGCTGATGGTGGTACTGGCTCCTACGCTTGCGTTTGCACCAATGGTGGATCCCGAGCCCAAGGTCACTGTGGCGTGAACGGTGGCGGTTGGGTCGACACACGCATCGCCAAAGCCGTTGGCGTTGGTGTCTGTCTGTGCGGCATTAGAGATGCCAAGACAGTTGTCTGTGGCGTCGTCGATACCATCACGATCGGCGTCTCCAGCGAACGCTGCTGTCGTCAATAAGGCAACCAGTCCCAACATCATATGACTCCCCTGCCAGGTACCAAACCTACCAAGGCCTGGTCAGGCTTTGGTAGTCATATTTTGACGAGTATCGAGAATGGTCGGTGCGTTCGTCGAGTGAAATGAGGGTCTGTAGATGGATATTTTGAGGAGCAGTCAACGACCGGGTAGACAGTGCGAAGGGCAGGTCGAAGGATTGTTTATGGGGTGCACAACGCCTTGCTGCGGGGCACTGTTGGGCGCGACCGGGGTGGCTCCGCCAGAATTCGGACGCGCGGGTATCGGTAGGGGGGCTGGGTAGCGAGTTCTGTCAACCTGCGGATCTGTTCCATGAGTAAACGCGAAGAATGCCAACCCGCGATTCGTTAAGACCGTTGCGTATCGGGGGAGTGTTGGGTTCGGCTGGTGCGGTTCGAATACACTAGCGTCTCGAATGGGACATACTCGGCTTAAATGGTACCGAGTGCGGGGGTATATATGTTGCTGGTTGGACTATTGATGCTCACAGGGAGTGCCCTGGCACAGGGCTGTGATGCCGCCTACGTTTCAAACTGCGTCTCTGCGCAGGCTTCGTTAGACCCCAGTGTCACGCTCGGGGCCAATGTATTCGTGGGCAGCGGCGCCCAGATTGGGCCGAATGTGGATTTGGCTGATGACGTTTTTGTTGGGGCTCGTGCACAGATTCTGGGTTTTGATAATGGGGTTGGACCCTTCACGATTGGAGCCTCGACCTACCTGGGCCGCAGTGTCGTCATTGGCCGAGACCCTCATATTGGAGAGCTGAACTCTTGGGGTCGCAAGAGCACCATAGGTGATGACCTGCTGGCCGCCAACGGCGTTAGCGTTGGGTACGCCGTGCAAATGGGTGACGACATCATCCTGGGTAGCTCTGCCATCCTGGGCAACCTTGTACAGCTAGGACATAGCGTCACTATCGGCTCTGGAGCAGTATTGGCTCGCTCTACAGTGGTCCAAGACGGAGCTATGGTGAATGGCATTGTGGGTCCCGGGGTGCAGATCGATACAGGTGCCCAGGTCGCAGCAACGGCACGGGTGCGGAAGAACGCCCATCTTTTCCCCGGCGTCATCGTTGAGTCTGGTGCCAGGGTCGGCCGAGATGTTATTATCGAGGCAGATGCACGAATCTCATCGGGTGCAGTGGTAGGCGCGGGGGCGAGAATTCTAGCGGGCTCGACAGTCCCAGATGACTACCGGGTCCTTCGCGACGAAGTGTATGGCAACGCCTGCACACTCGGAGATGTCGCCTGCCCTGCTGCGAGCTGCGTAGATATCCGTGACAACCGCCCAGGCTCGGTGGATGGTGCTTACTGGATTGAGCCGGACGCCAACGGGGCGCTTGAGGTCTGGTGTGATGTGGACACCGCGGGCGGCGGATGGATGTTGGTCCTCAACCGCGAGTCGCCGGACTGTTGCAATAGTTCGTGCGCACCAACGACCCCCACTGAGTACGCTGCGGGAGTCGTGACGCCGTCCACAGCTCACGATGCGCTCTCAAACGAAGCTTGGGCTCGGCTGCGGGCCGTTTCTACGGAGTCATTGGCGTTGGGACAACACACCGGTTGTTCTGTGGACCACCAGGCCATAGCCACCATTGCGACTCTTGAGTCGGCTAACTGCCAGTCCCTCAACACAGACCTGACCAGCAATGTGATTGCGTGGAACGAGGACTCGGGATGCACCTACACAGGGTCCGACTACTCGGTCTGGTTCGGGGTGAGCAACGCATACTTCTCCGATGTATCGCGCAACTCCCTGTTTGCGGGTTCGTCATCGGGTGGTGCGTATTTGAGCTGGGCGTTGATGTACGTCCGCTGACCGGTCAGTCGCCTGTCCTGCCGGCGGCATAGATTATGGACGTCAGTAGACACGACCATAAGAACAGCGACAACATCATGGACGGTAGAGCATAGCGGCGCTCCCCGTAGAACTTGGTCACCACCAAGGTTCCTAATGGGACGGACATCCAGGTGGGTGCTAACCCCACGATGAGGAAAAAGCCGAAGCGGCTGCACTTGACCCTGACGATAAACTTATTGACCCGGGTAAAGGTTCGCTTCTGCTTTTCCCCTGCGACGCGCTTCCGACGTGCGCGCTCGAACAGGGTGGCTGCGAGAAAGTAGGTCAGTGCGCAGCTGAGCCAGGCACCACCCACATTCGCCCCGAGCGTCTCGATGAACGACAGCCCGGAGCCCCAGCCCACCCCAGGAGCCACGACGAACTTAACGGTGCTGAGTGCCGCGACGCCGAGCAGCTTTGACCCGCCTAGTGGACCCAAGACCTCTCCTCCGATTGGCTCATGACGCAGTGCACTCTGCGATGAGATGAGTGAGTTGATCGTCGGCCGACATCAAGGCAATCGTCTGTCGCGCCCCGTCACGAGTCACCTTTCGTACAGGCTTGGATGGCAAAAAGACCGGCTTACGGAACTGAGCATTCACGGTAAGTCCAGCGTGATCGGTTGGGATATCGTGGATGGCTCTGGCGAGTGTCCACATGCCATGAGCGATGGCTCGGCGGAACCCAAAAGGCTTTGCGAGCAGGACGTGCAGGTGAATAGGATTCATATCCCCTGACACCTTGCGGTAGGTGCGACCTATCGACTCGGGTACGATCCAAGGGTGTTGAGTGTCCCAGGTCTCTGGAAGAACAGTCTTGATCCGTTCGGGTGGGGCGCCTGCGATGTCCAGCTTGGGCGCTAGAATGCCCATATCGCTGTGCCATACGGGCTCGCCGCCAACCGAGATATCGGTGCGTATACCAAAGATGGCGCCGCGCTTTGCAGGTACCGCCGGCGTGCTTCGGACCTGAATGTCGAGAGGTTCGTCGACACCAATCGGGCGTAGCTGAGTGGTGGTCTGTGCCATGTGCACGATGCCCAGAACGCCGAAGGGCATGCTGGGATGAGTGAGTACTGCAGCATGTAGCGCACCAGCTATGACTTGGGGCCATAGCAAGGGCAATGCATCACTCTCGGGGAGGTCGCACACGTTTCGGTAGGCGGCGAGCTGTTGCTCGTCGGTCGTCACGTTCGCACAAGACGCGGCGACTTCGGGCACAGCTCCTGCTGAACGGCGTCGTAGTAGCCCGCGGAGTAGCAGGCGATTCATCGAGGGCATGCTGTCGAAAGTGGGGTTCACGGTCGCTCCAGAGACGGCGCTCTAGCGCGGTTGGTGCGTCGTCCCCACTTTCGCTGTGCTCGTCCTACAAACAGGTCTCGCCGGCTACTGCATTGCGTGGAACGACAAGGTACTCATCGTAGATGCACTCGCCTGTTGGAAGCTCCGATGAGGCGCCCATGCGCACGCCAGCGGCAATTTCACAGTCTGCGCCAATAGAGGTGTCTCGCCCAATGCGAACGCCGGCACCAATAACGGAGTTGGTACCAATGGTCGTCCGCTTGCGTATGCGTACATCTGCACCCAGCTGTCCGTTGGCTCGGAGCACACTGTTGGGCCCAATGACCACGCCAGGGGCGAGCTGGCTACCGGCGCCAATCTCCACGTTCCGTGCGACAGTGACGCTGCCTGCTGGGCCCAGCGTCACATCCGCAGCGACTGTTATGAGGTTGCCCAAGACACTTCCCGGGCCCACGAAGGCATTTTTTTCAATGGTGCTGGCGTAGCCAATGCTGACGCCTGCGGACACGGTGGCTGCCTCTCCGATCGATACGGACCGCCCTAGGATGACATCTACGCCTATGTCTACGTCGTGGCCAATCGTGGCGCTTCGTTGAATGATGGTCATGGCGCCTATCGTGACGTTGTTGCCCACAATAGAACGTGTTCCAATGGTCACATCGCTACCGATCTGTGCGTTTGAACCTACACGAGCGTTCGCTAGGGTAAAGCTCTCCACCCCTAAGATGGCATCACCCGAGACAAAGGCTTGCCACGAAACACAGGCCCGTGACGGTCCCGGCAGGCGGTCTTCGAATCCGCATCCGCAGTCGCCTTCCACGGACTGCTCACTGTTCTGAGGGCACTCATCTACCGCAGTCGGGGTGTCGCAGGTACCGTCACCGAAAGCATCTGGACCGTCGTTGAGTGGAGACGGAATACCGGCGATAGCACAGTCGTCACAGCCGTCGTTGTCGGTGTCTTCACAACGGAATGGGTCCAGCGGTGCGTCGTCCAGTGAGTTGTTGACGGTGTCTCCGTCCATGTCGCTATCGCCGCTGTCGCACATGCCATCCGCATCGCGGTCGAGACCATCGTTGCTAGTGTCCGGAGAAGCGCCCAGCGCACAGTCGTTGCACGAGTCGCCGTCTTCATCTCCACAGGCGGAAGGGTCTCTACCAGCTTCGTTGGGGTCACTTCCGATGGCCACCTCTTCCAAGTCGGTGAGTCCATCGCCATCGGTGTCGGCGCTGTTCGGGTTGGTACCAAACGCGGCTTCTTCGCCATCGGTGAGCCCGTCTGCGTCCGAGTCGGCGTCGTTGGGGTCTGTGCCAGCGTCGCTCTCGTTGCCGTCGGTGAGTCCATCGCCGTCGCTGTCGGCGAGGTTCGGGTTGGTACCGAGCGCGGCTTCTTCGCCATCGGTGAGCCCGTCTGCGTCGGTGTCGGCCAGAACTGGATTGGTGCCTGCATCCACCTCTTCGCCGTCGTCGACGCCATCACCGTCGCTATCGGCATGCGTGGGGTCGGTGCCAAGTTCAACTTCGAGGGTGTCCAGCAGGCCGTCGCTGTCGGTGTCCTGGATGGCTGCCCCGCATGGCGTGTCGGTACCGATTGTGGCACCAGCAGCGATGAAAATGTACGAACTGGAGTAAACGCCGGCGCAAGAATCCCCGGCGCCACTTATGATTGAATTGGCCCCAGTGACGACGTACCCGTTCGCCAATATCGTTCCAACGATGTTGGAATTTGCGCCCATAGACACATAGCCGCCTGTGACATTCCAGATAACACGGGTGTTATCCGTGCCGTTCAGTATGATTACCTTCACGCCGGCGCCAAGGGATAGGTAGTTGTGGATATTGAAAATGAACTCGCTGTCTTGGCCTTGGGCATCCAGGGAAATGGTTTTGTCTGCCGCCACAGTGACAAAACCGTTGACGCTGTAGACTCCCGCAGTGAACGTCGTGTCGGCCGCCAAAATCCCGGCACTGAGCGCGCCCGGCCCGGTCAGTGCATCCAACGCTACTAGCGAATCCTGCGCATCGAGGAGGCCTTGATGCTCATTGGCTAAGACGGGTGCTGGCGCACCTAAAGTCTGAGGTCCGGATGTGGCACCGGCTCCGAGGGTGATGGCCGCAGTGGCTTGCACAGTACCGACTACCTGTGAATCCACGCCGAGTGTCACGGCGGCGCCGGACTGAACATTGCCAGAGATCACCGAATTTGCGCCTACCGTGGTGGCGGCGACGGTGAGAACATTGCCACCAACCGTTGCACCATCGCCGGTAGTTAGGTAGGTTCCAGAACGAACATTACCCGTTACCAGCGTGTTGGCACCAAGGACAATATGCGTATTTGCCGCAATGTTTCCATAGACTGTTTCAGTACCTGAGCCAGCGGCAGCGCTTACATACGTGTTGGAAAAGATGGCCTGTTCGTACAGGGTTGGACCCATCAATGACTGCAGGTCTATAGGCGTCGCATGTGCACCAGACACAGTAGCAAGCATTGATATACCTACGATCACTCGTTTTGTCGGGTTCATCAGGGTGACCGGTCAGCAGAGATGCCGAGTTAAGTTTTAGTGGGCCATAAAAAGCATTAAATTCGATAGTGGGTAGCTCGAATCATAGGGTGCACTTAGCATGGTCAATGGACAGCTGATCTGTCTTGCGACTCGCCTCTCGGTCGTTCGTCGTTTTGGATGCTATTTCCAATGACAGACATGGACTAATTAGCATCCTAAGACGCGAACTATAGCAATATGGGTCAACGTGTGACTTGGGAGATTGCCCTAGGATTCCGTACGGCGCTGTGCCAAGGCGTTCTCGGATGTAGATTCACCTTGGTAATCTGACATCCGGACAAGAAGCAGCGGTTCGTTTGTGCTTTCTGGGCATGTCCAAAACGCACGAGGAGCGAGATGGTGTGGTCGTTAACGCCAATGAGCTGTTGCAGCTCGGCCAGCAACGCTTGAAGCGCCATCCGGTACAGAATGGAGAACGACGGAAGTTGCAGACGCCGAAGATCCCACAGGGGTAGACCTCCACATTGACGTCGAACCCAATACTGTGGTGCGGTAGTTTCCGAGTAGTAGCTCGGTACAACGTGGTCAGTTGGCGACGCCCGCATCGCCCGGTGCTCCAGTAGGTAGCTTCAGTCCCAAGAAGGAGAAGGTAGCTATATAGCCCTGTGAAGTGCCCGCGATGTGCGGGTTGCACGTTGCGATAGAACAGGCGATTTGTCGAAGGTCAGCGGTTGATATTGGAGTACATTGTCGCTCCAAGAGCCTTGCGCTCACGTAGTGTGGACCGAGTCCACACATCTCGCTAGGTTCGATCTACAAGCAGGTCTCTCCGGCGATGGCATTGCGTAGAATGACCGCGTTTTCGTCGTAGATGCACTCGCCTGTTGGAAGCTCTGACGAGGTTCCCATTCTAACGCCCGCGGCCACTTCACAGTCCGCGCCGATGGAAGCATCTCGCCCAATGCGCGCACGGTCGCCAACAATGGAGTTGGCACCAATACTAGCCCGTTTGCTGAGGCGTACGTTTGTGCCCAGTCGCACGTTTGATTGCAGGGAGCTTTCGGGGCCGACGACGACGCCAGAGGCCAGGTGACTACCAGGTCCAACCACCACATTCCGTGCCAGAGTGACGCCGCCATTGATGCCTAGCGTCACGTTCTCAGCCACCGTCGTGCGGTTGCCCAAGACGCTTCCAGGACCCACAAAGGTGTTGTCTCCGATGCTGCTGGAGTAGCCAATGCTGACGTTTGAGGCCACGTTGGCAGACTTACCAATCAATACGGACCGTCCAATGATGACATCTTCGCCAATGTCTGTGTCATTGCCAATCGTGACGCTTTTTTGAATGATGCTCATTGAGCCTAAAGTGACGTTATTACCTATGTTAACGCGTGTTCCGATCGTAACTTCGCTTCCAATTTCAACGTTGGAGCCTACCCGTGCGTCATCCAGCATGAAGCTGTCCGCTCCCAGAATGATGTCGTTCGGGACCAAAGCTAGCCACGCGACACAGGCTCGAGCCGGTCCTGGCAGTCGGTCTTCGTATCCGCATCCGCAGTCGCCTTCCGTGGACTGCTCATCGATGCCCGGGCATTCGTCTGCCGGGGTGGGGACGTCGCACATACCATCACCGCCGGCATCTGGGCCATCATTCAGTGCTGCGGGAATACCGACGATGGCACAGTCATCACAGCCGTCGTTGTCGGTGTCTTTGCAACGGAACGGGTTCAGTGGTTCGTTGTCGTCGGCGTTGTTGATTGTATCTCCGTCTATGTCATCATCGCCTTGGTCGCAGATGCCATCAGCATCTCGGTCGAAACCATCGTTGCTCGGGTCTGGTGAAGCGACCAACGAGCAGTCGTTGCATGAGTCGCCATCTTCATCTCCGCAGGTGTAGGGGTCTCCACCGGCCTCATTCGGGTCGGTGCCTTGGGCCACCTCTTCGCCGTCGGTGAGTCCATCGGCATCTGTGTCGGTCAGATTCGGGTCGGTACCTAGGTCCGCTTCTTCGCCGTCGGTGAGTCCATCACCATCGGTGTCGTCCAGCTTCGGGTCGGTGCCCGTGTCGACCTCGTCGCCGTCGGCGAGTCCATCACCATCGGTGTCGTCTAGGTTCGGGTCGGTGCCGAGTGCTACTTCCTCAAAGTCGGTGAGGCCATCGGCATCGGTATCAGCCAAGTTTGGGTTGGTGCCGAGCAGGACTTCTTCGCTGTCAGTAAGCTGGTCGGCATCTGTATCATCCAAGTTCGGGTTGGTACCTACAGTCGCTTCCTCGAAGTCGGTGAGGCCATCGGCATCAGAGTCGGCGAGGTTCGGGTTGGTGCCGAGTGCCACCTCCTCGAAGTCGGTGAGCCCGTCAGCGTCGGTGTCGGCGAGGTTTGGGTTGGTGCTGAGCCGGGCTTCTTCGCTGTCTGTGAGCCCGTCAGCGTCGGTGTCGGCGAGGTTCGGATTGGTGCCGAGTGCCACTTCATCGAAGTCGGTGAGTCCGTCTGCATCAGAGTCGGCTTGGTTCGGGTGGGTGCCGAGTGCCACCTCCTCGAAGTCGGTGAGTCCGTCAGCGTCGGTGTCGGCGAGGTTCGGATT
>JBLHSN010000127.1:0-15181 GCA_047626195.1 Myxococcota bacterium
CGCTGCTGCACTCACTCGAAGCGCCGGACGGTCAGCCCTCGGTCGTGCCGGTGCGCGTCTCTGCCTTTGACGGACCTGAACCTGTCCGTGTGGCTCCCTGCCTGTCGAGCGGCTTCACCCGTCTGGTTTCCGTGTTTTGCGCTCTCTCTCGCCCCGCCGTCTCATCTCCATCGCATGATGGAACGGCGGGAAACCACCAGGACAGAGGCAACTCAGGCGCTTAAATGCCGAATATTAGATTTTTATTAACCATTCATCAATTAAAGGATGCCGGGAAGACCTCATCCCGTGGTAAATAACTTGAGTATTAATAACGGAGATACCGCCGATGTTTTATTCACGAGTCGGGCTACTCGCGCCACTTCTACTCTCCACCGCGTGGGCCGCTGATGCAGATAATGATGGTTGCGAAGACGTTCAATTTGACGCGAACGGGGCCTGCGTCGCGGTGACCGTCACGGCAACGGCGAATACGGTGGTGGGTACTGGGGCAATTGTGGGGCCCTTTGTGACCCTGGGCGATGCGTTTGGCGATGTTCATATCTCGCCCCGCGCGGTTCTTGACGGCTGGGTAGCGCACAGCACTCAGCCTTTGACCGTTGGGGCAGGAACGGTGGTCGGTCGCGGGGCAATGGTAGAGGCGGACCACATCTTGGGCGAGGACACAACGCTGTCTCGGGCCATGACCGCGGGTCCTCGTTTGACCACGGGTATTGGGTCTTTTGTGGGGTACGCCGCAATTCTTGGGTCGGACATCACCCTGGACGACGGCGCTGTCGTGGGCGCCCTAGTCGAGCTGGGGAACTTTACCCACTTGCATCCCAATGCGGTCATCGCGCGGAGCACGACCGTTGACGATGCCCTCACAGAAGGAGGGGCGAGCCATATCTGGGGCACCGTGGGTCCGAATGTAACGATTGGCTCTGGCGTGTTGGTCTCGTCGACAGCCCGGGTGGGCAAGCAGGCGACGGTTCAGCCGGGTGCCCAGCTCATGGCCGGCGCTCGCATCGGCCGAGGCGCCTTTGTGGAGGCGGATGCGACGGTCTCGGGCAAAGTTCGCGCCAATGGTCGTGTGTGTGCCGGAGAGACGGTTGGAGTCGGAGAGGTGGTTGGCCGGGGCCTGACGAATCAAGGCACAGCATCGTGCGTCCCCGTCTCGGCGGCGTGCACCATCGAAGGGAGTACGGACACAGTGACGGTGGGCGGCACAACGATGACGTTCCGAGCGATTTGCCCGGGCACGTTTGAGATGGGGTGCAAGGCGGGTCGGGATGACCCAACGGAGAGCGGCATCACCTGCGGGACCACCAGTGCATCGGTCGGTGATGGCCTACACAGCGTGACGCTGACGCACGAGTTTTGGTGTGGTGAGACCGAGGTGACTCAGGGCCAGTTTTCGGCGCTTTCTCCGGGCAACCACAACCCCGCCTTCTATTCGTCGAGCGGCGAAGGTGAGGACGCTGGCGCCACGGGTCCGGTGGAGCAGACGAGCTGGCACGACGCGGCGTGGTATGCGAATGCGCTCTCGGCGCAGGAGGGACTCGCGTCCTGCTACACGTGTACGGGAACGTATTCAACGACGGTTGGGTACGCGCCGATGTGCACGCCGGTGGCTAATTTGTACGCGTGTGATGGGTACCGATTGCCGACGGAGGCGGAGTGGGAGTACGCGGCTCGTGGCGGTGCGTCGGAGCCGTACTCGGGCTCGAGTGTGGCGGTGGATGTGGCGTGGCACAATGGAAACATTGTGGTCCAGGAGGGAGACACTTGGGTTTATGTTAATAAAACCAAGTCCACGGGTACTCTAGCGGCCAACGCGTATGGGTTGCACGACATGAGCGGAAACGTGTGGGAGTGGACGAATGACTGGTACAACGATGGTGTGTATACGGATGGCACGATTACCGATCCTATAGGCCCCGTGTCGGCTAACTATCGAGTCATCCGCGGTGGCGGATTCGTCAATCGACCGGTCAATGTGCGGGTCGCCGAACGGCTTTACGCCACGGATAGAAACCGCGCAGGTTACATTGGCTTTCGCTTGTGCAGGTCCGTCCCTTGATTCTTGAGTCCTTGTTCCCTTGTTTTTGATCGCGTAGGGGTCTCGCAGCCGGACTTGGCTCGCCGAAGGCGTAGAGCCCAGTCCAGGCGTAGAGACCCCTACGCGATGCATGTGTTTCCGCCGTCAGGCGGGCGATTTTTCTGGAGTGTTGCGTGAAGGTGGCCGTGTTTACCCTACATCGGGATGAGCGCGGCGACTTTGATGATGCCGCCGTTGCGGCGTTCTGTGAGGCCAATGACGTGTTGGGGTGCAAACGGCTCATGCCGAACGCTCCGGCACAAGTCACGTCTGCTGCGGCGCGAGGTAGCTCCTCTTCCTTCCAATGCCCATGGATGGCCCATATCGACCATCCACCGCAATCCCCTCGATGCGGGGCCCCAGCCCCCACGTCCACTTTCCTTGTGTCAAGCGTCACCGGTGTCGTCCCCCCCTCGCGCCACGAAGCAGGGACCTCCCCATCCGTGGTCGGCTAAGGCCTGAGAGTAGTCTAGTGACGGCGCTTGCGTAGTAGACAGGGGTGATGGGTCGGGTGAACACCCACTCGCAAGACAACGCAGTCTCGGCGCCCTGTGCCCGTCGTCAGATCTGTAGCAGCTTGGTTTCTGTCCCCATCGCCAGCTCGGGCAGCGTCCCCATGGATAGGTCAGTATCCACCCGATGACTGGCTCGGTTCTCCAGATGAACCCGGCATTCAACTCACCAACCGATCTGTGCGTGGGAGGCCATCAGAGGGTCTCTACAGGCTTCGGAGACATGGCTGTCGCCGATCACGAGAAACCGCGTCAATTCGGTGAAACACCGAATCCGCTGCGCGTCTCTGTCCAAGGGGCCGCGGAAGCCATCGGCTCCAGCCCGGAGACGACGGCCCCTCCGGTCACACAAACTCGCTACCGCGCATAAATCGTGGTGAGAGCATGGACCCTCTCGACCGGCCTCCTGCCCAATAGTCTAGCGCGTAGGAAGCGCGAGCATAGCCAACGTCCATGTACCGGAACCAGTCTTCTGTGACATGACCACGGACAATGGTGGCTGGACGCTGGTCATGAATGTGGCTCCAGCAGACGGCAACAGCGTCGGATTCAACAATCAGGCGTTTTGGTCGACAAACAACCCCTATGGCACGTTTGGAAATCGGTTTTCCAACGACTTTAAGAGTGCTGCTGCGTACGAAGTGGTTGGTACGGAGCTGATGATTCAGTCGGCAGGTGTCGGCAGCGGTGGTGCGATTCGTGGCTGGCGTCGTTGGCCTATGACCTCGTCGCGGAGCTTGGATAGCTTCTTTGTAGCGGGTATTCCGGGCGTTCATGCAACGGATTTGTGCGAGACGGGTGATGCGACGGCCGTTGATGTGGGTACGACAGATGGTGCAGATGACATCATCCGCCAGGGGTCGTGTCTGTACGCCGACGTCAATCCGTCGTCGAGCGGGCAAGGTGACACCATCCGTCTGACGACCATCGCGGGGAACAGCACAGACAACCAGATGTCTGGCTTTGCGAGCTGCATTAACTGTGGCGCAACCTGGCAGGGCGTCGGACAGGATTACATGGGCGTCGATCGGGCAGGTTGTTCGTCCGCTTCCTGCCACTACAATGTTGTCTGTCGCGTTGTGGCTGGGGCGGACTGCGTTGGCAACTATTGCGGTGGAACCTACGGGACATCCGCCTGTCGGTCTGCTTGGAATAGTCGCTTCTACGTGCGATAGCCGAGGGTGAATGCACGCCAGCGTGCATCCGACGCTGGTGGCCGACGCTTGTACGTGGCCGCCATGTTCATTCTGGCTGAACGCCCTAATCGCCGGCAAGCCCTCGCCCGTTACAAGAGTTAGATGACCCATTATCGGGCTATGGTGCGGACCTGTATAGGTTCGTCCGCGTCCCCGCTGCTCGCGATTTGCGTTGTGCGCGGACGGGGATGTTTGGGCATTGGGGGTTCGCGAACTAATCTAGGGACAGAAGAGGAAGGTCTATGAAGGGTCGTTTTACCGGTGCGCTGGTCATCGCTGGGTTGGTGGTGCTCACCGCTTCACCGAAGGGCGCGTCTGCATCGCCCATGTCATTTACGCATCAAGGGCGGCTTCTCGGGGCTGCCGGAGGGGGCATCTCTGGCACACACGATGTCGCTTTTCAGCTCTTTGAGACGCCAACGGGTGGCAGCCCTGTCTGGAGCGAGACGGACAGTCTTACGCTCGAAGATGGCCGTTACACCACCATCCTGGGTGATGGGTCCGATCTGACTGGCGTGATCGATGGAACCAGTCTGTACCTGCAAGTGACGGTGGACACCGAGGTCTTGCTTCCGCGTCAGATTCTCGTTGCTGTGCCTTACGCGGTGCGCGCTTACGAGTCGGAGCGGGTGATTCTCGATTCGGAGACTCCCTGTGATTCCGACCATATCGGCATGCTGCGTTGGACCGGAAGCGAGCTCACCCTATGTGTGGCGCCGGGAGACGACCAAGTGGTATCCCTGGCACCGACGGCTGACGGGTCCTCATCGGAGCAACCAGGTCTGAGCTGCTTGGACATTCTCAACGAATTTCCTGCCACGACCCGCCAGGACGCGCTGTACTGGATCGATCCGAACGGCGGCTCCACCACGGATGCTTACCAGGCGTGGTGCGACATGACCACGGACAACGGGGGGTGGACACTGGTCATGAATGTGGCGCCAGCAGACGGAAATAGTGTTGGATTCAACAATCAAACATTCTGGACATCTGACCTGCCATTTGGATTGATCAGCAGTCGGTTTACGAACGATTTTAAGAGTCCTGCTGCGTACGGTTTGGCGGCTTCGGAGCTGATGATTCAATCGGTAGGTACCGGCGGCAGTGGTGAGATTCGCGGCTGGCGTCGTTGGCCCATGAACTCCATCCGCAACTTCGATAGCTTCTTTGCAACCGGTATTCCTGCCGTTCATTCCACGGACTCCTGTGAGACCGGAGCCGCATCCGCCGTTTTCCTGGGCACATCAGATCCCGCAGATGACATTCTGCGTCAGGGTTCTTGTCTGTACGCCGACGTCAATCCGTCTTCGAGCGGGGCGGGTGACACCATCCGTCTGACGACCATCTCGGGGAACAGCACGGACAACAAGATGTCCGGCTTCGCGAGCTGCATCGACTGCGGCACGAACTGGCAGGGCTCTGGTCGGGACTACATGGGCCTCGATCGCGCGGCTTGTTCGTCCGCTTCGTGCGCCTACAATGTTGTCTGTCGCGTTGGGGCGGGGGCAGACTGTGTCGGCAATTACTGTGGTGGGACCTACTCAACATCTACCTGTGGGACTGCTTGGAATAGTCGCTTCTACGTGCGATAGCCGAGTTTTGTGAACGACCTGCCCGCAGCGTCCGGTGACCCGTCGATGCCCGCGTCCGAGTGTGACGTGGGCACCACCGTGGTCGACTCGCTGTATGAGCCCCAATGTCGGCAGAAGCCTGCCGCACGGGCATACAGGGGTGGACCTCCACGTTGATGTCGAACCCGACGCTTTGGCGCGCCCAGTTTCGCCGCAAACTTCCTAGTAGTAACAAGTTACAACGTCGTCAGTTGGCGACGCCCCTGAACGCACCCTAGCGCCGGTTTCTTCCATCAACGACATCGGCCACCCCTGTAGGCCACTGGCTTGCTTCCAAGCGCCAAGCGAAAGGCCTGCAACCCGCTTCTCTTATCGGAGCCTTGGGTGTAGACTCGTGCCAACAATAATTGGGGAGAACACATGGTTCGGTGCAGCTTTTTGGTTTGGATGGCCGCGGGTTCTGTGGCGTTTGCAGCGGATGTAAACGGGGACGGCTGCCAAGACGAATATGCCTCGAACGGTGCGTGTGTCGACGTTGACGCGACCGTTGACGGCACGATCACGGTGGGTGCCAACGCTGTGGTATTCGAGCGTGCCTCTGTCGGACCCGAAGTCGCCTTGGGTACAGGTGTTGTTGTGGCTGCGCGTGCCTCGCTCGCCGGACGTGTTGCCCACTCAAGCAACCCGCTGACCGTTGGTGCCGGTACGGTCATTGGTCGAGGTGCCCAGCTGGGTGCCGACCATATGATTGGGGATGACGTCACCATCGGCCGGTCCGTAGTCGCCGGTGCACGCTTGACCATCGCTGCCAACGGAAGCCTCGGGTACGCCGCCCAGGTCGGCACGGACGTGACCATTGGCGCTGGCGCCGTGGCAGGCAACCTTGTCACACTCGGCGACTTTGCCACCTTGGGTGACAATGCTGTTGTCTCGCGCAGCGTGACCATCTTGGACGGCATCAACTCCGGCAATGGCGCTTCGGTCAACGGGATTGTTGGATCGGATGTGCTCATTGCAGCCGGCGCGCGTGTTGAACAGGGCGCCCGTGTCCGCAAACAGGCCGACATTGGTGCGGGTGCGGCCATTGAATCGAGTGGTCGTGTGGGTCGCGGGGCGGTCATTGAGGCCGGAGCCACGGTCTTCGGACGCGTCGCTGCCAACGCAACAGTGGGTGCGGGAGCTACGGTTGAGGCGGGCTCTATTGTCGCGCGTGGCGGCGAGCTGTGTGTTGGGAATACGCTTCCCACCGGTTCACAGGTGTTGGGCGATGGCACATGGCCGGTCGAAGGGTGTCAGGTGAGCAACACCTGCCAGACCATCAAGACCAGCAACCCCAGTGCCGCCGACGGCGTCTACAGTATCGACCCGGATGGTGTCGGCGGTCAGCCAGCCTTCGACGCTTACTGCGACATGACGACGGACGGCGGCGGTTGGACGCTGCTGATGAAGGCTGCAGGCACGACCTTTGGCTACGATTCGGCGTACTGGACCAACACATCAACGCTGAACGTCAACGACCTAGACACGGGCCACGGCGAAGTTGCGAAGTTTGCAAGCTTCAGCGATGTATTGGTGGATGACCTGATGATCATCGCACAGTCGGGTGGCCAAACCCAGCTTGGTCTGCCGTCCGCACAGACCGCCCGCAGTCTGTTCAGTGGCAGTGGCCAAACTCTGTCGGTGACAGCTGGCGACGCAACCCCGATGTTGCTCATCAACAACAGCTCCTACTCAAGCTGTGGAACGCCGTGGCGCGTCAACTCGACTCTCAACGGCGTAGGAGTGCGCTTGGGAGGTAGCTTCCGCAACCATTGGAACTGCGGCTACGGCGCCGACGCGAGCGGCCAGCCGACCGGCGCTCACTACGCCGGTTTTGGCACCAAAGACACCCGTTGGGGACCCAGTACGGGTGGGATCAAGTCCTTTGGTGTTCGCGACGCTCACGACAGAACCTATACGCCTCCTGGGCAAGCGCCGCAGTCGGCGCATCTGTTTGGTCGATAGCACTGTGGGCCATCCACGCAGACGCGAGGGGTTGCACCGGTGCCAACGGACTGTGCTGAAACGGCGCCGACAACATTGCCGACATCTCGTGCGGTCACGCCGGCTGGGGTCAAGGTGGTTGTCGAGATTTGGCGTCTGCGTGTAAGCGGTACTCCCGAGAACGCTGCGTATGCGGTAAAATCATACAGCTTTTGCGATTGGGGAGAAGGTATGATTCGGTGTAGTTTTTTGGCATGGATAGCTACGGGTTCTGTCGCGTTTGCAGCCGATGCCAACGGGGATGGCTGCCAAGACGAGTTCGCCGCGAATGGCGCGTGCGTCAGCGTTGACGCGACTTTTGACGGCACGAGCACCGTTGGTGCCAATGCGTCCGTGCTCGAAGATGCCTCTATCGGACCTGAGGTCGCGTTGGGCGCCGGTGTTGTCGTGGCGGCGCGCGCATCGCTTGCCGGACGCGTTGCGCACTCCAGCAACCCCCTACCGATCGGAGCCAACACGGTCATTGGCCGCGGTGCACAGCTCGGTGCAGACCATGTGCTTGGGGATGACGTCACCGTTGGCCGCGCTGCTGTCGCAGGTGCGCGCCTGACCATCGCTACAGGCGGAATCCTCGGATACGCAGTTCAGGTCGGAGACGACGTCAACATTGGAGCTGGGGCCGTAATCGGTAACTTGTCCACGCTCGGCAACTTTACTACTTTCGGGGACAACGCTGTTGTCGCCCGCAGTGTGACCATCGCTGACGGTCTCAACACAGGCGATGGCGCTTCGATCAGCGGCATTGTTGGACCCAACGTGTTCATTGCAGCCGGGTCACGCATTGAGCAGGGCGCGCGTATTCGCAAGCAGGCCGACATTGGTGCGGGTGCGGCCATTGAAGCGGGGGGTCGCGTGGGTCGTGGGGCTGTCATCGCGGCCGGAGCCACGGTCTTCGGACGGGTTGCTGCCAATGGTACGGTCGGCGCAGGAGCGACGGTTGAGACGGGCGCTGCGGTCTTGCGCGGCGGCGAAGTGTGCTCGGGGATCACATTGCCCACCGGTTCACAGGTGTTGGGCGATGGAACGTGGCCTGCTGAAGGCTGTGCAGTGAACGATTCGTGCCAGACCATCAAGGTCAGCGTTCCCGGCTCCGTCGACGGCGTCTACAGTATCGACCCGGATGGTCTCGGCGGTGAGCCTGCCTTTGATGCCTACTGCGATATGACCTCCGAACAAGGTGGTTTCACCCTGGTCATGAACCTGGACACCAGCGACGGCCATGCGATGTGGTGGGGAAACGCCCTATGGACCAACGGCAGCACCTACGGTGTTGCAGACGCCAATCCATTTGATGGGGACTTCGTCTCTGAAGCCTACAGCCAGCTCGCAGGCGCCAGTGAGATTCGCGTGGTCGTTCACGAGCAAGGCGTGACTCGCGGCTTCAAGCGCTGGAACAAACCGAACACCAACGCGCTCATCACCTCCCTCAACGGTGCGGACAACACCGTGCTCGGGTCCTCGGTCGTGTCGAGTGATGTTGGAAGCCTTTCCTCGTCGGAATTCCTGGTTCGAACCACTACAACCCTGTACGCCAACCACTGCGTAAATGGCACCTGTGTCACCGACTCTCGCGGCTCGCCAGATGGCCATCGCATTGGCTCCAACCAAGCCGCCCCCGGCAACAACAACGGTGGCGGGATTGGAAATTGGTCAGACATGAACTTCTGCTGCGGGGTCTCGAGCTTGGCGGGGCATGGGTGCAACGGGTCAACCATTCGCACAGCATCCGAAGCCCAAGGCGGCTGGTACATGGGTTACTATGGCGCGTCTGGCGCGTCGCACAACACCGGAACCTTCGGCACTGATACGTTCATGCCGTTCAATCCAACGAGCGCGAACACCTCGTGCTCGCAGGCCAATTGGGCGCAGACGAACGGCATTAGCTACGACTACGCCATCTACGTTCGCTAAGCGTCGAGGGTGCCGGGAATGCCTGATGGACGCCGCACAGTATTTGAACCAGATGGGGTCGTTGACCGATTGTGGCGTGCCGGCCTTGGTGAACTCCAACTGAAAAACCTATTCGGGCTGCTACCGGTCCGGATTGCGCTGATGAACGTGCTGTTTGGTAGGACAGAAACCGGGTTGTTGGTGATACTTTACTCTCGGTAGTCAAGGCGGGCAGTGGAAGACGGGTGGTCCAAGACTACCGTTTATAAAAACTACACAAACTCTGGTTTCCACTGTCCGGATTCCTGGCTTCGTCGGCTCCGACTTGCGGTAGTGGCACATTAATCAGGTGGAACATTACGTTCGGGTGTGCTTTTTGAGGCAGATTTGTCATTTCGGCAAGATGTTTCCCCAGCAGGGGTGTCACCTGATACGATGTCTGGTGAACGCTCATCGGGGAGAATATATGGTTCGAAGTAGCTTTTTGATTTGGATGACTGCCGGCTCAGTGGCGTTTGCTGCCGACGGCAACGAGGATGGCTGCCAAGACGAGTTCGCCTCGAATGGTGCGTGTGTCAGCGTCGACGCGACTGTTGACGGCACGAGCACCGTGGGTGCCAATGCGTCCGTGTTTGAAGGCGCCTCTGTCGGACCCGAAGTCGCCTTGGGCAGCGGTGTTGTTGTGGCGGCGCGTGCATCGCTTGCCGGACGTGTTGCCCACTCGAGCAATCCGCACTTATTGGAGCCAACACCGTCATTGGCCGCGGTGCACAGCTGGGTGCAGACCATGTGCTTGGGGATGACGTCACCGTTGGCCGTTCCGCTGTCGCAGGTGCACGCCTGACCGTCGCTACGGGCGGAAGCCTCGGATACGCGGCCCAAGTCGGAGACGACGTCAACGTTGGAGCCGGGGCTGTTGTCGGTAACCTGGCCACGCTCGGCAACTTTTCGACCTTGGGTGATAACGCCGTTGTCGCCCGCAGTGTGACCATCGCGGACGGTATCAACAACGGCGACGGCGCTTCGGTCAGCGGCATTGTTGGACCCGATACGTTCATTGCCGCCGGCTCACGGATCGAACAGGGCGCGCGTGTCCGTAAGCAGGCCGACATTGGTGTGGGTGCAGCGATTGAAGCGAGTGGCCGCGTGGGTCGCGGTGCTAGACCGGCGCACCCAGCTCCGCCGATGGCATCTACAGTATCGACCCGGATGGTGTCGGTGGCGAACCTGCCTTTGATGCCTATTGTGACATGACCACGGATGGTGGCGGTTGGACGCTGCTCGGGACGATTGCTGGCGGTGACGCTAACAACTGGAATACCCAATTTGGCTATTGGTCGGACACTGAGGCGCTCGGCTCGGTCGGGAGTCCCTTCGAGGCAGACTTCAAGTCACCGGCATGGTGGAGTCTGGATGTGACGAGCTCTGAAGTGCTTTTTGAGCGCTGGCACGCGGGGTCAATCAAGGCTCAGATGGCGCTAGCGAACAACTGTGTGCACGGCGAAGACCGTTTTGTGGACCTGTTCACAAGCAACGACAATGGCCTGCGCTGTGGTCTTGCAGATATCCGCACGGTGACCGCGGCAGCGGACGGAGCGGGCCTGTCTGCCTCGTATGGCGGAGCAGACTCAGTCTCCGGGTATCGTGAGGGCGTTGCGATGAAAGGGCTCGGCGGTAGCGATACAAATGGATTTTGCTGGAACGGCGGCGACAATCAAGACAATACCTTCCGCGGACACGCGGGGTGGAACCAGAGCGCGTACAGTACCTGCGTAGCTGCGGGTCACTGGGGATACATTGGGGTGTGGCAAGTCGGGAGTTCGCAGTATCAAGCCCGCGATATTACGGAGACAAACTGGCTATCTGGCACGACAGAAACGCAGACGTCGATTTCGTTGTACGCTCGGTAGTCGCCGTTCACGACCGGCAGAGGTAGTCTAGGGCTACCTTTTGTCTTGAGTGTATAGGCTATGGCTATTCGCCGTTTTCAATGTCCGGACTTCTCCCTACGTCAGCTCCAGTACGCAGTGGCGGTGTCGGAGTCGGGCGGCTTTGGCACTGCCGCGATTCTCTGTGGGGTGTCACAGCCGTCGCTGAGTGCGCAGGTGGCGAAGCTGGAGTCGGCCCTCGGTGCGCGGCTTTTTGAGCGCAGTGGCCGTGGAGTGACGTTGACGGGGGCGGGCGAGCGGCTGTTGCCGGCGTTTCGCGAGGCTTTATCGTCGGCATCCCGTGTACATACGGTGTCGGTGGCACTACGGGACCCGTACGCACTTCCCGTGCGAATTGCGGTCATTCCAACGATTGCTCCCTATTTATTACCGAGCGTGGTGGATCGAATTGCCCAGCATCCGGGGCCGACCGTTCATTGGTTGGAGCTGCAGACACACGCGGCGGAGCATGCTGTGGCCATAGGGCAAGCCGACGCGATGGTCATCGCCGATCCGCCCACGGACTCGGGATTGGCGGTGCGCACGCTCGGCTGGGAGCCGTTCATGGCGCTGGTTCCGCAGGGCTCGGAAGGACCCAACCCAGTTCCCATGAGTTGGTTGCAGGCGCAGGAGGTGTTGTTGCTGGAGGATGGGCATTGTCTTCGCGAACATGCGGTGTCCATGTGCATGCTTCAGGTCGCCCGCGAGTCTGCTTTTCGCGCGACCAGTCTGCCAACGCTGGTTCAGATGGTATCGGCCGGCCTGGGAATCAGCGTGCTGCCAGCCATGGCTGTGGAGATGGAGAGTGCGCGCTCTCGGGTGGAAGCACGTGCCTTCACGAGTGGAGGAATTGGGCGCACTCTGACCATGGCGTGGCGGCGTAACCATCCGGTTGAATCCGTTCTCGAAGAGGTCGCAGACCACATAGAACGCGCTGTTCAGGGTACTGTAGGAGGCTCGGCGTGAGCCGTGTGTGCTGGGCACTGTGACATAGGCGCTCACTATGATCGTGATGCATCCAATGTGTTGGAATCTATGACTGGTGTTGGTAATGGTAGGTGTACCCAAAAGGAGTCCCCATGTTTCCATCACCGTCTCGCCCGTCAGCTCATTTTGCTTCGATGCCGTCAGCGCTGATCGGTCTTGCCGTTTCAGCGGTTGCGCTCTCTGGATGTGAGCCCGCGGCGGAATCGCTCACCCCTGCTGGCGATGAAGCCGCCGCAGAGTCGACCGCTCTTGCCGCGCAGGACTTTGCGCCTGGCGAAGCGAAGCCCAATGAGTTTTGGTGGCCGGAGCGCGTAAACCTCGAGCCGCTCCGCCAAAATGCCTCGACCAACCCCTACGGTGCGGACTTCGACTACGCAGCCGAGTTCGAGACGCTCGACCTGGATGTGGTGAAGGCGGACATTGAAAGGCTCCTCACCAACTCACAAGACTGGTGGCCGGCGGACTACGGCAACTACGGCCCGATGTTCATCCGCATGGCTTGGCACAGCGCCGGCACTTACCGCATCAGCGATGGTCGAGGCGGCGCCGACGGTGGACAACAACGCTTTGAGCCACTCAATAGCTGGCCCGACAATGCGAACCTCGACAAGGCTCGCCGGTTGCTCTGGCCGGTCAAGCAAAAGTATGGCCGTGCGTTGTCTTGGGCCGACCTAATGATCCTGACCGGCAACGTCTCCATGGAGTCCATGGGCTTTGAGACGGTCGGTTTTGCCGGCGGACGCGAAGACGACTGGGCACCCGAGCTTGTGTACTGGGGACCCGAATCTCAGATGCTGGCCGGTGATGCGCGCTACCACGGTGCTCGTGAGCTCGAAGAAGGCCTGGGTGCTGTGCAGATGGGCCTCATCTACGTCAACCCGGAAGGCCCGAACGGCAATCACGACCCGGTCTCTGCGGCCTACGACATCCGTGACACCTTTGCGCGTATGGCCATGAATGACGAAGAGACCGTGGCACTGATCGCCGGTGGTCACACCTTTGGCAAGGCTCACGGCGCGCACCCTCCTGCCGACTGCGTGGATGTGGCCCCGGCTGGAATGGGCTTTCAAGGTCAGGGCCTGGGCTGGCTCAACTCCTGTGGGGCTGGCAACGCGGTTGACACCGTGACAAGCGGCCTCGAAGGCGCTTGGACCGCCGCTCCCGTTCGCTGGACGCACCAGTACTTGTCGTTCCTGTTCGACTACGAATGGGAGACCACACAAAGCCCGGCTGGCGCCACTCAGTGGCGACCGACTGACCGTCAGGCAGATGGGTTGGTGCCTGACGCGCACGACTCTGACGTGCGGCATGCACCCATGATGATGACGACGGACTTGTCGATGCGCCAAGACAGTGACTACGAGGCTATCTCTCGCCGTTTCCGCGACAATCCCGAAGAGTTCGAGGCTGCGTTCGGTAAAGCTTGGTTCAAGCTTACCCATCGAGACATGGGTCCACGTACCCGCTACTTGGGTGCAGACGTGCCGGAAGAAGTCTTCATCTGGCAGGACCCTGTTCCTGCGGTGGACCACGCTCTGATTACCGGCGACGATGCACAGGCGCTGAAGGGGCAGATCTTGGCGTCTGGCCTGACCACACCCGAGCTGATTCGTACGGCTTGGGCATCGGCGTCGACCTTCCGTCGGTCGGACATGCGTGGCGGGGCGAATGGCGCCCGCGTTCGGTTGGCCCCGCAGAATGAGTGGTCGGTGAATGCGCCTACGGAGCTGGGCCGTACTGTGGCAGCACTCGAAGCCATCCAGACCGCGTTCAACGCGTCCTCCTCTGGTGGAAGGCAGGTATCGCTCGCAGATGTCATTGTGCTTGGCGGTGTGGCTGCTGTCGAAGATGCAGCGTCGAAGGGGGGATTGAGCGTGGAAATGGCGTTTACCCCTGGTCGGACAGATGCGACACAGGACCAGACCGAGGTCGCGTCTTTTGCCCCGCTAGAGCCCAAGGCTGATGGGTTCCGCAACTTCTACACCGAAGACGCGCTGCGTCGGCCGTCAGATGCGCTTATCGACAAGGCAGACCTCTTGGACCTCACGGTTCACGAAATGACGGCTCTTCTCGGCGGCATGCGAGTTTTGGGCGGAAATGCTGGTGGAAGCGCACATGGCGTGTTCACCGAGTCTCCAGGCATCCTTGGCAATGACTTCTTCACCACCTTGACCGACCTGTCGACCACCTGGCGGCCGGCCGCGGCGCCTTACACCTTTGAAGGCGTGGGTATCGATGGCGCGGTCCAGTGGACCGCGACCGAAGCCGATTTGGTCTTCGGTTCCAACGCCGAGCTGCGCGCCGTAAGCGAGGTCTACGCCTATGACGAAGCAAAGTTCGCCCAAGATTTTGCTGATGCATGGACCAAGGTCATGCAGGCCGACCGCTTCGATATGCACCGGTAGATAGGCGAGTCGTAGAGACTGTAAACGAACGCGGCGGCTGGACATGAGAGTGTCCAGCCGCCGTTTTTGTGAGGTGTTCTAGGGGCAGACCACCTAGGGGCAGACGACTTACCGCCGGCGCAGCAGTCCGAGCATCGGTGCGAACAATACGAGCCACCATGCCATGGGGCTCGATGCGCTTGAGCAGCCACATCCGCCTTGCACAACGTCTGGTGACTCGACGCAGTCACTCGGAGCGCCTGTGCACTCGAAATCGGCTTCAACGGCGCATTCACTGTCGCAGCCATCGCCTTGGACAGCGTTTCCATCGTCGCAGGTTTCGTCCGTGTCTACGACTCCGTCTCCACACTCGGGGAGCGGGATGCACTCGGAGGGGGCGCCTTCGCAGTCGAAGCCGGGCTCGACCGAGCAGTTGTCGTCGCAGCCATCGCCCGCAGCAGTATTTCCGTCGTCGCACAGCTCGGCGTCTTCAACCAGGCCGTTGCCGCACACGGGTAGCAGTGAGCAGTCCGAGGGCTCGCCTTCGCATTCCCAGTCCTCTTCGACCGAGCACGCGGCGTCACAGCCGT
>JBLHSN010000128.1:0-15012 GCA_047626195.1 Myxococcota bacterium
CTTTGTCGCAGGGATTGTCCTGTTTAGCGGGTCCTTGTACACCATGACCCTCACAGAGCTCCGCTGGTTGGGCGCCATCACCCCGTTCGGTGGTGTGTGTTTCATCATCGGTTGGCTGATGCTGGCGTTTTCGCCTATGCAATCATCCCAGCCGCAAGTCATATCCCCATCACTGGAGTCAACGTGATTGGTCTGTACATCGGAGCCCTCGCTTTTGGCGGCATTCTCATCGGGGTGTCCATCCTTCTTGGCGGAGGCGACGGAGACCTAGGCGGAGACGCAGACTTCGACGTGGACGCCGACTTCGACGTGGATGCGGACTTCGACGTGGATGCGGACCTCGACGTGGATGCGGACCTCGACGTGGACGCAGACATCGATGGGGGCGGGTTCGACCAAGACTTCGACCTATCCGGCTCGAGCGATGCCGCGACCGCTGCCATGTGGCTGCCCTTTCTAAGCATGCGATTTTGGACCTTTGGCGCCGCCGGATTCGGACTTGTCGGCTCTATGCTGCACCCATTCACACCGTGGATAGTCGCTCTTGCCGCTGCCTGTTTCACCGGTGCTGTCGCGGGTTCGGGCGCCGCATGGTTCTTTCGTCAGCTCAAAGTCAACACGGTGACGGCCTCGGTCGGACTCAAGCAGTTTGTCGGTCGCGAAGCCCGTGTATTGTTGCCTGTTGCGCCGGGAGACCTTGGAAAGATCGTCATTGACTCGCCCCAAGGACAACTCGAACTGGCCGCTCGCACACAAGATTCAGCGGCGATTCCGCGGGGTGCTCTTGTCCTCATCACAGACGTGAACGACGGCACCGCCAACGTGACAAGCATGCCAACCCTCGAACGTACGCAACAGGTCAGACTGACCGAGCGTACACCCCAGTAAGTCAATGCGGAGTATGCTTCGCCGAACACGGAGGACCCTTGGAAATTTTAATCGCTGGTGGGCTCGCTAGCCTTGCCGTCGTCGCTATTGTCGGGCTCATGGGCCTGAAAATGCTGACACACATCTGCAAGCCAAACGAAGTGCTCATCTTCTCTGGTCGCAAATACACAATGCCGGACGGTACCAACGTTGGGTACAAAGTCATTCACGGCGGCGTTGGCATTCAAATCCCAGTCTTCGAGAAGGTCGATCGGATGGACCTGACGACCATACCCATCGAAATTGCTGTTAGCAACGCGTACTCGGGCGGTGGTATTCCCCTTGCAGTGCACGCGATTGCCAATGTGAAGGTCAACAGTGACCCACGCTTCATCCGGAACGCCATCGAGCGCTTTATGGGTGTCGATCCGGCCGAGATTCGTCGTGTGGCCAAGGAATCCCTGGAAGGTCACCTGCGCGGTGTTCTCGCTCGCATGACCCCAGAGGAAGTCAACGAGGACCGCTTAAAGCTTACCGAAGAGCTCGTCGAAGAAGCGGGCGAAGACTTCGACCGCCTCGGCCTATCGCTCGACACCTTGAAGGTGCAGAGCGTGTCCGATGACGTGGAGTACCTCGATAGTATCGGCCGCGAACGCTTGGCCAACGTCCTGTCGTTCGCCGAAATTGCAGAGTCCACGGCAAAAGCAGATGCCGAAGAGGCGCAGGCCATCAGCATCCGCGAAGGCAAGGTCGCCAATGAGCGAGCCGAGACCACTATTCGCAGGAACGAAAATGCGTTGTCCAAGGTGAAGTACGAGCTTGAAGCCCGTGCCAAGTCCGCCGAAGAACGCGCCGAGCAACAGGCTCTCACCGCCCGAGCCCGGGCAGAGCGAAAGCTTCAGGAGATTCGCGCCAAGCTCGAGCACTTCCGCTTGATGTCGGACGTCGTCCTGCCTGCTGAGGCCGAGCGGTCCAGCGCTCAGATGCGAGCCCGTTCCGAGGCCTCAAGCATTGTGGCAGATGGCAAGGCCATGGCCGAAGTCCTCGACATGATGCGTGACACCTGGATCGAAGCCGGAGACGACGCCAAAGACATCTTCCTCATCCAGCAGCTCGAGACCGTTCTTTCGACCGTGGTTGACAAGGTCAAGGAAATGGAGATTGGCGAGGTCGTGTTGATTGATGGTGGCGATGGAAAGGCGCTGCCCAACCACATTGCCGCACTGCCAAGCGTAGTAACCGCCGTGCTTCGCGAATTCCGCGAGACCACGGGTGTAGATGTCACCGGCATTCTCGCCGGTCCCCAGGGGGTGAAGTGATGGACCCAATTACAGCCATTATGGCGTTTGGTGCCATCATCGTCACCTTCGTCACTCTGATTATCGCCGCAGGCTTCATCGCAACCAACCTGCTGTACATCTGCGAGCCGAACGAAGTGCTCATCTTCTCGGGAGGCCTTGGAAAAGGGGGCTACCGCGTCGTCAAAGGCGGGCGTAGTCTGCGAACACCTCTGTTCGAGCGTGTCGACCGGATGGACCTGACCAACATGATTATCGATGTTTCGGTCACCAATGCCTACTCCAAAGGCGGTATTCCGCTGATGGTCCAGGGTGTAGCCAACCTCAAGATTGCCGGACACGACCCGCGCCTTGGCAATGCTGTCGAGCGCCTGCTCGGTAAGGACCGCAAGGAAGTGGCACGCATTGCCAAGGATGTACTTGAGGGTACGCTTCGCGGTGTCCTCGCTGGGCTGACCCCGGAAGAAGTCAACAACGACAAGCTCGCCTTCGCGAGCAAGTTGTTGAGCGAAGCCGAACAGGACCTTCAGAAGCTCGGTCTAGTGCTCGACAATATGAAGATTCAGAATGTCAGCGATGACCGCGGGTACTTCAACTCCATCGGTCGGCGCAGCTCCGCCGAGATCATCAAACACAGCCGCATTGCCGAGGCGCGTGCAAAGGCACAAGCGCTCATCCAAGACGCGACCAATCGCCAGCGTGCCCGCCTCACCGAAATTGCATCGGACGAAGAGGTCTTGCGCGCCCAAGCCGAGCGACGCATTGCAGACGCCGAGACTCTGGCAGAGTCCCGCATTGCTCAGGAAGTTGGACGCGTTGAAGCCGCAATTGCCCGCGCAACTGCGGCACTCGAAGCCGAAGAGGCCCGTGTCGAAGAAGTCCGTACTCGCCTAGAGGCAGATGTCATCGAGCCCGCTCGCGCGAACATGGAAGCCGGCATTGCTGGAGCCCAAGGCCGCTCGGCCGTCATCCTCGAAGAAGGCCGAGCGACCGTCGGCGTTCTCAAGGAAATGATCACGGTGTGGAAAGCCTCTGGCGACAGCGCCCGCGACATCTTCCTGATGCAGAAGCTGCAGTCCATCATGAACAGCCTGGTGAGCACGATTGGCGAGGTCAAGGTTGACCGCGTCACTATGCTCCCGGACTACGGCGGAGACATGAACAGCGGCAACACCGCTCGCACAGCGGTCCGACTGGTAGAGGAGCTCAAGGGCGCCATCGGTGTGGACCTGCCCAAGCTGCTGGAACAAGCAACCGGCGGCGGACGCCTTCTGTAGCGTTCGTTGCGTAAATCAAAGGGCCGGGGCAGTGATGCCTCGGCCCTTGTTGTTTGTGGGGTGTTCGACAGTCTCGAGAAAGTCCCTGTCGGGCAGTGTTTCACCGAGCAGTTCGAATGCTAGAACTTGCCGTTTTCGTGCTTCCAGTCTTCAGGCGGAGCTACGCTCTCAACCGTGTCCCAGTGCTCAACGAGCTTGCCGGCCTCGACTCGGTACAGATCATAAAAAGCAGTATGTACGCTGCCACGTGACCCTTCACTGACCGCTAGAGCGAAGTTCCCCTGGGCCAAGACGCGGTGGACACGGCGATACACAACGCGATGGGGTCCAGAGGTGTCGTCTTGGATGCGGCCACGAAGTGCGGCCAGCCCGTCCGCACCATCAGGACTGTGCTCGACATACTGGTCGGCACTCACATAGGCTTCCAGCCCCGACACTTGGCTGTTTACGCGTACCTGCTGCACAAAGGCCAAAACCAGCGCACGTGTGCTCTCGGTGAGATGAAGATCCGTGGCCACAGTAGGCCCGTCCACCATGCTGTGCCCGGAAGGATTGGGACCCATCCGAGGCTGAATGTTGTCCCAATGTTCAACGGCGAACTCGCCCTCAAAGCGGAAAACCTCGAATCCGATACGCCGTGTTGCGAAGTCGTACTCGGTCTGTCCAAACACAAAATCGCCATCGGCGAAGGCGCGGACCAGGTTGACCCGCGGCGAGGGGGTCGCCCGACGCGCGAACAACGCTGCGAGCCCTTCTCGACCGATGTGCGTCTGCGGGTTGTGCTGAATGTACTGGGAAGGGCTAACGACCGAACCTGACTCGGGGTCGCCCGTCTCAATGCCCCTCAGCAACGTACGGATACGGTCAATGCGACTGGGCTGCACAGTGCCTCCAGCAGGATGAATGCGACAAACACGGGTCTACGGACTCGTGAAGGTCCGAATCTCAGCGAGAAGCTCATCACCGCTGATATTTTCGTTGCCGTTGGTCGTTCCGTGGTTGGTGGTCAACACCACCTCCATGGTCGAGCGATCAACAAGGATGTCAAAGCCACGTCGGTCGGAGAACGGCGAGTCATCGAACACGCCAGCTTCCGGTGTGGTCTCGCCATCACCCACGCACCAGCCCGCCGTCGAGCCCGACACGGCCTCGTTGAACTCGGCGCAGTGCTCGTACAAGCCCGCGGTCACGAAGTTTATCTGCTCAATGACCCAGATAATCTGGACACCCTCGGCTACAATCTCGTCTTCAACGTCGGCCACGCTCACGGCGTGATCTCTACAAGCGGGTCACCACGCTGGCACAGAGACGAAGAGCATGTAGTCGTGTGGACTCCAGTCGTAGCTGGTGTCCGAGTTGCAGTAGGCACTCGCGAGATCGAGCGGAAGCGTTCGGCCATCCGCAAGAAGCGCCTGGGCCCATGAGTACGCAGCCAAGGGCTCGTTCAGGGCCATGGGCTCGGCGGCAGTTGGGTAGTCACACCCAACATCGTCAATGGGAATGTCCGTTTCAGCATCACCGCCGCCCGAGCAGGCAGTGAGGAACAAGGGGAGCAGCCAACGCATCAGATCTCCAGAACGCCGTCGTACCCCGGACACGCGTCACTCGCCTGCATCGAATCTACTCGCTTAACATCGCCGCCAGTCCTCAGTCCGGGATGTCAATGACAGCCCACGCCGTGTCGACCAAGCTGCCTAGATAGACTCGCCCGTCGTGCTCCTGAACGCTGGTGACCGTTGTGATGCGCTCACCAACCGGGTCGTAGAGGTCGTGAACCACGGCTCCAGATGCGTCGAGGGCGATTGCCCGAGCCGACTGAAGGGGTGCAGGGAGCATCACTTCAGGCAAACGAACCAGCACTTTCCGCAGCCACGGATGACCAGCCAATGTATCAACGGCTCCATTGCGCGGCGACGCAATGGCTATCCAAAAGACGCCGTCTCCAGCCGAGATGCCATCCGGGAAGCCAGGAAGGTCATCTACAAAGACGTCATCCGTGCCCTCGTTGGGACCGCTCAACCACAGCCGCCGCACCCGGTAGCGCGACGTCTCATTCACCAAAACAAAGGCTCCTGCCGGGTCGAGCGCGATGCCATTGGCGAACGCGACCTCGGTGAGATGCTCTTGCGCGTCTACATCTCCGATTTGGTAGGAGCACAATCGCCCGGTAGCACCGCTCTCTAAGATGTCCATCATCCAGTCGGACTGCTGAAACCGCTGGGTCGCATCCGTAAACCAGATGGTCCCATCAGCGGCCACGTCTACGTCATCTGTGAACACCAAGGGCGCACCGCCACAGGTCGTCGTCAAGACCTCAACCGCACCCGTGTCTACGTCCACAGCGACCAATCCAAGCAGCGCATCGGCCACCACCAATCGGCCATCGGGCAGCCCATGAATGCCGAGGGGCCTCTCCAGTCCATCGGTCACAACCGAGACCTCGTCTCCGTGACGCCACAGCGTTCCGTCATGGCTGCCAACAATCACATCGCCCGAAGGCAAGACGTGAACGTCTTCTGGACCGTAGCCGTCCGCCATGGGGACACGCTGTGCGGAGGCCAGGGAACCCGTTGGATGCCACTCCACGCCTGGAGGCGCCTGCCAGGCCACAGGCTCAATCGGCACTGGCCAGGCTGCCAAGTACAGACCACCAAGTGCGCCTAGTGAGACTCCCATTAGAGCCAGAATACGTAGTTTAGACGACGCCATGCACACCCCCTCACCACACAAGCGTACAGGAAGCGACCGATGCGAGCTTGGGACCAGCGGCTCGCTGCGATAGCCGCGTGGCACTCTCGGGAGAAACATGGAAACGCTCCATGGTGACACCACTGGCCTCAAGTCGCATCAACACAAAGAACTGCGTTCCCTGTATCGGCGTAGGATTCCGCCCACGCAGTTCATCCACGCTCCCCTCGCCCGCCGGTTGACCGAGCTGTCCAAGTTCACCGGGAGACGCATTGGGCTGCTCGTAGACCGCCGCGGAACCATCGACAGCGTCATTGTTGGAGATGCCCATCGAGTGTTCCTGCCCGATGTAGGGCCTCGTCGCGCCGGTGCGAACCGCCTGCGCGGACTCCGGTTAATTCACACTACTTTCCGTCCAGAAGGGCTGACTGAAGACGACGTCACTGACCTCACCTTACTGCAGCTTGACGCTGTGGTCACTTTGCACGTCACGGCCAACGGACTGCCCGGCGTGGTGCATTGGGGGCACCTGCTTCCTCCAGACGCCGATGCACCCGTACAGCGCGAGCAGGTCCCGCACATCACGGAGCTGGCCGACGACTTCATCGCCTTCATCACCGACCTCGAAGACCAGTTCGGTAGCAGTGAAGCGCTTCAACGCATCGAAGGCGCAGAGGCCGCCATTCTCATTGGCGTCACCGCCGGCAGACTAGACGACGCCCAGCGCAGCCTCGCCGAACTCCGCCGACTCGCAGACACCGCAGGACTCGAAGTGGTGGGGACCGAACTGCAAAGACGCGACGCGATTGACGGCCGAACCTTCATTGGAAAGGGCAAGCTGCAAGACCTCATTGTGCGGTCCATGCACACCGGTGCCGAAGTGCTCATTTTCGACGGCGAGCTGTCGCCATCGCAGCTGCGGAACGTGGCCCAGACCACCGAACTCAAGGTGTTGGACCGGACTCAGCTCATCCTGGACATCTTTGCCCAGCACGCCAAGAGCAAAGAAGGAAAGCTGCAGGTCGAGCTCGCCCAGCTCCGCTACGCCATGCCGCGCCTCGCGATCATGCCGACCGCCATGTCCCGCCTGACCGGGGGTATCGGTGGACGAGGACCCGGTGAAACCAAGCAGGAAACCAACCGACGCCGCGCCCAAGAGCGAGTGACCCGGGTAGAGGATGCACTGAAGAAACTCGCGTTGAACCGCGCAGAGCGGCGCAAACAGCGGCAGAAAAACGGAATTCCGCAGGTGAGTATTGTTGGCTACACCAATGCCGGCAAGAGCACCCTGCTCAACCGTCTGACCAAGTCCGATGTGGTCGCCGAGAACCAGTTGTTTGCAACCTTAGACCCAACCAGCCGCCGTTACCGCTTCCCGCAGGAACGCGAGATCATTGTCACCGACACCGTTGGATTCATTGAAGACCTACCAAAAACCCTGGTCAATGCCTTCAAAGCAACCCTCGAAGAACTCGACACCGCAGATCTGCTTCTTCATGTCTTGGATGCAAGCGACAAACATGTGGATCACCACAAAATAAGCGTCGACGTCATCCTAAAAGACCTCAACTTGTCGGACAAGCCCATGGTTCTCGTGTGGAACAAGGCAGACATCGCCGACCCGATTGCACTCGACGAGCTACGCAGAAACCACAACGGTCTAGCCATCAGCGCCACCACGGGCGAGGGCTGTGACCGGCTATTAGATCACATTGAACGTGCCTTGTTCGAAGCCGGGCATCGGGTACGCGTCCCTGACTAATTCCTGACATTGGAGTGTCGCAGAACGCCCGGTTTCCCCGCGGCAACCCAGGAACCTACTGCTCTGTTCCCCTGTTTTCACCGATTGCAATCGGTTGCGGCTTGCCTCAGTACTGAGTAACTATGCCGGCGCCGAGGGTTGATAGCCCCGGTAAACTTAACGGAGACGCAAAAACATGAAGACGCTTTACTGGCTGCCCCTCGCAGCTCTCGCGGCATTCGCAGCTGACTGTGGTGACATTACTGACCCTGTGGACAGTGACCTAGACACTGATACCACCTTCCAAGGTGACTTCCTGATCACCTCGCTCAACCTCGGTTGTGCTCCTGGTGTTGCACCTGCTGAAGACGTCATCACCTACGATGCCACCTTCCAGGGCTGGGCCGACACCGTGACTGTCGACATCGTCAACTCGGGCGCTCCGGCACCACAGTGGGAAGAAAGCCACATCATGCCTGGAGACGCCAACATCAGCTTCGCTCCAGACGGAACTTCGGACACTTGGCAGCTCAACCTAGACGACGTTGCTACCACTGGTGCTGTTGTCTTGGGCTCCACAACTCTCATGGGTTGCGGCGGCGCTGACGGCGAAGGCGAATTCGTAGACACCTACTTTGACACCAACGATGACGACGAATTCTTGAGCATCGCAGTTAAGATCAGCGGAACTCCGGACAGCGACGCCAACGAGCCCGACTGTGCCATCTTCGGCTACAAGGCCGCGGAAACCTTCGCTGGCGACGGATGCATCTGCTTCGAAGCTGCCGACAAGGGCAACTGCGAAAACGGACTCTAGTCATAGCGTTCGCACTCAACTGGATCCAGTTGGACAAAGCCCGAGCATGCACTGGCATGCTCGGGTTTTTGTTTGGTTGTGGAGCTACTCCAAACGGCATCGACACATCGAACGTTCTAGACGAACGGATAGGCAGTTTTGAATACAGCTGCGACGCCGTCGACGAACAATGGACTCTTAAAGCACATCTCACAAACACAGGCCTAGCAAGCGTTCCGGTTGAAATGTCATCTTCGAATAATCAAGAGATGCATGAACTCAACCTGGAGTTTCGAGACCAAGACGGAAACGAATCCTACGCACTGAACGTTACTATTGTCTCGCTTCTAATGCCGGGCACAGGCCAGACATCCTTCAGTTGTAATGACCGCCTGGAAATTGAGCTCTTAGTTCCTTAGGATGCGAAGCATCTAGTTAGTATTGGGCCGAACCGTACAAAATCCATACTCCCGATGGAAAACTCACGGCCAAATCATCGTGCCCGTCATCATTCCAATCCCCGACAGCGGCATCCTTGAAAGTGCCCGTATCTGGTGCGGAAATAATGATATCGGGTTCAGTTCGGCCAGTGGTCCCAACCCCTAGGAACAACTGAAGTTCGTGTGCAGAGCCATTCCGTACCAGTGCCACCGCGTCATGGACACCGTCTCCATCATAGTCAGCGACAGGAAGTACAGCGATGACGTCTCCATCACCTTCCGTTGCGAGAAGAGGCGCATTCGCCGCGGAAGAGGTTCCAAAAACTGGAACAGCCGATACCCTCAATCCATCGGACGCAACCGTTAGCAATCGAGATGTCGATGAGTCGAACTGGACGAGCCAGTGCTTATTAGAATCGAAAGACAATATCGAAGGGTCATCCAACTGAAGTGCAGGGAGGGAACTTGAACCCGCGGTGGTTTGCGGGCTGAATCTCACGGTGGTCCAATAGGCGCCACCCGACCGACTTTCCGTCACCAGAAGGTCCTTCCGCCCATCGCCGTTCAATTCGACAGCCTGCATCGCCCAAACTCCCCCGCTTCGGCTCAAGCTTCTATCTGAATCGTTTTCGTCATCATAAGTTGGAATTCCGTTCCAGACGTAGACGCCATTTACTGGGTCCCGCACAAACCCGACAAAGGAAGTGGCTGTCGCCCAGCCGAATCCCGTATTGGTTCCCATGCCCATCCCGCCGGCCAAAGCCCAACCCACGTTCGTATTCTCAACTCCAGCGACCACTGTCCAGGGGACCCCGAGAACCCCAAAAGACGGCAGGGGACGCGTCAAATGCATCACTCGGTTCAAACCGGCTACGCCGAACATGATGCCGCCATCCAACCCATTGTTGGTCTCCACAGCGATGGCGGAGTGAACCGTGGTGAGGGACGAGCTGAATGAGTTTGTCATACGGCCAGAGCGCGCCGCAGACAGCGAGGTGACTTCTTCATCGAACGGCCCATTGACCCAGTCCAAACGTGGTCCTCGGACGAAGACCGCGAGGTCATCGACACCATCTGTTCCAGACTCAAACGTCACCAGCTGATCAACAACGGCATCCGAGCTCGTCCAGATGGTACCTGCCACATCATCAATCTGAGCACCATCCTCCCAAAAACACTCCGGGGAATCCCCACTACAGTCGTCATCCAGCCCGTTGTTGCAGATCTCCGCCGCACTCGGACGCACATTCGGATTGCCGTCATCACAGTCCTGCCCACCATGTGCATCACTAGTCACACCGTCCAGGTCGGCGTCGTAGTCATTTGAACCATCGCAGTTCTGGTCAACGCCGTCGTAGTAGACCTCGGACGCATTCGGGCGAACAGAACCATCCAGGTCATTGCAGTCCGTGCCGCCTGAGAGCGACGAAAAGGACCCGCTCGGCGCCGAGCAACCCGAGAACGGTGTAGCGCCTGGGAAGCCGTCGTTATCGCTGTCGATGTACCAGGTGATGGCACCTAAGCCGGAGTCGTCCGTCGCTCCGTCGCAGTCGTTGTCGAGTCCATCTCCGCAGACCTCCTGACCACTAGGATTGACGGCCGCATTGCTGTCCAGGCAGTCGAGCCCGCCATGGGCATCACTGTTGACTCCATCTCCGTCAGCATCGTAGTCATTGGCGCCGTCGCAGTTCTGGTCCACGCCGTCGTAGTAGATCTCAGCGGCATCCGGTGCAATCGACGCATCCGAGTCGTTGCAGTCCACAGCTACGGACAACGACGAGAACGAGTTGCTGGGAGGCGAACATCCACTCACGACCTGCGCCGAGGGAAAGCCGTCGTCGTCGTTGTCGGCGTACCAAAGGATACCCCCGTCTCCGTCGTCGTCTACGGCACCGTCGCAGTTGTTGTCGAGGCCGTCTCCACAGACCTCATTTTCAATTGGGCTGACCTGGGCGTTGTCGTCATCACAGTCAACGCCGGCGCTTAGGTCCGCGAAGGACACCTGCGGTGCCTCGCACGCCCGAAACTCATCGGCTCCAGCGAAGCCATCAATGTCATTGTCCAGGTAGAACGTGACGCTATTGGGCGCGTCATCAACCACACCGTTGCAGTCGTTGTCGACTTCGTCATCACACAGGTCGAGAGCCCCAGGATTCACCGCACTGTCGGTGTCATTGCAGTCGGCCCCGTTGCTCAAGCCAGCGACCGACGCATCAGGCGCTACGCACGTCTGCTGCGCATCATTGTCGCCGTACCCGTCTCCATCCACATCCGGATACCACGTGACATTGCCAAAGCCAGCATCGTCCACGCCGCCGTCACAGTTGTTGTCTACGCCATCACCACAGACCTCGGGGGCGTCTGGATTTACCAGCGAGTTTTCATCATCACAGTCCGCCCCGCCGAGCTCGGGGGCCTCGAAACCGTCGCCGTCACGGTCTCGAGCCTCTCGAATCTCGTCGTCAAAGCAGGCACCCAACGCAAGAAGGGTCAGGGGTAGAAATCGAATCATGACAGCTCCGCAATACCCGCAACACTAGTCGATAAAATGGGGTCCGTGTTGCACTCGGAGACGATGACGTGCACATTCACAGGTTCCGGACGCAACCAACGCCAGGCATGTGCGACGCAAAGCGAAGTGTCCAAGTCGAGTTCCCGCAGGGTCTGGCCATGACGTATGGCGACTTTCCATGCACTGGGTCGAACACGGGCAGCGGTGTACTCTCGAATCAGCTTGAGACGCTCGGTGCGCCAGGCATCAGCCAAGACCCCAAGTCGCTCGATGAACACGAGGGCTACGTTGCCATTGCGCACCCGCTCCAAGCAGTAGGACAGCTCGTGAGCCTCCTCGCGAATGGCGTAGACAACGCGCTCTTGCAGAGCGACGCCGGGGAACGAGAACGTGTGTAGCGGCATGACCATAATGACCTCCACAGTCCGCCATGCGGACATCATGCCATTCGATCAACGAGGTTAGTCCGTTCAGCCACCGACGAACCACCGACAGTTGTCAGCGAATCAACCGTTCCGCGTGGGCAATCGCTGCGAGCATCGCTGCGGGGTCAGCGATTCCCTGGCCGGCAATATCGTCTGCCGTTCCGTGGTCCACGCTGGTCCGAATCATCGGCAACCCCAACGTCCAGTTTACGCTGCGGCCAAAGTCCACCAGCTTCAGCGGAGCGAGACCCTGGTCGTGGTACATCGCAATCACCCAGTCCACCTGCCCATCCGCGGCTTGTCGGAATGCGGCTTCAGCGCTCACAGGCCCGCGTGCATCAATGCCACTCGCCACGGCCTGGCGTACAGCAGGAGCGATGTGGTCGATTTCTTCGCGACCCAGCAGTCCACCATCGCCAGCATGCGGATTAAGCCCGCACACCACAATGCGCGGTGCCTCAAGACCCAGATGCAGCCCACTCGCCTGTGACACGGTGCGCAGAACATGCTCCACACCGGCTTGGGAGATGGCATCGGCTACGCTTCGCAGCGGTAGATGGACCGTGACAAGAGCCACTCGCAGTCTACCGCCCACAAAAGCCATGACTGGATTGTCGACACCACACAGGTGTCCGAGAAAATCGGTATGCCCCGGGTACGCGAAGCCGCGTGCAGCGAGCCTTTCCTTGTGAATCGGGCCGGTCACCAAGGCATCAGCGCGGCCCGACTGGCAAGCGGCCACGGCTGCGCGAATGGCTCGAACTTCAACGGGCTCATCGCCACTGGGCTCCCACAAACCGACGCCTGGCCGGGAACGGTCAACCGTGGACGTTTCGTACAGCGGAAGGCCCACGCGAGCGGCCTCAATACGCAACACCGCAGCGTCACCAATGAGCACGGCATGTACCGGCGTACTCTTGACCAAGCGCTTGGCGAGGGCTTTGACGGTCACCTCGGGTCCAATGCCCGCAGGGTCACCGGGGGTGATGACCAACATGGGGATCTACAGCTCCTCTAGGAGAATCCGAACGGCGGCTTCACGACGAGCTTGTTGGTACCACGCCTCAATCTCAACCTCGCCTTTCAGAGCCTTGATTTGCTGATCCAAAGCATCGCGTACTTCTTCGTACGGACGCACCTCGGCCGCAATCTGCTCTTGCACTCGGACGATGAACACATGGCCACTCGCCACGACAGGCTCGGCAATCTCACCCACATCGGTGCTGAAGACCGCAGTGTCCAAGGCACCGACCATACCGCCGGGGGCGACAGCAGGAATGCGGTCTCCCGTGGGGCCGGTCACAGCGCCGCTGTGGTAGTCGATAAGCGCCTGTTCCCAAGTCAGTTCACCCGATTGAAGCTGGTCCCACACCGCTCGTGCTGCCATGACCGCGTCCGGCAATGCCTCTGGGCCACCCTCCGGATCGATGGGCTTCGTGAGCGCTTCGAACTTGACCTTTCCGGGTCCGTCCATGTCGCGGGTCATTCGGCGGTAGGCGTCCAAGCGCTCGTCTTCGGAGACGGGAATTCGCGGCGCGATAATCCAGTTTTGGAACCGGCCTTGACGCAGCTGTTCGCGAATTTCGTCGCGGTAGACTTCCCAACGTTCTCCACTCTCTTCGACCGCAGCCCGCAGCTCTGACTGCTCGGTCATGCCGTTGTCCCGAGCGACGTCATCCAGCGTTCGCCGGAGTTCCTCTGCGGTGACATCTTGACCGAGAGACGCCAGCTCTTGACGAATAAGAACGCGCAAAATCAGGCTGTCGAGAATGTCTAGTTCAGCCGTACGAACGCATGGGCGACGCATGGCGGGGCAGGTGTCGGCAATAAACTCGCCGCCGAGCTCATAGACCTCGGACAGCGCAATGGGCTCATCTCCCACGACTGCGGCGAGACGGTCGAGCGTTTCCGCAGAAGCAACACTCGCGACAACAAGGCTTAGGGCCATCAAGATACTGCGCATGGTGGTGTCTTCTCCGGAAAAGGTAGAGCGTTACTCGCTACTCGTCTTCAGATCCATCATCTTCATTGTCATCGCTCGAGGCACCTAGGCCTAGCAACGCAGGATTGCCAGACATTGGACCCCGACGGGCCGGACGCGGATTTAGACCCGACAGCGCGGCATCGTCAATGGACACAGTGTAGCCGTCATCAATGCCGTCAACATACGCATCGTACAATTCGCGGTAGGTTTGTGCCTTGACCTTACGAAGGACCGATCCCTTCATCTGGGCGAAGGTCCGACTGACCTGTTCACGCTTGGCTACGACCATGACCAAGTTGGAGCCGCCGCCCGCTTCAAACACATCTGACAGGCCGTCTACGTTCATCTCGAACGCCTGTACGACCACGCCCGCATCGATGCCTGGCTTACCGTCACGGCTCATGAAGCCGAGGTCGCCTCCGCGCCGACGGTAGGGGTCCTCCGAGTGCTCGGATGCAAGCGCCTTGAAGCGCACAATCATTGCGGCACGGGCTTCGATCTTGGCCTCTCCGCTGGCCGACTCAAAGGCTTCCTGAAACTCTGCCACTTGGGCGCGCAGGTCTTGGGTGAAGCTCTCGGCTTCTTCCGGTGTGCGGTCCCGACCCCCGCGGATGAAAATGCGCAGCACTTGATATTTTTCGGGCACCACGAACTCGTCGCTGTGCTCGTCAAAGTAGGCTTGTAGCTCCGACTCTTCAAAGTCAGAGTTGCGAACCTCGGCGTACACGCGCTCACGAAGCAGCGTGTTGACCATCACCTTCTGGACCTTTGGGTCACGGTCTACGCCGGTGGCGCGTGCGTGCAGGTAGAGCATCTTTTCGGTGACAAGGTCATTCAGAATCTCACGCTTCTCTTCATCCGTGAACGACTCACCATTCGCCGAATCCACGCGGGCGGCGGCGGCTTCAAACTCACTGGCGCCAATCGGAAAGCCGCTGACTTCTGCGATGGTGTCGCCAATGTCGATGTCGCTCATGGGCGGGA
>JBLHSN010000129.1:0-14977 GCA_047626195.1 Myxococcota bacterium
GGCCTGACCGCAGCGCCCATTCCGGGTGGCGACTGGACCGCTAAGGGTCCGCTTCACTTCAACGTAGCTGAAGGGGGTATTTCCAACGCCCGCATCGACATCATCAGCACCCATGGACGGATTCGCGTCCGCGGAGACCTCGCCACCGTGGGTCAGCTGGACGGACTGCTTCGCGTAGACAACCTAGACTTGGCCTACATCGACCGGCTGATTCCGTCGATCGAGCAGACCCTCACCGGACAGCTCGATGTCAACCTTGCCTTGTCTGGGTTGGCGAGCAACACCACGGTGGATGGGACAGTACGCGGGGAAGTCGCGGTGGACGGCAACCGACCGCTCGACATGGACGTCATCTTGAGCGTGAACGATGGCCGTGCAGAGGTCGACGGCATCTTTTTGAGCGACACTGTTCCTCTGGCCACACTCCGCGGCGTGGTTCCAGTCAAGATGGACCTCGCGGGCCCCGATCTGGATAGGAACGGGTTCATTGATGCCGAGCTGATCATCGCGCCGGGAGACTTTGCTCGCATGGCAGAGCTCATAGGGTCCACCGCTCCACTCGGCGGGTTGTCCGCAGTCGCCAGCGTGCGCGGACCCATCCGCGACCCAGATCTTCACCTAGTCGGCGTACTTCAGATGAAGGTCCCCGGTCTGGCGAATGATGGGCGAGTCGAGTTCGCCATCGACCGGGTCGACCGCGATGTCGAGCTGTGGACCGAGGTGATGGAGGGCTACGGCTTGGTAGGCTCGATCGATGGGAGTGCCAAGACACAGCTGCAGACCGTCTTTGCATGGGTACTCGGTGAGTCCGACGAAGCCCCAGACTGGACCGACTATGACGCCATCATCGACTCGCTTAACGTGGACATCGAGACCGACGACCTGCCTGTCGCAAGCGTGGTGGACTACCTGGGCATGGACACGCGACTCACTGGCTATCTGCAAGGAGATGCCCACATTCGAGGCAGCGCCAGCTCTCCAACGATCGACGGCGAGCTTGTCTGGGAAGAGGCTGCCATCGAGGGATTGGCGCTCACCCAAGCGAGCGGCATCCTCCAGCCCGACAGCGAAGGCGGCTACAACCTCACCACCATCCTGGCATTTGAAGACGGAGGACGCCTAGACATTGGCGGAAACGTGCCGGTCGCTATCAACTTGCGCAACGACTACAGCACGTGGTCCGACGGCCCGCTCGACATCACCGTAGACGGATCAGACATCCCAGTTCGCGCCCTCGCAAGTTTCATCCCCGGTGCGACTCGCGGCGCAGGAACCCTTCGCATGAACGGCACAGTCGCTGGAACCCTGTTCGAACCCTCACCAGATGTGACCATTGAGCTACGCGATGGGGAGATGGCCTACGCTCCCAGCGGCGTTCTATACAAGGAGGCCACGGCGGATATCCTTGTGCGCTCCGACCTCATCGAGCTGACCAACTTCAGCGTAGAGACAGACGCTCGCCGCGGCATCATCGCCTTTACCGACGAGTTCACCCGTCGCACCATCGAAGCCAGCGCCCAAGCCACCTTGGATGGCTGGTTCCCAGGCGATGTGACCGGCAGCATCACTATGCGCAATGCGTGGCTGTCCGGCCTGACCGAGCTGCAGATTCAGACGTCGGGCGACATTGGAGTCAGTGGGGTCTACCCGAACCTAGACGTTCGCGGCGATATCGTGGTGGACAACGGTCTTATAGTGCAAGACTTAGCCTCGTTCCTCACCGTGTCACCGCTGGCACTAGACGAGCGCATTCGGGTCGAGCGCACCGACTACGAGAAGCGCGAAATTGTCGAAGAAACAGCCGAGCCCGGCCTGTACGAGACTATCGACATTTCGATTAATGTGGACCTCCAGCGCAATGTGGAAGTCCAAGTCGCCTTTCCGTTCTTAGACGACCTCGGAGCGATTGGCGCCACCGTCACCCGCGCGGATGTTCAGACACGCCTAGGCGGCGACATCGACTTCGCAATGACCGGCGGTGAAATGAGCCTGTTTGGCCCGGTTGACGTGGTCGGCGGAAAGATGCGGGTCTTGCAGACCAGTTTCGACCTGACAGACGGCTCGGCCACGTTCCAGGGAAGTCCGTTTGATCCCATCTTGGACTTGGCCGCGAACAGCGAGATTGGCACTGCAACCGTAGACCTCTCAGTCAGCGGAACTGCGAGCGAACCCATCATCTCGTTCACGTCTACGCAATACCCGGACCAGTCGCAGATCTTAGCCATGCTCATCACGGGCCGCGAACCCGACACTCTCAACGCCGACCAAGGCTCTGCCGCTACAGAAGCCCTCGTTGGCCTCTTACTGTCCAGCGTGTTGTCCGGCGCTCGCCTCGGCTCCATCAGCTACGACCCCGACGGCACAGTCCGAGTCGGTATCCCTGTGGCCAGCGACGTCTACTTTCAGACTATTCTAGCGACGCAACCGAGTATCAATGACAACCAGTTCGCTGGACATGTGGAGTGGACCATTGCCCCCAAGGTAGTCTTGGAAGTAACGGTGGGTGACCAACAAAGTAACGGCGACCTATTCTGGGAGACACGCTTCTAATGAACCTACGACGCCCCTTCGACGCACATGTTCACCTACGTGATGGCCCCATGCTCGCGGCCGTTGCGTCGCATACCGCCGCGCACTGTGCAGCCGCCCTGGTGATGCCAAACCTGGCGCCGCCAGTGACCACGCGCGCGATTGCACGGGCCTACCAAGCCCGCATTGCCGACGCCGCTCCTGCCGAGTTCCAGGCACTTCTGACCGTGTACCTGACCGACGGCATCGATGCAGACGAGGTCATTGCCGGTTTTCGCGCAGGCGACTGGATTGCAGCCAAGCTCTACCCCGCCCATGCCACAACCAATAGCGCCCACGGCGTCTCCGACATTCAAGCCCTTGTTCCCGTGCTTGCGGCCATGGCTGACGCCGGTATGCCACTGTGTGTTCACGGCGAAGTCACTGATCCCCACGTAGACATCTTCGACCGCGAAGCCGTGTTCCTCAGCACTATCCTGGGACCGCTGATGACCCAGCTGCCCACACTTCGGGTCATTGTGGAGCATGCAACAACAGCTGCTGCTGTTGAGTTTGTGGCGAGGCGCACGGACCGTGCAGCCATGTCCATCACTGCCCATCACCTGTGGTGGAACCGCAACGCCATGTTCGACGGTGGCCTACGACCGCATGCCTACTGCTTGCCTGTGCTCAAGCGCGAGACCGACCGCCAAGCACTCGTCAAAGCGGCGACCAGTGGTGCTCCCAACGTCTTCTTTGGCACCGATTCGGCACCGCACCTCGTTGGCCGCAAAGAGACCGACTGTGGGTGCGCCGGCGTGTTCAGTGCACCGACCGCTGTTGCCACCGTTGCCGAAGTGTTCGACGATGCAGGCGCTCTCGCCCATCTCGAGGCCTTTTTGAGTCTCAACGGACCCACTTGGTACGGCCGGGAACCCAGTGAACAACACATCACTCTGGACCGTAAACCGACGATCGCCCCAGCTGTGCTGCACACGCCAGAGGGGCCTGTGCGAATCTTCCGCGGCGGTGAAACGCTGCGCTACGTGGTTACTGCAGATTGACCAATGTCACGGCACGGACAGCATCTCCCGTGCCGAAGCCAGCATCCACAACGGCGCCAACCCAACTGGGTCCGATCTCGGCGTCTTCAGGAACGAGGCCTAGGGTCTTCGGGTCTTCGAAGGTGATGCGAACCACGTTCGGCGCCTCATCGAAGTCCGCGTAGCCGCTCTCAGGCCCGGCGCATCCAACCCAGTCCCACAGGTCGTCGTCATCTAGGACGATTGGGTCCCCGTACTGAATGGTGGGGTCGCCCGTGCTGGTGTCGACGTAATCCCACAGGTCCACATCTCCAGAGACCATGCCCCAGCCGTAGTCGCCTTCCACGTGGAGGTCGAGGTCGAGCCAGTTGCCCCACATCGAGGCGTCATTGACCGACATGGTGTCCTCGAAGGCATCGATGACGGGCATGTCTCCAGCCATGCTGCCGGGCTGCACTTCGACCCCGTCCAGCTGGGTCAAACCGAGGGTGCTCCGGTTACAGGCAGACAGCAATAGAACAGTTGCCAAACTAACGATCGGTCTCATCGGGTCCTCCGTGGTGTGGACCAAACAGACGACTAAGGGCCGGTGACATTTTAGCCGAAGCTCGCTCGTGACAGGTGCAGACATTCAGCACGGATCAGACGCCGCGGGTGCTAGCGGACCGTCAACGAGTACGCACCGGTGGGACCCTCCCAACCACCAATCACAGCATAGTAGGTCTCATCCACCGTTAATGGCCAGTTCAGGCTCTCGGGTAGAGAGCCCGAGTTGAGTCCAGAGCCCAGAGAGAGCAATGGGTCGCCGAGCAACTGCATCAACAAAAACCCACCAGAATCGAAAAAGTATATGACGTCATAGTCGGCAGTACCGGCCCAACTCAGGTCGACTCCGGATCCGGAAGACGCCACGGAAAAGGCGATGGTGTCGTAATCCCCATAGCCGCTTCCACCACCGGTGAGGTACATATCGCCCGAAACAACACATGGAATCGTAAGAACGCCTACATCATAGACATCTTCTACCGTGTCACCCACTTCCACGGTCGGCACCCCGCCACCGGTTCCACCGCTAAGCGCGAGCGTGGTGGATTGCGGGCCGCTCCGGTCACCTGCATTGTCTTCGACCAATCCACGGATGGACAGCGTCGACGTTCCAGCTCCACACCCCGACCCGCTCCCAACAGACGGTGTTGGGAAGCGAATCGTACCGGCGCCAGATGCCCCGTCCCAGGTCGATAGCGAGTCAGGAATGTCGTACGCTGTTGTGGCACCGTTCACCGTCAGCTCGAAGGTACCACCGTTCAGGTTGTTGTCTGCATCTGTCGCTGTGAACGCCACCGAGATCTGTGAGCCAAGGTCCGCAGCGCTGATGTTGAGCAACTGTGGTGCTGACCCTTCTGCCACAACGGGGTCGGTCCCGTCATCGACATCGCTATCGAGGTCATCTGTGCCCAAATCGATGATGCCGGTATCGTAGTTTCCAATTTCGGTATCGGTGAAAGAACCCAACGGAGTCAGACCACCACATGCCGTAAGGCCAAGTGAGCACAGAGCAGCAATGCGGTTCATGGGCGTCATCCTCCGGGTCAACGGACGTCAATATGCATCGAACCCTACCCATCCGCCAATGACAACCCTGTCAAAAACCCGCGTCGTCGGAATTGGCCAGATGGGCTACGTCGCCGACCGCATCGGACAGCTTTGGGAGATGACATGGCACTATGGGATGGACGATTCTCGGCGGGCCCCGCCCAAGATATGGTGAACTTCTCGGAGTGCCTGGGCGTGGACATGCGGATGTGGCGCCAGGATATTGAAGGAAGCCGAGCCCATGCGACAATGCTGGCGAGTGTAGGTCTGATCACCAAAGAAGACCTCGCCACGCTACTCGCAGGCCTCGATACGGTCGCAGCAGAGCTCGAAGACGGTCGGTACGTCCCAGGACCCGAGACCGAAGACATCCACATGGCCGTGGAGTCTCGCCTCATTGCCCTTGTTGGAAACGTCGGAGCCCGGCTTCACACGGCCCGCTCACGTAACGACCAAGTCGCCACCGACGTCCGCTTGTGGATGCGTGACGCCCTGACCACTCTCGCGGAAGCGCAGATGGACCTGGTCCTCGCGCTCGTCGAACGCGTCGAAATTGACGGTGACGTGCTCATGCCGGGGTTCACCCACCTCCAACGTGGCCAACCCATCTTTCTCGGCCACCACTTGCTCGCGTATGCGTGGATGGTCAAGCGCGACGTAGAGCGCACGCAAGACGTCCTGAAGCGACTCGACGCGTGCCCGCTAGGAGCCGGCGCTATGGCCGGAACCCCACATCCCATCGACCGGGAACAGACCGCACGTTTGCTCAACTTCTCCGCCCCTGTCCCCAACGCAATGGACGCGGTCAGCGCGCGCGACCACCTGTGTGAAGCGACCGCCGCCTGTGCCATCGCTATGTCTCACCTGTCGCGTCAGTCCGAAGAGCTAGTGATCTGGTCGAGCCAAGAGTTTCGCTACATCCGAATGGGAGACGCCTACGCCACCGGCTCGTCGATCATGCCGCAGAAGCGCAACCCGGATGCAGCTGAGCTTGTTCGCGGCAAATCGGGCCGTGTATTCGGCAGCCTGACCGCGTTGTTGACCATGGTGAAGGGCCTTCCACTCGCGTACAACCGCGACCTACAAGAAGACAAAGCCGCCCTGTTCGACGCCGTCGACACCACTCTGGCCTGCACGCGCATCACCGCCGGCGTCTGGCGGACCCTGTCGGTTCACCGTGACCGCTACGAAGAGGTTCTACGCGGTGATTTCCTGCTGGCCACCGAGCTCGCAGACCATCTCGTTACGCAAGACGTGCCTTTCCGAACGGCACACCACGTGAGCGGCCGAATTGTTGCTTACTGTGAAGCTCAGGGAATCGGCTTCGACGCCTTGACATTGACCGACCTACGGACGTTCCATGATGGATTTGCCGATGACGCTTTGTCATGGTTGGACCCACGTTCTGCCGCAGATCGTCGCACGAGCCTAGGCGGTACAGCCCTGTCTCAGGTGAACGCCCAAGTCGATACGCTGCGCGCCTGGATTGCAGGTTCCGTCACCGAATAACCGCACATGACGCTACACTGTGGCCCTACAACTTTTGGAGGACACCATGCGTCAGCTACTCGCCATCCTGTTGGCACTGCCACTTACAGCATTCGCTGCACCCAAAACGGTGGCCTACCAAGGACGTCTGTTGGATGCTGCCGGGGGTCCGCTCAACGGCATCTACACCCTCGACGTCGGTGTGTATGCAAGCCAGAATGCCGCCTCTGCTGTCTGGGCCGAAACACATGAAGTACGTCTCAGCAACGGCGCCTTTGCAGTTCTTCTTGGCGTTCAGAGCGACCTTGATGGTGCCGGTCTCGACGAGGGCGAACGTTGGATCGGCGTGAGTGTCGCTGGAACATCGCTGTCACGCACACCACTGGCGAGCGTCCCGTATGCGCTGAACGCCAACGACAGTGCCACTCTTGCTGGACAGACCCCGCAGGACATGATCGAGAACTCGGTTCGGTCCACACTGACCACCCTCGAGAGTCAATCGGTCGACGTCGGAGCGCTCGCCGTTGACGGTGCCTCTGTGATCGATGCGGACGGAAACTGGGTGGGTTCACCAACCGGGTTGACCGGTCCTCGCGGTCCGACAGGCCTGCAAGGGTCAACTGGCGCGCGCGGAACCTCTGGCGAGACCGGAGCCGCAGGCCCGCAAGGGGCAACCGGCCAGCGCGGAACACCTGGCGCAACCGGAGCCGCAGGCGCTCGAGGCGCAACCGGCCAGCGCGGAGCCTCTGGGGCCACAGGGCCTCAAGGGGCAACCGGCTCACGCGGACCCTCTGGCGCAACCGGAGTCGCAGGTCCTCAAGGGGCAACCGGTGCGCGTGGAACACTTGGGGCCACCGGAGCCACAGGCTCACCGGGAGCCACAGGTTCACGAGGAGCCACAGGTTCACGAGGAGCCACAGGCTCACCGGGAGCCACAGGCTCACCGGGAGCCACAGGCTCACGAGGAGCCACAGGCTCACCGGGAGCCACAGGCTCACGAGGAGCCACAGGCTCACCGGGAGCCACAGGCTCACGAGGAGCCACAGGCTCACCGGGAGCCACAGGCTCGCGGGGAGCCACAGGCGCAACCGGACCCCAAGGAGTCAGCGGCGCCACCGCAAATCTCGCGTGCTACACCACGGGATTCGGTGCCCTACAGGGCGGCTGCGGCGGCTTCGTGTCGCCCAACATTCCCGGTTGTGCGAGCGGCTACACCTTCATGGGCCTGGCTGATTTTCAGCAGTCAGACGGCGGCTGCGGGCAAAGCGCGCTCACGAAATCGCGGACGCGGTCACGCTGCTGCCGCCTGCAATAGGGGTACTACTGCATGACAATGCTCGATCAACAGATGGCTCGATGGAACTTGGCCTGCATCAACGGGGATATCCCCGGCCGCATCCGCCAGATACATCCAGACTGCTTGAGTATTCTGGGTGCTCGTGATGGCTGGATGCTGCGCTCCCAGATGTTGTTAAACCAAACGGCCAATAGGCCTATGCGCGGTTGGGAGTTGCTGCCGATTCAGGACTCCGTGTTCTCGGGCACAGCTGACGAGACAACCCCTCCGACGACTCACGTGGCGCACATCTCGTGGTTACCCGCCATGCCGGAGCTGGGGCCGAAGGAAAAAAACGTCCGACTTGCCGAATACAACGGCAGGTACCTGCGAGTCTTCCCCAGCCTTGGTGAAGGCGACGATGAAAAGGCACGCCACCTGTACCGGACACTCCGAGAAGCGGAAGATCGCTGCCAGATCGTTGTGGATGACCTACCCGCCGAAGTGCGCAACGCTATCGCAGCACACAAACCCTCATGGGTCTGGATGCGCGGCATCAAGGTTGCCCGTGAGCATGGCACGCCCCCCAGCGATCCAAGTCGCCTAAGGGTCGTAGCGGCCATCTGGCGCCAAGCACCACCGCTGACGCTCGAGGACATCGGCGGATAGCGAGTCAGGGAGCGATCGTTGAGGACCCCCGAGTCGCGTACGGTAGTCTTCTACGGCCACGCCAAAGCGCACAGCCCCCACAGCAATCGTGCGCATGGGTACCGCAGCAATCAGCGTCAGATCCACCGTCTGTCCTGCACTGCGCCTAGCGATTACTCGCTGGGAGGAGTCGGCTCAATATGCTTGTAGGTGTAGCTGGTCTCGCCTTCGAAGCCCTTGGAAGGGTTCCAGCAGGAATCGAGAACTTCGGTCGCAACCCACATCAACAAGAAGACCTTTACGGCTTCTTCGGTGTCGATCTCGACTTCTTCATCAGTAGCCTTCGGCGCATCAAATAACGCCATCAACGCTTCGTCCAACATGTGCGGCTGGGCGCGCCACTCGACCTTGCGCACACGCTCGGCGAAGCCGTCATCCGGCGGCAATAAGTCACCAACGACTCCGCCAATCCGTGCTTCAGCAGCACGAATCTGTTCCCAGGTGGCGTTCTTCAGCCGGCCAGGGGCCAGGTCGAACATGCGCGCGAGTACACCAAATAGGTACACCGACACACCGGCGGTTGGAGGCGCCATGCTCTCGTGGTTCTCTTCAACGAAGCGCGTCAGGCGACGCTGCAGCTTGAGAAGCCGAGTGAGGGCCGACTGGTGAACAGGAGCTTGTTCGCCGATTTCATCGGACCAAGCGTGGACGGTATCTCTATCGATGTAGGTATTTGACATGTGCGCCGGCTAACGCCGCTACCAGCTCGCGTCTACAAGCGAAATTCGGTAACTCTCACAACGTTCATGAGCTGGCAAGCGTTCCATCACTGAACGCGAGGTTCCAGCTGGAATATCGAAGACCTCAATACGCCATGAACCGCCGGCGCAGGACACCTCTCCGACCGCCTTTAGAATCGGCCGTTGGCTGTCGTTGTCCACTGTGACTTCTACCTCTACGCGCCCACCAGCCAAGCGGGTGAACCGTGCACCCACATCCGTAAATGGCGACACATCTAGGTGCTGCTGACGGGCAGCCCGCTCGGAGAAAACTACCTCCTTGCGGTCACTATCAATGGTGAGGTTGTAACTACCCGTGACGTTGAGCCCCAACAACCCACTGATCTCGCCCGACGCGCATTCATTGCACTCCGCAAGTGCCACGCCATTGAGCGGCAAGTTGCCAAGCCACACCGTGTCGGTCAGCGCAAAGGATGCCTGACGGTCACCGTTTGCCGTATGCAAGGTCAGCACTGGTGCATCGTCGCCGGGTTCAACGCCCAGCTCATACAGAATGGAGCGTGGAAGCGTTGTGTACGTCGCCCCCGTATCGAGCATCATCCACGTCTCGACCGACCGACCGTTGTGTTCAAACACTACCGGAACCGCCAAGCGTCGTCCCTCGCCTTCGAAGGGAAGCGCAATTTGGTTGTCGGCCAGATCGAGCGGCGCAAAAACTATCGGTTCCGGGGTCGCCGCCGCTTCCGGGAGTTGGGGCCGTGCCAGGCCGGGGTCTTCTGGCATGGACTCGGCTACGTCGCGCGCCAGGCCTTGCCAAGCCGGTCCCAGGCGAAGCACACCAAGTCCAGAGGCCAGTGCGTCCACGCGTTCTTGAGGGAAGTACACGGGAATGGCCATAAACAGGAACAGCGACCACAACACACCGGACACACCAAGGACGAGTCCCTTTCGGCGGCGCACAGTGAGTCCCAGCGCGAGAGGCGGCCCAAAGACCAAAGCGGCGGCCGTCGCAACCAGTACGCCTGACGGAGCGTTGCGATGCATGCCCAAACCCACGAACGCGGAAAAAGACACTAGTGCCGGTACTAGAGCCGCAATCGCAAACATCGAATCAACAATTCCATTCGCGCGTTCTTTCTTCATTGTGAACACAGACCTCGCAACCGGTGGCACCAAGCCATGCGGATGGCTACCGACCGGGTATGGAGGCCCGGATGCCACGCGCGACGTTCTACTGTGTCGACATCGAATGCTCGGGTCCGGTCCCACACCTGTACGACATGATCTCGCTCGGCGCGGTGGTTGTGCGCGGCACTGTGGACGACCTGACGATTGGCGAGAAATTCTACGTGGAGATCATTCCGACCGCACCGCGTGTGGATGCCGGAGCCATGGCAGTCAATGGGCTGGACCTTGAGCGTCTCAAACGAGAGGGCACGCCAATGGACGAAGCCTTGGCTGCGTTGTCGGCTTTCGTCGCTCGCACATGCGACGAAGGTAGTTCGCCCGTCTTTGTGGGCCACAACGCTCCCTTCGATTGGTCGTTTGTCAGCTACGCGTATCACGAAGCCGGAAAGCCGAATCCATTTGGCTACAAGGCCCTCGATACCAAGGCGCTCGCCACAGGCGTGCTCGGTGTGCATTGGCTGGATTCGAGCAAGGAAGTCTTGCAGGCCGAGCTAAACCTGCCCAAGCAAGACACCACCCAGGTCCACCGCGCCGACTACGACGCCTGGTACCAAGCTCATATCTTAATCGAACTTCTTCGACGGAGGCCATCATGTGTGGCGTCGTAGGCATCGCGTCTGACAAGGCAGTGGCATCAAGGCTCGTTATCGCCCTGTTTGCCATGCAGCACCGCGGCCAAGACGCGGCTGGAATCGCCACACGCTGTGGCCATCGGCTGACATTGAACAAGGCATCTGGCACCGTTGACCAGGCTCTGCCTCCCAAGACTCTTGTGACGCATGTGGGTCACAGCGGCATTGGCCATGTGCGCTACCCCACCCATGGTAGCAACAACGCGGCTGAAGCCCATCCCTTCATCACCCGAATGGGCGGCATCGCGGTCGCTCATAACGGCAACCTGACCAATACCGATGCCCTCATGCACCACGTGCATGCCCGCGGCCTCATGCCGATGTCAGCCAATGATGGCGAACTGATATTGATATTGCTCGCTCATGCGCTCGCAACCCGCGGCGGTGCCACCAGCGACGAAGTGGTGGTGCAAGCCGTGGCCGAAGTCATGCAGACCGTCGAAGGCGCCTACACGGTTGTCGTTTCCCTTCAGGTTGCGGGCAGAGACACCGTGCTCTGCTTTCGTGACCCCCACGGCATCCGGCCTGCTGTGTATGGACACCGCGGTGAGGACTGGGCCGTCGCTTCCGAGAGCGTTGCCCTCGATGCCCTCGGCGCCATCGGCGTCAATGATGTCCCGGGCGGCAGCGCTATTTTTCTGCGGCACGGAGAAGCGCCATCCATCTATGCCATCCAGCCACGCGCTCCACGCCCGTGCTCCTTTGAAAACGTGTACTTCGCACGGCCCGATAGCCGAATCGAGAAGCAACGCGTCACCGCGACGCGCTGGACCATGGGGGATGTCTTGGCGCGAGAGTGGTCCGAGCGCGGACTTCAAGCCGATGTCATCGTCCCCATCCCGGACACGTCACGACCTGCAGCACAAGCTATGTCGGAACGGCTGGGCATTCCGCACCGCGAAGGATTCATCAAGAATCGCTACAGCGGACGCACCTTCATCATGCCCGACGCCACAACGCGCGACGCAGCTCTACGCCTCAAGCTCAACCCCATCCGAGAAGTCTTTGAGGGTAAGCGCGTGCTCTTGGTAGACGACAGTGTGGTCCGCGGCTCGACCATGCGCCGAATTGCCGCCCTAGTTCAATCGCTTGGACCCAAAGAAGTCCACCTCGCCGTCTGCTCACCGCCGGTCAAACATCCCTGCTTCTATGGGATCGACATGCCGACGAAAGGCGAGCTAATTGCTAACACAGTGGGCAATGAGGACCTTGAGACAAGCCTAATGTCTCATTTTGGCGTAGACTCCGTCACCTACCTCTCCCGCCAAGGGCTCGCGACGGCCGTTGGTAACAAACTGTGCGCCGCATGCTTCGATGGGGACTATCCGGTGCTTCTCAACGACCACGAACGCGACCTCATCCAACGCAACCGACGTCCCAGTAACGGAGATGCCCCCCAGTAATGGCGCGTGAAGGAACGGACGCACACTATCTGCATGAGCGGCACGGCCTAGAAGCCGTGTTGCGTCCGCCTGTTGCGTACCCCACGGCGCTCAAGTGGGTGCCCAAGCGTGAGCAGCTCATCGTCAGCACACGCGATGGCCAGCTCACCAGCGTCGACCCCATCCTTGGCACACGCATCGTCGCTCAAGATGTTGGCGAAGCCGCTGTCCTCGACATTCACGAAGACCGGAAGCGCTACCTCATCGTCGCACGCAACGGAACCTGGCGCGTAGGCGAGCTCGGCGGAGACGTCCTTCATCACGGGCGCCACTCCTTCTTCGGCAATATCGATGCGTTCTTCCTTGGCGAGTACGTTGTCATGCTGGGCGACGGTGCCGACAGGCGACTGCTCATGGTCCTCAATGGCACAGATGTCCGCGCCCGGGTTCGGTTGCCCGCGAACGTCATAGCTGTGCCCAGCGGCAAAAAGTTGATGCTCGCTCGCAGTACGCAAGCAGGGCTGGAGCTTGTGAAGTTCGGTAAGAACGCCCACTTCAGCAAGATCCCACCCACAGCTCATCGCCTCATGCGCGCCAACGACCGCGTGTTGGGGCTCACGTCGACAGGCCTCGCGGTCTGGACACACCAGGGCGGCGCTCCTCGGTCTATGCGCATGCCTGAGCTGACCGCAGGTGACGTCAGTGCGGACGGGCGACTCGTTGGCCTCGGAACTCGCCACGGGGCGGTGGCTCTGGCGCACCTCGACCACGTCGACAAGCGCGTTCATCCGGACTTGGTGAAAGCGTTCAATCACCCCGTCACTGGGGTGGCCTTTAGTACAAGGGGTCGCTGGCTGGCAACGGGTGGGGACCGCCTGCAGATATGGACATGGGAAGAATAGAAAACTGCCTCTGCTGCAGAATCGGCCCACAGCTTGGAGTACGCTCCCTAGCGACCAAGAGGTCGCCGCGGTCGCGGCCTCCGGCGCTGTGAACCGATTCTGCTGAACAGATCCAGCTTCCTTATGGTGCGTGGTGGGGCGGTTTCGGGGTGGAGGGGTCGCCGTTTGCCGCGGCGGGCTGCGCCCGGTTTTGGGGACGTAGCTGCTTACTTCAGCGGGATACCGGCTCGGCTACCTTCTGCACGAACTCCGAAAATTCGGCGTTCTGATTTGGTGATGCGTAGGTCGTTGATGGATGCTTCACGGCGGCGCATCAGGCCTTGCTCGTCAAACTCCCAGTTCTCGTTGCCGTACGACCGCCACCACTGACCGCGTACGTCCAGTGATTCGTACTGAAAGCGCACCGCAATTCGATTTCCACGAAAGGCCCACAGGTCTTTGCGGAGGGCATAGTCGAGTTCCTGGGACCATTTCTCTGTCAAAAACTCTTGAATGGCCTGTCGTCCAGTGACGAAGGTATCCCGGTTCCTCCACACGCTGTCGACAGAGTACGCACCAGTGACGCGAGCCGGGTCACGGCTGTTCCACGCAGCTTCTGCACCCCAGACTTTGGCTAACGCAGATGCCTCATCAAACGGGGGCAACGGCGGACGGACATCAGACATACTCACCTCTCAAGGATTGCTAAAGGGTAGGTCGGCAATGACCAATCGGTCACCACCACCCAGCGCAGGGACTGCGCAGCACAGCAGGGCTTGGTCATCCCCTACCGGGAATTCGGGGTTGCTCGGATGGGTCACGCGGCCCTTGATGACCGACATGACACAGGAGCCACAGCGACCTGAGCGGCAACCAAATGCCGGACTCAAGCCAGAGTCTTCGGCCAGCGCCAATAGAGAGGATACTGCGGGCGTCCATATGACCGGGTCAGCGGCATCAGCAAAGAGCACTGAGACATTGTCAGAAGCGGCGGCTTCGGCAACAACTTGGCGAAGGACCGGCGTATCTCGCACCACCGAGGCAGGACCAAACGCCTCCATATGAATGCGCTCATCGAGGACATCTAGATCCCGTAAGTCACGGTACACCGATCGCATGAAGCCAGGCGGGCCACACAGGTAGAAGTCGTAGGTGCCAATAGGCAAGAGGCGCTGCAGCAAAGCCCCGTTTACACGGTCCGTCATCTCGTGGGTGACACCGCGGAGACCGGTGGGCGCATCAAGCGTCCGAACAAGCTGAACGGCGCCATCTGAACGCTTCGCCAACGCCGTTAACTCAGCATCAAACGCACGGTCGGCCTCGTTTCTCGCGGCATACACCACAACCGTAGACCTGGCGTGTCGGGTCCGCTCTCTCTCAAAGACCACATGCCGAACCATCGACAGCAGCGGGGTCATACCAATGCCGGCGGCCAACAAGACCAGCGGACGGGTGGCATTGCTGTCCAAGATGAAGCTACCGGCTGGACCTCTCGCCTCCAACGTGTCGCCCACACTCAGCGTGTGCAGGTACTGCGACACCGTTCCTTGGCGCTTGACCGAGATGCGGTAGTGGTCGTCGTGAGGAGCCGAAGACAG
>JBLHSN010000130.1:0-14948 GCA_047626195.1 Myxococcota bacterium
TCATTCCTCGCCCGCCGCCTTCTTCGCTCATCCCGACCTCCGCTTGAGCGCCGTTCTACCGGACGCGGACGCGGCGCACAAGTGACAGCTCAACCTATTGAACGGTCAGGGGTACGGTGACCGAGATGTCTGAATCACCAGGCAGGCTGCTGATGCCGTCCGTCTCGGCCTGTTCGGCAAGACCAGCGACCTTCTGCGCGACTCCATCTAGCTCAGGCAAGTGGCGCAAGATGATGGTCAGGTCAGTGCTTCCGACGTCTCCTGTCGTCAGCGTCACATCGAGGCCCAGCGGCAATCCACCATCGTCTTGGTCGTTGTAGACAATGGTTGCGTCTGTCATGAAGAAGACTTGGTGCTCATCGGCCTCGTCGGCAATCTCCTCGGTGATGTCTTCAGCGGGGTCGGACAGCTCGTTGAGAAACTCGACCGTCAGCTGGTACTCGGTATTCGCCGCCAAATCCGGGCTCACAATGACAGGCGAGCCATCATTTTCGGGATCGGCAAATAGCCCTTCGACAACGCCATCGGGGCCGTCAAAAATCAACGTGACGGTCGTGATGACCTCTTCGACATTGTCGCCATCAGGGTTTTCAACATCCGTACAGGCAGACAGGACTAACAACAGAGGAAGGAAGCGCATGGTTCTCCTAAAAGTGCATGTGAAGGCTCGCGCGCACAAGTGCATCACGGCCAGGTTCATCCGCGTAATAGCGGAGTAAGCTCGTATAGTTTCGGTACTTGACGTTGCTGAGGTTCGCGACCTCAGCGTAGATGCGGGCAATGTGCGTGCCCAAGCGAAGCTGTGTGCCAGCCCGAAAGCCAAGCAGCACATACCCATCCGGGGCCGGAGCGAAATCACCTTCGGGGACACGGTCCTGACGACGCACAGCATCTACGTCGAACGCGACATACGGCGACTCGACAGCCCCTCGGTCCGGTCCTTGGACCTTGAGCGATGCGCCCGCGCGGTCGGCGGGGACAAACGCCAAAGGCTGGCCCGCGGTGTCCTGTCCACGAACCATTGAGCCCCGTAGGTCGAGAGACAGCATGCGGTCCGGCGCCAAGGTCACATGCCCGTCAATGCCGTACCACAGAGCATTGACTGCACCGAACGTGTAGCGCGGGAAGGCACCGCGGCTGACTACGTCAAACACCGGCTGACCGTTTGTGCCAACGGCGGGAGCAAACTGGATGTAGTCATTGACGTAGCTCGCAAATGGAGCGATCTCGCCATGGATATCGTGGGTGTGAAGATGAACGACGCTTCCCGCAGTGTAGGTCGTCTCTACACCGAGCGATGGATCACCAAGGGCAAACGCCGGGAAGGTTGGCGCGGTCCCGTCGAGGAATTGCTCGTCAATGCTCGGTACGCGAGCACCCGAGGACAGGTCGACTTTGATGTCCACGACGTCATCGGCCGTTCCCCACAGTCCGCCCAGTGTGACCACACCGGCTGTCCAATCACCGGAACAGCGCGCCCCCACATCGCCGCGCTCACAGGTGCTCGTAGCTCCACGGCGGTCCAGGCGGTCGGTGGCAGCCTCCGTGAGGAAGGCAGTGCGCGAGGTGCGATCTAATCGCGCCCCAACCTCCACGGCAGCCTGGCGTCTCCACAAGCGCTCCCACGCGTACACACCGCCGCTCAACGAGCGGTAGTTGGGGACCAATGGGACTCCCCGGTACACATTCTCTTGCAGCTGGCCGGTCACCCCAACCGCTCCTTCGAGGGTGGCGTCCAGACCGATGGCCACGGGCGAGTGGTGCAGGGAGGCGTCGAGGGCAGTGGTCCGCAGAGTGAAGTCAAGCTGCGGACCCGAGGCAGCTTGCCGGGTGATGTCTGCTTCGGTGCGGTGATTATGCTGGTAGCTCGCCGTCACGTCTACGTGGCCAAGCTGGCCAGCGTCCACCCCCACACGTGCGATCACTCGGTCGTGCACCACACTCTGACGCGGTCGGTCGATGTCTCGGCCTGCCGTGTAGGTCACCGCCGGTTCCGCATCGAGTCCAGTCAAGAAGTCCGCCGGGCTGTCCGAACGAACCCCGTAGAAGACGCCGTTCTCCGCCACAAACCGGTCCCATGACAATCGGGCATGCACCGTATCGGACACATACCCAATCGCCGCACCCAGGTTCAGCTCGCGCGCAGCGGTATTGCCGAGCACGCGCCCTGGAGAGCTCTGATCTCCCGCAGACGTCGCATTTGCAGACAGGCGGACCGCAAGACCCGGCACCTTGGCACTCATGGCATCTACCCGACCGGCCAATGAGCCACGCAAGCCATTCGCCGCAGCCACACTGTGCACGGAAGCGTCGACCCCAGGAGTCTCACGCATGGGATGAGGGTCCACCAAGATCACACCACCCACAGCATCTGCGCCATAACGAACGCCAGCTGCACCTCGAATGACGGTGATCTCATCCGCACCAAAAGCGTCCACTTCGGGTGCATGATCAATCCCCCACTTCTGTCCTTCATGGCGAACACCATCCACCAGCACCAACAGCCGACGCCCAAACTGCCCACGAATCACCGGCTTGCTGGTCGCCGATGCGCCGCCAATGACGCTGACGCCGGGGATATCTTCGATCGTTCCCGCAAGGTCCTGGCCGCGCCTCTCGTCCAGCTCTTCTTCGGTCAACGTGACGCTGGCCCGCGTGTCCTGAAGACCAAGCGGCAGCGCTTCGGTGACCACAATCTCATGGTCTTCATGGGTAAACAGGGCGACGACCGCGTCTTCAGCGGCGTCGACTGCAGTCGCACCCGCGTGAAAAGAGGGATGCGACACCGCAACGCGCACAAAACCGGCGCATTGGCCCGGCGCTTCAAAACGGCCCTCACCATCCGACACCACCGAAAATTGGCGACCCGGAGGCCCTACAACGACCTGCGCGCCGGCGATTGGCGCATTTGAGTCACCATCAACCACTACGCCACGGACCACCAAATCGCACGAGGCGGCGGCATTGGAGAGTAGCGCGAGCAACAGCAGAGCGGTAGACATGGGGTACGCTATCGCCAGGCGGTTCCAGTTGCAACAATGTTGCAACTGCAACTCACCGGCGACACGGCTAGGACCCCAATGCCTTCCAACACAGACCTGCGCGAAGTTCTGCGCACTCACGACCTTCGCGCCACCCAGTCGCGCCTTGCGGTCTTGCAGGTCTTGCACGGGCAATCCTCACCCTCGAGTCACCCCGAGGTCACCGAAGCGCTCGCCGACAACGGCTGGGACCGGTCAACCCTGTACCGCAACCTCACCGACATGGCGGCAGCAGGCATCTTGCGGCGTGTCGACTTGGGCGACAGGGTGTGGCGGTATGAACTGGCAGATGACAGCACCCACCACGATGGAAACGACCATCCCCACTTCCTGTGTACCGCCTGTGGCGATGTCTCGTGTCTGGAACAAGTGGATGTGACGTTTGGCGGCTCGGTGCCGTCTGCTGTCAGCCTAGGGAGTGTCGCGATTCAGCTTCGAGGGGTGTGCGACGCCTGCACAGACGCCTAATCCACTGTGTACCGTCTGCTCCCCACCGAAGCCCTGACCCCGTCGAGAACCCTTCCCATTGGGGCGTCCGACTCGCCCATCAGCCGCTTCGCCCAGACTCTCAACGGGTATGACGCCTGCGGCGGCCGTGAAGGCCTACTCGCGGCGGTAAAGGCGATGCCGGGCCTTCACGCGTGTACCCTTCATCAACTGCGGCTCACTCTGTTTCTTACCCAGCGGCAGTACGATTTACAGGGCGGTTCTTGCGGTCCAGAAGACCCAGTGGTGGAGACCATGCGTGAGGTCTGCGACATTATTCGAACCCGTGTACTCAACCAGCAAAGCGCACTGCTGTCCTGGACCGGCGACATCACCAAGCTCGATGTCGACGCCATTGTCAACGCGACCAATCCCACACTTCTCGGCGGCAGCGATGTCGATGGCGTCATTCACCGAGCCGCGGGCCCCAAGCTGGCGGAGGCGTGCAGCGATCTGCCATTGGTGAGCGCCGGGGTTCGCTGTCCAACCGGGGAGGCTCGGCTAACACCTGGGTTTGATCTGCCAGCAGCACACATCATCCACACCGTGTGTCCCCAATGGTCCGGTGGTGACCACGGAGAAGACGCGCTGTTAGCGAGCGCCTACGAAGCATCGCTGACCCTTGCCCTAGAGCGACGGTTTCAGAGCATCGCGTTTCCCGCAATACCGACCGGGGCCTACGGCTTTCCTCAGAGACGTGCCGAGCGAATTGCCACCAACACCATTCACCGACTGCTCAGCACATCGTCGCGCATACTCCGGGTGCTCTTTGTCCACTATCCGGCGCCTACTTCCGAAAGCGCTGAAGCCTGAGGGCGAGTGGTGGAGTGAGAGCAACCGTGACGCCTACGCGGATGGGGTACGACAATGCGAATGCTCCGTAGGCCACAGCGGCAGTCTGCCAGCACGATGCCTCCACGCCAGACGTGGACATCGCCAACGCCGTGGAGACATAAAATCCACCGAAACCGACCACCCATGTGACCAACCAAACAGCCCCCGCTGTGATGCCGTAGGTCTTAAACAATGTGGTGATGGTGGCCTTCGCGCGCTTGAACATGCCGAACCGTAGCGCCCTATCTGGGGAGATGTCCCGTCACCAAGGGTCACGGCCCAACGGCGGCTGCTTACGCTTGCTCACAAAGCCCCAACCGAGCCCTCACAGTCCCCGAGCACCCCCTGCCCTACCTTCGTTGTAGCGAGGGCAGGCGCCCCGCACTGGAGGCTAGGATGTCCCTTGTTCATCGCCATGCTGTTCACGAAGTAGTCTGGCCACGTTCACAGTCCTCTCCTAGTCATGGGCATCCGTTGCCACGCGTCCTTATTGTCGACGACAACCAAACCCTGGCCTGTCGCGACGTTGACTTTTTGCACAGCGCCCACTTCACCACGGACGTTGCGACCACCGTGGACGACGTCCCTCGGCGCGTGCTTACCAATCCCCCAGACGCCATCGTCCTTTCTGCCGACCTACCGCCAGGACAGGCCATTCACCTCTGTCAGCGCATTCGAGGTGACTTCTCCGGCCCTATTCTCGTTGTCACAGAGACCCCGCACGCGACAGTAGAAGTCGCGGCCTTCGAAGCCGGCGCGGACGACTACGTGCGCCGTCCCAAAGATAATCTTCGCTTAGCTCTTCGGCTTCACGCAGCCTGCCGACGCAACCGATTCGTTCCCACGATCAGCGGCTACATCGACGCCGAGCTCGAGGTCAACCCGACTCGACGCCACGTTCGCGTTCATGGAACGCCAGTTCAGGTCACCTCTGCCCAGTTCGACGTCCTGCACATGCTCGCCCAACACGCGGGAAGGCCCCTGCCACGCGATGTGTACTACCGGGCCACCACCGGAGCCCCCTACAACGGGACCGACCGAACGCTGGACATTCACCTGAGTCACCTTCGGAACACCCTGGTGCGGGCGGGACTCAGCCGTCTGCGACTCTCGACCGTTCGTGGGATTGGCTACCAACTCAACATGCTGTAGGAAATTGATCTACCGAGCGCTTGCAGCTAAGGTGTGCGGACCATCATGCGGTCTTCCAGCAACGCAACAGCCGCATGCACTAGGACGCCCACATGTATGCCAAACCATGGCCCCGAACCTCCCTGGCAACCCTGGGCGGCCAGGTGAAATACAGCCTCATCTGCGTCTCCCCCGTTCAACTTGACTTGACGAACGGAAGCCCGGCAAGCGTGCAAGGATGGGCGACTGCAGGCGAACTTCGCCAGACCGTCGACATCACGGTTGATCGGTCCCCATGGAACTCCTCACTCGGAGAATGGATCAGCCAATACCACTGGACGGACGCGACTTGTGAGCCTGCATTGCGCCCAGTGATTCCGGCCATGAAAGTCGCCTACTTTGTCGAGGTCGATGAACCGGACCTCTCCGACCTTGGCACGTTGCAAGATGCCTGGGCCTGTGCGCATTGGCTCATCTCGATCGGAGCCACCGCAGTACTAGACCGAACTGCGGAACGGTGGTGGTCAGCAGAAGCGGTGTTCAGCTGGGGTAAGTGGAGAACATTCAGCATCGAGCACGAAGTGGCTTTTATTATGTTGGAACATCCAACCTTCGAGTTCGTCGCCAGCCGAGGCATGGCAAAGTTCTGTCGACCCGATGTGTTGCTCCACATGCCCAAGGGTCTTCCAGAGCCCATGATGAGCAACGCGCGGCAACTCATCCGTCACGTGTGCCACCGGCTCGCCATGGGAGAGGTCATCGCAGCCGGCATGAGAGTCAACAATGGATTCCTCTCGGCCGACGTCCTGCCGTTCCGAGTGGGACGGCTCAACCTGCCCTTTTCAATGGCAGAAGACTCCCTAGTCCTCGCTCCAGTTCTGGAACCAGACACCTCGATTGAGGCAGACGGCAAACGACCGTGGTGGCGTCGCCTCCTCCCACGCTAGCTCCGACGTCCAAAGTGATAGTGTTGAGAAATGGCTCCATACCCATCGGACCTTAAAGCTGGCACAGCGGAATGTATGCGGCCGTTCGATGTCGAGTCAGCGAGACCTGAGCGTCGTACACAACGGACAAGGGTGCGTTTAAGACCAAGCACGGCGGGTACTTACGCGCTGGTAGCGACGCCGAGAACCGCATCGTGGACCCACACGACGGAATCGGCGGGTAGGAGCAGTGGCAAGCCGAAATCAGAGTGCAGATTGGTTTTTCCCCAGTGCTCATCGCAAATGGTTGCGCGCCGGGGACCGAGGCGAGAGCTGGGCCATCGACACCACGGATGCTCACTCCACTTGGCAAGCATTCGGTGTTGGAGTGGTGAGCTCGCACACGCAACGCTTCAGCAGTCAATGCCACAACCAGGATGTCTCCCGAATGACGCATCATCGCCGGTTCTTTCCCTTGGGGAAACGCTCTTGACCCGTCATGGTGTTGTAGGGCGGCCATCCACGAGACTCGACCACTGACCCGAAAAATCGAGAGCTACCCAATCGACGTTAGCGTGCCAGAGTACGCAAGGGTGGTCCGTCAAAATCGCTGAGCGCGCGGCGTCTCCTAATAGGGTCCGGCACGCAACTCTAGTTTGTCAAATCGCGGCAGGAACCAGACCGGCTATCCGGTACCGCTGAATGGTTTTCGCAGCATGTATGGGCCGAACGAGACCTAGTATTTAGTCTTGTTGGGCATGCGTGTGGCCACACTGGCACCCGTGGCAAGCTCCAGCTCTGTCCGCTCCCGATGCAACATGGGAATGAGGTTTACAAGCAGCGCCACGGTGACGGGTAGAAACAGGTGCATAGTCCGCGGTTCGTAGACCCAGGCAGACGGGAAAAGAAAATATCTCCCATTAAAATCCGTGTTCTGCCCGCACACAAAGAGCGCGACACCTTACGCACCAACCTCAGTGATGACCAGGCTACCCAACGCCACCCATTGGGACACCCGATGCTCACCCACGACCCGCAGCCCAGATTGAACTGCGAACAGCACCGCTACAGTCGTACATCGGCCCAGCAAAACTCAAGAAAATGAGCGCGTCGGACACAGCCAGCGCCCAGACAAGCGTCACGAACACCGTGTCGCGTGCCCCCGCAGTCACCCGACGTCTCATGGCCACTGTGGGTCGTGGCGGGACCGAGAGCCCCTCCTCGTGCTCTGGCGCCTCAAATGGTGAGCTCGGACGCAGCTCGACGCCGGTCTGGCCTGCGCTGTCCTCTCCACTCATGCGGGTGTCATCTCCTGGCCATGGACGAACCTGCGCGCCGGACTATGTGCGCCAACTTCGGGAGTCTGCACATGGTCACTATCACAAATCTCGGCATGGGCTACGGCGGCCAGATGCTGTTCGCAGACGCCTGTGAGCAGTTTCACTCGGGCAATCGCTACGGCATCGTTGGCGCGAACGGTGCCGGCAAGTCCACGCTGCTGCGTCTCATCACCCGCGAGGAAATTCCGACCGAGGGCGACGTCATTATCCCGAAGAAGGTCCGGATTGGCAGCCTAGAGCAGGACCACTTCCAGTACGAAGACATCGCTATTCGCGACGTTGTGATGATGGGCAATCAAGAAGTCTGGGACGCCATGGCGGAGAAAGACGCCATGCTCGAAGGCCCGGAAGACGCCTTTGACGTGGACCGCTACGGCGAGCTGGAAGACACCATCCTGCGCCTGGATGGCTACTCGCTCGAGAGCACCGCCGCCGACATTCTGGAAGGCATGCAGATCCCGACCGAACGCCACCTCGATCCGCTGTCCTCGCTGTCGGGTGGTTTCAAGCTTCGCGTACTGCTCGCTCGGGTGTTGGCCGGAAAGCCTGACCTGCTGCTGCTCGATGAACCGAACAACCACTTGGACATCGTGTCCCTGCGTTGGCTGGAGAAGTTCCTCGTCGAGTTCAAGGGCTGCGCCATCATCGTCAGCCATGACCACCGCTTCCTCGACAACATCTGCACGCACATTGTCGACGTCGACTACCAGCGCGTCACCATCTACAAGGGCAACTACCAGGCATTCTTGGACGGCAAAGCCGATATCCGCGACCGGCTCGAGCGCGAGATTGACAAGCGCCAAAAAGAGATCGCCGACCACAAGGCGTTCATCCAACGCTTCAAGGCCAAAGCCAGCAAGGCCCGCCAGGCCAACTCCCGCCAGAAGCGCATGGAGAAAATCTCCATCGAGGAGCTGCCGACAAGCTCACGCCAGCACCCGAACTTCAAGTTCCCGCAGCAACGCGCAAGCGGTCGCACCGTTCTCACCGCCAAGGACATCGGCAAGTCTTACGACGACAAGACTGTACTTGAAAACGTTGGGCTAACCGTCAATCGCGGCGACCGTGTGGCTATCCTCGGCCCGAACGGCATTGGCAAGTCCACCCTGCTCAAGGTGCTCATGGACAAGGTCGAGCCCGACGAAGGCGAGTTCGAGTGGGGCTACGAGACGCACATTGGCTACTTCGCCCAGGACCATCACGACGTCATGAGCGGCGACCACACCGTCACCAGCTGGCTGTGGAATCACGCCCCGGCGGACCCGCAAGGCACCATCTACGGTCGCTTAGCGCAGGTCCTGTTCAGCCGAGACGACGCCGATAAGCGGATTGAGAACCTGTCCGGTGGCGAAGCCGCCCGCTTGGCCTTGGCGGGTATTGCCGCTAAAGAGCCCAACGTCTTGGTGCTCGATGAGCCGACCAACCACTTGGACCTTGAAGGCATTGAGTCGCTGGCCACTTCGTTAAAGAAGTTCGAAGGCACACTGGTCTTCGTCAGTCACGACCGGTGGTTCGTGGGCCAGGTTGCCAACCGCATCATCGAGATCACGCCCGATGGCATGAGCGACTTTAAAGGGACTTTCGCCGAGTACCTACAGTACTGCGGCACCGACCACTTGGATGTCGCGGCGGTCATGGAAGCGAGCAAAGAGGTCAAGCGCAAGGGGCAGTGACAGAAAATACTGGCGAGCAAAGCGCCTAGCGGACAGTCAACCCGCGCTGTGACTGACCAGAGTCGGATGCGGCTGCATGGGCGAAGTTCAGAGGGTGGAAGCTGCTCACACCCGTTTGAAAGAATGTCTGCAGGCTTTCGGGATACAGCCGACCCGGGCTCGGCGCGCATCACGCGACCCCAAAACCTGTTGCTTTGGGGACTGTCATGATTCGATTTTCCATTGCCCTGCTGCTCAGCAGCACGCTGTCGACGGCCGTCGCCGTACCCATGTCGTTTCAACACCAGGCTCGGGTTCTAGACGCCGGCGGTAGCCCGTTGAATGGCAGCCACACCGTCATCTTCACCCTATACGGCGACGCCACCAATGGACCGGTGCTGTGGACCGAGAGCAAGGCCGGCGTACCGTTCAACAATGGCTACATGTCGGTGACCATCGGAGATCCCGTGCCCGTTCCCGGGTCGGCTCTCGCGGTCGACGACGTATGGATTGGCATGGCCATCGACTCAGGGGCCGAGCTGGCGCCGCGGCCCAAGCTGACGAGCGCCGCTTTTGCCGTTCGCGCGGGTGCGGCTGCAACGGCCGACGTCGCGACGTCCGTGTCCGGCGGTGTTGTAAACGCCACTGAGGTGCAGATTGGCGGCCAGACCGTCATCAACACCAGCGGCACCGTCACTGCGAACGTGGACTGGGGAAACCTTCAGAACGTACCGAGCGCGGTCGTGAATGCCGCAAGCCATACACACAGCTATAGTGAGCTCACCAATCGCCCCACGACCCTGTCCAACCTAAGCTGCGGTACCAACCAGATCGCCAAGTACAACGGCAGTGCCTGGGTCTGCGCCAGCGACGCCAGCCAGAGCTTTCGCCTGACCTGCACCAGCGCAATGGTCACCACCACGCAAACGTCGACCCATCTGATGCAGTGCCCATCGGGCTACATCGCAACGGGCTCCGGCTGGCAGCCGGCATCGAACTGGGACACCTCTACATCGCACCACGTGTCTTCGGGCACAGACGCGACCTCGTGCTCGTTCTACATCGGCGGACTGGTCAGCAACTGGAATACGTCGTGTACGTGCTGCAAGGTGGTTGCGAACTAGAAAAATGGAAATCATCGGCCTGTAGGCCACTGTCGCTCGCGCACCCCTGTGCAGCTCAGTCCGTCGTCTGAAGGAGACGTCATGCGGGTGCAGACACTCTCTCTCTTCACCGGTGCGGTCGGCTGTACGGACCGGGCTCCAAGGTCGAGCGTAAGGGGCAGTGAAAGGAGGCATGTAGCAACGTCTACGGCCGCTCACTCTGCGTCAGCGCGTCCGTAAAACAGCACGTGTTGCCAGGGTAGGCCATCGAACTGCCCAACTCGGGCAAACCCGTTGGCCAGATACTCTCGATCAGCCTGGTCAATGGTCATCTTGTGAAGAGGACGCATGGGCACTGCGGGGTCTTCTGCGCGGTACTCCACGAGCGCTACCCGACCGGTGGGTGTGAGCGACTCCCGAATCCCGCGGAGCATGGCTTCGGGGTCGGAAAACTCGTGGTAAACGTCCACCAAAAGGACCACATCGCAGGTGTTGGCGGGCAGCGCCGCATCCGTCTCCGACGACAACACTCGAGTGATGTTCCCAACGCTCGCGTCACTCGCTCGTTGCTCCAGCAGAGTCAGCATCTCCGGCTGAATATCGGTGGCAACGACCCGCCCCGTATCGCCAACCAATTCGGCCATCGGCAGGCTGTAATAGCCGTTGCCCGCGCCAATATCGCACGCCACCTCACCGTCTACCAGACCCAGATTTGCGAGAAGCAAGGCCGGGTTCTCTTCCTCGACTCGCTCTGGACGTATGAGCCACGGAGCGCCGCGGTAGCTCATGGTCTGAGCAATGTTCCTGCCCATATACTCCTCGGCTTGGGTTGGAGTTGAGCAGGCGAAGAGGAGTGCAAGAAGTGTAAACATGCGCGCAGATTAAGACGGATGTCGTCTCGCGCCTCACACAGAGCGTCGAGAATCGTCACTGCAGTACCACCGACGAGACCCCGCCTACTCGGCAGTCATTCCCAAGAACACGAATCGAGCATCCGCTGCGTCGTTCGACACGGAGATCGAGCGGATGACGGCGCTTCTATCCACCGCAATGGCGTGTCCCCAGATGGAGAAGTTGGCCCTAGCGTCGATGCTTTCGTTGTTGATTTCCCACCGGTTGAGCGACGAGACCAGCGAATACGACCCCGCACCCACCGGGATATTGCCAAACCAATCGCCAAATGTGACGCTCTGACTTCCCGTTGTGCCATCCGCATAGACCCATGCGACCAACACGTCGGCATCTCCTTGGGTGCCCAGTCCAAAGACATGCAGCACGTCGGCCTCGATGCTCAGCGACCCAACCAAGACGCTATCACCAGGCAACAAGACTCGACCGTTGCCGCCATCCTCCGCGTTGTCCCAGCCCAACGTGATGTCTGGATGCTCCCCCGTCGCTGGGAAGAAGGCGTCATCGGGCAGTCCGGTCCCACCTGTGCCGGCTGCTGTTTCGGTCAGGTAGACGTTGCCGTCAAAGTCCATGCTGTCCTGGGATGAGTCCGGAATGCCAGCATTGTTGTAGACCACATCATCGGTCAACTCTGCTGAGACGTCGATATTGACGGCTTCCTCGACACAGGTAGACTCATCGAGAGTGATAGCCAAGTCGTACGCATTGCTGCCACCAGCTGCCATGAAGACACGAAGGTAGACGACCGACGGTCCGAAGTTCGGATTGGCAAGGTCCACGGTCTCATCATCGTCTTCGCTGGCTCGGGTAACAATCCGCGTACCCTCGGCGTTGTAGGCTTCTAGGTTGATGTCCCCGTCTGCGTGGGTAAACGACACAACGGCAGTCGCCGAGCCTCGTCCGCATAGGTCGATGACGAACCAATCATCATCGCCGGCTACTGCGACCAAGTCGTCTGTGTCTTCGGCGATAGACGCCGTCTCCCGGGTGTCGTTGTCTTCAAGGACGTCATCCATCGGGGTGCAGACCGGCTCGTCATCCACCGTACCGTTGCAGTCATTGTCGACGTCGTCGCAGACCTCTTCGGCTTCTGGGCTGACACTGCTGTCGGAGTCATCACAGTCGGAGTTGTCCAAGACCCAACCCGAACCCGATTCGCAGCTCGTGTTGCTCATGGAGGAATCGCCAAAACCGTCGCCATCCACATCCGCATAGAGCACCACCGGCTCGGCGCAATCGCTTTCCTCACCAGTGTCGTCCGAGGGGCAGCCCGCAACAGTGGCGAGTGCGAACAGCAGGGTCACAGTGCGCGTGCAAGTCATGACGGCTCCGGTGGTTGGGAGTCTGTTTTGCTCTAGGGCGTCGTAAACGTCAAGTATCAAACGCACGGACAACTGCGGCACAATAGCCGGACGCATGTCACACACCCTGCCCAACGACCTCCAGCGCTACCTGACCACCAAGTCATTCAACGAGTCGACGGTCCCGAAGAAACTGCTCGCGGACCACAGCATCAAGGCGCACTCTTGGGGACAGGTCGTTGTGGAGAGCGGTGAGGTCGACTTGGTCTTCGCGACCCATACCCATCGCGTCACCCCCGACTCGCCAGGCGCGATTCCACCGGTCCGATCACACCACTTAGTGCTGTGTGGGCCCGTGCAGTTCTATGTGACGTTCTACCGCCCGAAGTAAGCTCGATAGCGTTATCGCTCCGCATGTCAGAACGACCTCGAGTCCTCATTATTGGCGGCGGCTTCGCCGGTATCTCTTCGGCGCAGGCCCTCAAACGCGCGCCGGTAGACGTGCTAGTGGTCGACCGCCGCAATCACCACCTGTTTCAGCCACTCCTGTACCAAGTAGCTACCGCGGCCTTGGCCCCGGCTGACATTGCTGAGCCGATTCGCACCGTCTTGAGAAAGCAGGCGAATGCCAAGGTCATTCTCGGCTCTGTGCAGTCGGTTGATCCGGTCCATAAACGCATCCGCGTCGACGACAGGTGGATCGAGTTTGACTGGCTCATCATAGCCGCCGGAGTCCGGCACTCCTACTTTGGTCATCCGGAGTGGGAACAGTACGCCCCAGGCCTCAAGACGATTGGCGATGCTCTGGAGATTCGACGACGCATCTTAACGGCCTTTGAAAGAGCTGAATGGTGTGACGACGATGAAGCCCGACGCAAATTGATGACCTTCGTAGTGGTCGGAGCAGGACCCACAGGTGTGGAGGTCGCAGGTGCCATCGCGGATATTGCGCGGCTGACGCTCGCACGCGACTTCCGAAATATCGATACGACCTCTGCACACATTATATTGGTTGAAGGGGGCGACAAAGTGCTCGGTGTGTACCCGGCACCGCTACCGCACCGCGCACACGAGCAGCTCACCAGCTTGGGTGTGGAGGTTCGGCTGAACACGTCGGTCACTGGCGTGGATGAAGACGGCGTACAGCTAGGCGATGGCGAGCGCCTAGATGCCGCAACGGTGGTGTGGGCCGCCGGCGTTCAGGGCAGTGCAGTCGGCGAAGATGCAGGCTTTGAGCGGCACCGCAGCGGGCGGATTCCAGTGAAGCCCGACCTCTCAGTTCCACAATACGACCACATCTTCGTGGCTGGCGACCAAGCCATTATCATGGGTGCTGGTGACAAACCGGTGCCAGGCGTCGCGCCAGCAGCCATGCAGATGGGCAAACACGCAGCGAAGATGATTGTAGCGAGCCTCAAGGGGCACGACCGCACACCGTTCCGCTACACCGACCGTGGTCAAATGGCTACGATTGGTCACGCGCGGGCCATTGCCGCCACGGGTCCGCTCAAGCTCTCCGGCTTTATCGCCTGGCTCGCCTGGGCGTTCATCCACATCCTGTTCCTCATCACCTTCCGCAATCGCCTAGTGGTGCTGTTGAAGTGGGCGTGGGCGTGGGTATTGTTCGACCGGAGCAGTCGGTTGTTGTGGGAAACGGAGCCCTCAGCGGCGGCGACGCAGCGTGACCAAGCCGACAACGACTAGCAGTGCGACCCACATTGGGTTGTTGGTCGGGGTTGTATTGCACCTACAGCCACCACTCCCGATGATGAAGCTCGTCGCCAGATAGCCGTCGCAGTTCTCATCTACGCCGCTGTTGGGGGCCTCGGGAGCGCCAGGGTAGACGTCTGGGTTCGCGTCATTGCAGTCTGCTCCTCCCTTGTTCGCGTCGATGTACCCATCGTTGTCGACGTCGAGATCAACGTCTGTGAGGTCCGAGTCCGAGTCCGGGTCGGCGTCAGAGTCCGAGTCCGAGTCCGAGTCCGAGTCCGAGTCCGAGTCCGAGTCCGAGTCCGAGTCCGGGTCCGGGTCCGTGGTCTCATCGACCCCGTCGCAGTCTTGGTCAACACCATCGTCCAACACTTCGCGATTGCCCGGAAACCGGCCAGAGTTCGTGTCGTCGCACTCGGCATCGCGGTCGAACCCGTCGCCGTCTTGGTCGAAGTCGCTACCGCCCGAGCAGTCTTGGTCGACGCCGTCGTACCACACCTCTGCTGCCGTTGGAC
>JBLHSN010000131.1:0-14877 GCA_047626195.1 Myxococcota bacterium
GGCAGACGCCGACGCTTGGCAAGGTAGCGAACTACAATGCGTTCGGCGATTTCCGTCGGGTTGTTGGCCGGATTGCGCGGGCTTGGAGCCGGTGCACCTTCGCCAAGCTCGGCTTCGTCAACAGCGTCAAAGAGGCTGCTTGCAGCAACACTTGAGAGCGGCTGGGAGAGCTTGGAACCGTCACGGTACAGGGCGTTGGCCTTGATACCCAGACGCCAGGACAGCAGGTAGGCGTCCTTGACGTCGTCGATGGTGGCTTCGTTCGGCATGTTGATGGTCTTGCTGATGGCGCCCGAGATGAATGGCTGGGCCGAAGCCATCATGCGAATATGGGCGTCATAGGCGATGTAACGCACACCGTTGCGGCCGCAGCGGGTGGCACAATCGAACACAGCCAAGTGCTCTTCCTTGAGGGCCGGCGCGCCTTCAAGGGTCATGGTGCCGGTGGTGAACGCGTTGGCAGAGTCAATCTGGGCGCGGGTGAAGCCAATGGCCTGCAGCACGTCGAGAGTTGGGTCGTTGAGCTGTGCGTCGGTGAGTCCAAGGACGTCGCGGCAAAAGTCGTCACCCAACGTGAACCGATTGAACGCGAACTTGATGTCGAAGGCCATTGTGAGGCCCGCTTCCACCTTGTCCAAGGTGGCCTGGTCGAAGCCTTTGCCGCGCAGCATCTCGTGGTTGACGCCGGGAGCACCCTTCAGAGTACCCGAGCCCGTAGCGTAGGCAATCATGACGTCGACTTGGTCTTGCGTGTATCCGAGCTTGAGCAGGGCAGGCGGCACAGACTGATTGATGATCTTGAAGTACCCGCCGCCGGCGAGCTTCTTGAACTTGACCAGGGCGAAGTCCGGCTCAACACCAGTGGTGTCGCAGTCCATGACCAAGCCAATCGTTCCGGTGGGCGCCAAGACGGTGGTCTGGGCGTTGCGGAAGCCGTGCTTTTCACCGAGTGCGAGAGCACTGTCCCATGCGGTGCGGGCTGCAGAGAGCATGTCCTCTGGCGCCAAGTTCGGGTCGATGGCGACAGGGCGGATGGTCAGGCTGTCATAGTCCGACATCATGCCATTGTAGGCTGCAGCGCGGTGGTTGCGAATGACGCGCAGCATAGATTCTTTGTTGGCTTCGTAGCGTGGGAATGGACCCTTCTCGGCGGCCATGCGTGCGCTTTGGGCGTACGCTTCACCGGTGAGAATAGCGGTCAGCGAACCGGCGACGGCGCGGCCAAACTCACTGTCGTACGGAACACCCATGACCATGAGCAGCGCGCCAAGGTTGGCGTAGCCGAGACCCAAGGTTCGGTAGTCGTAGGAGCGACGTGCAATGGCATGGGACGGGAACTGCGCCATGGCCACGCTGATCTCGAGGACCATCGTCCAGATACGAATGCCGTAGATGTAGTCGTCGAGCTTGAAGGAGCCATCTTCTGCGAGGAAAGTCTTCAGGTTCAACGATGCCAAGTTGCAGGCGGTATCGTCGAGGAACATGTACTCGGAGCACGGGTTGGAGCCGTTGATGCGGCCATCATTCGGGCAGGTGTGCCACTCGTTGATGGTCGTGTCGAACTGCAGGCCGGGGTCTGCGCAGGCCCATGCGGCGTAGCAGATGTCTTCCCATAGGCCCGAGGCGCGCAGAGTCTTGGCAATGCCACCGTCGGTGCGGCGGAGCAGGTGCCAGGGCTCGTCACGCAGAGCGGCGTTCATGAACGCGTTGGTCAAGCGAACCGAGTTGTTCGAGTTCTGGCCGCTGACGGTGTTGTACGCCTCGCTCTGCCAGTCTAGGTCGAAGACGGGGAACTCAATCTCGGTGTAGCCTTGGCGTGCGTACTGCACGGCGCGGAACACGTAGTTGTCGGGGATGGCCGACTGGCGGGCTTCGACAACGGCGCGGGCGAGTGCCTTGTTGATGCGCGGGTCAAAGCGGTCATCGCCGGCGAACTCGTCCGAGTTGCAGGCGTTCAGTACGGCGTTCAGGCAATGCGAGTTGCGCTTGCTACCCGTGACGAGCGCTGCGACCTTTTGCTCTTCAACAACCTTCCAGTTGATGAACTCTTCGACATCTGGGTGGTCGATGTTCAGCGTGACCATTTTGGCAGCGCGGCGAGTGGTGCCGCCCGACTTGATGGCGCCTGCGGCCTTGTCACCAATCTTGAGGAAGCTCATCAAGCCGCTGCTGCGACCGCCGCCGGAGAGGGGCTCGCCTTCGCCGCGAATGTTGCTGAAGTTGGTTCCGGTACCCGAGCCAAACTTGAACAGCAGCGCTTCACGGTTCCATAGGTCCATGATGCCGCCCTCTTTGACGAGGTCATCGCTGACGGACTGGATGAAGCAGGCGTGTGGCTGCGGGCGCTCGTAGGCCGAGGTGCTGTCGAGCACTTCATCGGTCTTCGGGTCAACGTACTTGTGTCCCTGGGCGGGACCGTCGATGCCGTAGGCCCAATGCAGTCCAGTGTTGAACCACTGTGGACTGTTCGGGGCGCACATCTGACGAGACATCATGTAGCGGAGCTCGTCGAAGAAGGCTTTGGCGTCGTCTTCGGTGGCGAACAGGCCTTCCTTCCATCCCCAGTAGGTCCAGCAGCCGCACAGGCGATCAAAGACCTGACGTGAGTCGCGCTCTCCCCCAAAGCGACGGTCTGCTGTCATGGCTTCAATGGCTTTGTCATCGGCGATACGACGTTGCAGCCACGTTGGGACTGCCTTTTCCTTGACCGGCTTGGTGGCGGCAGGAATGCCAGCCTTGCGGAAGTACTTTTGCGCGAGAATGTCTGTTGCTACCTGACTCCAGCCTTCCGGGACCTGGACGTTGGTGGCCTCGAAGACGAGGGAACCGTCGGGATTGCGAATCTCCGAGCGGCGGGGGACAAAATTGAGTCCATCATAGGGAGACGATAGACCAGCAGTGAAGCGACGTTCAACGCGCATTCAGGACCTCTTGGAGCAAAATTTCTGAACGGGGGGATGGCGGAGGGGGGTGCTTGTGACTTGCTCGTGGCGGTGAGCCGGGGAGTGAGCGAAGCGACCAGGGGGAGTTGGGAGTAGCGCCCAACGCAAACACAATATCTAGGGGGAGGGGGTAAACACAAGGCCTAGATGTAGTGTTTTTGGTTGTGGACAACTCTAAGCTGCTCATCCCCAACGTCCCCAGCTCGATAAGTCGCATGCATTCAGCATGTGAACACATGTTCAGTGCGGGGTCAACGAACTTGTACCCAGGCTGTCCACAGAAGCTGTGCTGATCCAGCATTGATCGGCGGCTGGCCTACATTTCGATCGTCTTTTGTCCACAATAAAGTTCTTTGGGTTCGTGCAGCTTTTAGGCGCGGTGTGTTGGGCCTCGGTGTCGGCAATCTGGCAACGCAAGCCGCGACAATTCAACAAGACACGGGTGCGTTGTCGATGGCCCAAAGTCGACCCGGTCTCGGCAACGTCCACAACGCGAAACGCCCCGAGTCGGATAAACTCCGGCTGGGGGCGTTTGGGGGGTGTGGACGACAGGGTCTACAGGGCGCGAACGACATCGCGCAGCGCATCTCGAACTCGCTCCAGCTCACGTCGGTTTCTGTCGCGTTCGCGCTTGGCATCGTCGTCGTTCGCGGGTGCTGGCCGTTCCAGCGCGTAGACGATGAGGTCGAGCTCCAACACCAAGTCATCCAGCCGACTTGCGGCTGGCATGTCAGCCATTCTCGGTCTCGTCGACGACCACGCCCTCGTGCATGCCCATCTTGAGGAATGGCACGAGGATGAGAAGCAGCACGGCGCTTGCAAGAGCCGCTAAGCCAATGCTCAAGAACACACTGCCGTATACGCCAATGGTCTCGATGGGCGGTGGCACTGAGCCGTCTCCGCCACCGTGGCCGCCAACACTTGTGAACGTGGCGATGATCGCTGCGACGTAGCCACTGAATGCCGTAGCTAGGAACCAGCCGCCCATGACCGTGGCCACCAGGTGCTTGGGAGAGAGCTTGACCACCATGGACAGACCGATGGGGGAGAGACACAGCTCGCCGGTAGTGTGCAGGAGGTAGCCGAGCAACAGCCAGCTCATACCCGTCATTCCGCGTCCGTCGGCGATGCTTGCGCCGTACCACAGAACGATGAAGCCCAGGCCGAGCTGCAGGAGCCCGAGGACGAACTTCATTGGGGCAGAAGGCTCAATGCCCTTGCGACCCAATCCACCCCACATGGCGCTAAACAGCATTCCGAACAGCAGAATGTAGATGGGGTTGGCCGACTGGAAGGTCGAGGCCGGGACCACCGAACCCCCAGCACTGTCGCTGACGATGCCCATGCCGATATGTTCTTCGGTCAGGGTCCAGGTGACGTTCAGCGCGTCCTGCGAGCGTGCGTCGTCTAGCTGGTCCAAGGTGAACACTTTGCCGTTCTGGTTGTAGCCGAGCTGCTCCTGGGTGAGCGTCAGCGGCATCTGTCCCAACTCCTCGGCAGTGACGGTCTGGCCCTCAAACACACGGTCGACGTTGCGGTCGGCGAAGTTGGTCATGGAGCTACCGGCTTGCTCAAAGAAAGACCAAAACAGGGCCGAGAATCCGAAGAGCACCAAGACGACCAACAAGCGGTTGCGAATGATGCGATGAGAGCGGACAGCCTCGGCGAAGATGTAGACGAAGGCGAGGCCGGACAGACCGAGTAGAAGCCCGGTGGGACGACTGAATTCGCCGAGCAATGTGCCAGCCAGCCTGGAGAGGCCGCCGGCATCGATCATGGGGGCAAGGGTCTCGTCCGAGATGAACTGGTACTGGGCATTGCTCCAGAGAAGCAGGGCCACAGCGGGGACGATAACGAACGAGCCGATGTAGGTCAGCCATTCTGGGCTGAGCGGTCCAACGATGGGCTTCTTCAGCAGAGCGACATCTGGTGGTGCACCGGCTTCGGGGGGCAGACCTTCGCGTGACATGGCCATGAAGGTGATGGTGCCGGCGGCGGCGAGCGCCAAGGCTACAGCGCTGTTGACCACGAGCAGAAAGGTGTTCTTTACCTGCAGCAGAGCGAGGGTAGGGTCAGCGACCGAGGGGTCAGCGAAGGAGTTGGCGACGTAGTCCCAGAATCCTAGCTGAAGGAGAACCATGTTCACAGACGCGAGCAAGGCTCCGCCAAGAATGAGGAACTTGGCAGGCTTGGTTGGAATCCAAAACGCCGCCAAGCCGACCATCATTCCGATGGTGGCGAGGCCAAAGCCAAGATGCCAGCCGTAGGTTTCACCCACGTATCCACAGAGCAGCGGAGCCATGGCGGCACCCAGGTTGATGCCGATGTAGAAGATGGTGAAGCCCGAGTCCAAACGAGGGTCTTTCTCCGAATACTGAGAACCGACGATGGAGCTGATGTTCGGCTTGAAGAAACCGTTGCCGACGATGAGCAGCGCGAGAGCCATGAAGAAGGCACCCGTCGACGCCGAGACGGCGGCCTCCTCACCAAGGAAGCCGATTAGCTCGGGATTCACACCCATGATTAAGTGGCCAGCGGCCATCAACAGCCCGCCTAGAATGACCGCCTTGCGGTATCCAAGCAGTCGGTCGGCCAACAAGCCACCGAAGAACGGAGTCATGTAGACGAGTGCAACGTAGGCGCCGTAGACCGCGTAGGCCTCTTTGTCGCCGTAGCCGAGGAAGCCCTTCATCATATAGAAGACGAGCAGGGCGCGCATGCCGTAGTAACTAAAGCGCTCCCACATCTCGGCGAAGAACAGCACGAACAGGGATGGCGGGTGGCCAGCAAAGGTCGCGGTTGTTGGGGCTCCCTCTGGGGAGGCGGTCGGCGTGGACATGGGTGGGACTCCGGGCAGTCATTCGCGGCGGTCTGATTCGCGAGCGGGGGCCACTATCCCGTGGTCAGGACTACGCCGGTCTGGGTTCTGTCGAGTCTTGGCGGGCCAATGCCTCTTGAAGCCCGATGAGGTCGGGGTCCGTCGGGAATCGAGCGAGCGCTTCATCCAGGCGAATTCGGGCAGCTGCGAGCATTTCTTGCTCGATCATTCGCTCGATAACCACGACTTCCTCCACCGGGTGTCCGCCCTTCTTCTTGGGCTTGGAGGTGGCTTCGCGGATGCGTCTGGCCTCTGCGCGTCCCCATCCATGTTCGTCCATGAGGACCAGCGCTCGGGTGGTGACGTCCACCAAGCCCGTGGTGTGCGCGGTGTCTGCCAGAGCGCTGACCGCCTGCTCGCGCTGACCTGCCAAGCGGAAAGCCTTTTCTACAGCGGCGTGTCTACGAGCTGGGTCGGTCGCCAAAAATGCGGTTCGCAGAGCTCCGCGAATTTGCTTGGCTCGCACCCAGCGTGTCCACGCCATCACGACAAACGGGGCGGCAATCGCGGCCAGTATGGCCAGGATCCAGGGTGGAAACAAGGCACTAAGGCCGGCAATCAATTCTGGGACTACGCGCATCATGCCGGTCGTATATCCGCAGCTAGGCTACCGCGTCGACCCTGCGCAGGGCGCGTTGTGCCAGTCGCTGCACCACGGCGCGGAAGGCGAGAGGTGGGTGAAGGATGAGCTCGCCATCGGCGTTGGTCTGCTCGAACCGTTCGTACTGGGATCCGTCCACCCAATACACATCCGGACTGATCGGGTGGCGTGCGCGTTGGTAACTTTGACGTCCGGCCTGCGTGAGAACGTCGAGCCAACCTACGCTGGAGATGTCGGTCAACGGCAGAGCCATCAATTGAGAACGCGATGGCACCACCACGAGTGCGCCACCGGCTGGAAACGGTTGAATCAGGTCGCGCAGGCAGAGTAGGTGACTGGCAGCGTCGCCGGAAATATCCGTAATCATACGGATCGCTGGCACCTGTGGATGGGTGGTCGAGCGGATGCCATGGGCGGATCGCTGGCGTTCCCGACGTCCGCCAACAAAAGCCGACAGTGGCGAGACCGCGAGGTCTGTCAGCTGAGCTTCGGTCAGACGCTCTTCGGTCGAGGTGTCGATCAGGTGCACAGCGAGGTGGCCCGGAACAATAATGCGCTGCAGACCGTTGTCTGGCCTTGCCAAGACAGAAATCAGGCGCGGTGTGGTGTTGTACATAGGGGATCCGAGCATAGACAACTACTCTACCTGACTGACCGAAAACGTCTCTGTCTCGTCCGTGTCGTGTGAGGCCCATCCCGCCAACAGCTGCAGAGGTTACGGCATCACACCTTAGAAGGGGGGCAGCGTGGACGTCTCAATTACCAATGTACATCTCGACTTGGGTGCTGGTCGCCGGGGCACAGATATGGGGGCTTCGGCCATGCATGTTGCGGGGCTAGTGCCGCGATTGCATGCCATCGGCCACCCCGTCAAGAACGTAGCCACCGTGGATGTTCAGTCGTTCGAGACGATTGGTCATGGTAACGATAATGCACGTTTTCTCGAAGAGATCGAGAGTGTTGTCACCCAGCTTGCCGACCGAGTTGAGAGTGTCTGCGAAGCGAAGGAATTCCCACTCATTCTGGGTGGAGACCACAGCCAAGCCATCGGTACGATTGCCGGCCTGGCCAGGCATCTCCGCAAGCGTAAAGAGCGCCTAGGCGTCATTTGGGTAGATGCTCACACCGATATGAACACCCCAGACTCTTCACCGTCCGGCAATGTTCATGGCATGCCACTGGCGGTTGCTCTTGGAATTGGACCGGCATCGCTTATCAACCTGGTGCCCGGCGGCCCTGCCGTCCGACCCGAGGATGTCGCAGTGATTGGCGCGCGTGACGTCGATGCGGGAGAGGCCGAGCTGGTTCGCAAGCTCGGCGTGCGCGTCTACACCATGAGCGAAGTCGACGAACGTGGCATCGCGGCCTGCACGCGCGAAGCGATTGACCACGTCTCTCGTCATACCGCCGGCATCCACCTGTCCTTCGACCTTGACGGCGTGGACCCAAAAGACGCACCTGGCGTGGGGACGCCGGTTCCTGGCGGCCTGTCCCTGCGAGAATCGCTGCTGATTTGCGAGCTCGTGAACCGTACCCGTCGCTTGCTGGGCATGGAAGTCGTGGAGCTGAACCCGACCTTGGACATTGAAAACAAGACCGGGGACCTCGCGGTCTGGCTCATTCTCACAGCACTCGGTAAGACCATTCTGTAGCGGGTCGCTTAAGCGACCCACCTTGGCTTACGAGAGCTTTGCCCGAACCAGCTTGTTCGCCAAGCCGCCGTCCATGTCGCCTTTGTGCGCCTTCATCAACGCGCCCATGACCTTGCCCATGTCCGACGCTGTTTTGGCACCGGTCTTCGCGATGGCGTCGTCTACCCACTGTGCCGTGGTGGCTTCATCAGCGAGCTTGGGCAGGAAGGCATCGACGACGACGAACTCGGCACGCTCAGCGGTTGCGAGGTCGTCGCGTCCACCGGCGTCAAACGCCTCGATGCTCTCATTCAACTGCTTCGACAGCTTGCGTAGGATGGCGATAGCATCGTCGTCTGACAGAGTCTCGGCGCCATCTTCTTTCTTCTTGGAAATGAACGCAGCACGGATGTTGCGTAGGGCACGCAGCTCATCCACACTCTTGGCGCGCATTGCGGCCTTCATATCTGTCATCACACGGTCTTCGATGGACACATTACCCTCCAGGCGCGCGTGCCTATCCGTTTGCGGGCGCTAACGGTGCCACAACGGGCCGCCTTCGCCAGATACAGGCATGGCAGGCGCTGGAAGGATGGTGCGCAGGTAGCCTTCGGCACCCAGGGTTTGGTCGTAGTGTTTCGGATTGCCGAGGGACACTTCTTCGAATCGCACGCCGTCTCGCCAGTCGGTGGCCCGCATGTGTAAGTGACCGCTCAGCACCGTGTCTATGGGAAAGCGTGTGTGCCAGTCTTCGGTACGACGGGTCCCACACCAAACGTTAAATCGAGGGATTCGAGGCAACCTGGTGAGATCTCGACGGAGTGGAAAGTGATTCATGACTAGGGCGCGATGACCCTTAGGCAGCGCCAGTAGCGCCTTCTCAGCGGCATCTACCCGAGCATGACACCACTCGATAATAGACGGGTAGGGGTCGGCATGCAGCAGGTCTTCGTCGCGGCAGCGTAGGCGTTCTTCACGCGCCCAAGCGACGGCGCCTTCGGGTCCGACGTCATCGGGTGCGAAGGTGTAGTCGTAGAGCAGGAGCATGGGTGCCAGATGCAGGGTCGGGTCTGCTGGCCAAGTGACCCAGGGGTCTTCGGGGGTAATGACACCGTGCTCCCGACACACCTCCACCAGCCGTTCGTATTTGGCAACGCCACGCAGTCCGTTGGGGTCGCTGTGAAGGCTCCACAGCTCGTGGTTACCCGGGGTCCAGAACACCTTGGCGAAGCGCTCATTCAGTACACCCCAGGTGTAGACCAAGTGCTCTTCTGTCTCGCCAACATCGCCCACAACTGCAATCCAGTCGTTGGGTCTGGGTTGGAGGGTCTCCAGGGCGGTGCGGTTGGCAGTGTGGCCAACGTGTAGGTCGGACAGGGCAAAGAGCTTCATGGGATGAGCATCCAGTGGGCAAGAGCGAGCTGTGCGGCGTAATAAAGCGGTAGCCCGATGCGCCGATTCCATAGGGACGGGGACACAAATCGTTCGCGTGCCACACAGATGTCCGAGACGAAGAAGACCACGGTCGCCGCAAAGAGGAGCCTGGACGCGTTGCCTTGTACGTACCCGGCCGAGGCCATGGCCAACGTGACCATTCCTGTGATGACTAAGATGTAGGCGGCTACAGCGGTCCTGAGTCGTCCGGTGTGCGGCATCAACCATCGCCAGATGCTCAGTGTTGCCGGAAGTAGAACGACCAAGGCAAGGATGACCCCGAATAGGCTCACCCCGCGGACCCAAAACGCGGCACCGTAGGCCACATGCGCGAGTAGGAATGCGCCGAGACCTCCAGCAACAGCCGCTTTGCTCTTTCCGATGAGCGCGATGTCTCCAACGGCCGATAAGAGAAGCGCAGCGACCAGCAGTCCGCCGAGCCAGCCGCTGTTGAGCATACCGGCGCTTACGCCTACCGCGATGAAGGCTGTGGAAGCGGCAGTCTTGGCGACTCCGCGCACCGATCTGCGCCCGGTCGCGTCGGCCCACAGGACTACAGCGACGCTCAGTCCAGTGATGATGGTCATTGATATAAGCATAGTCACCAGCCTCACACACAACCCGGACAGATGCGACCTTGGAGACAAGCAGGTCGTGCGGTACAACGCCGCCCCGGCCTACCCCTCACCCTGTCCGTGATGGGTTGCCGCCGTTGGAGGATCTGTGGCTACAGCCCGTCCGTATCCTGAACTGTCTATCCCCGCGATGGCGCTAGGTACTGTCATCGGCGTCATCATGACGGCGGCGTTTACCTATATTGCCCTGAAGCTTGGCTTTGGTCTTGCTGGCTCAACGGTCGCCGCAATTCTTGGCTTTGCCGTCCTTCGTGGCGGGTTGCGTCGCCGAAGCATTGTTGAGAACAACATCAATCAGACGGTGGCGTCGGGCATCAATACGGCCAGTGCTGGCGTGGTGTTTACGTTGCCAGCCCTGTTCTTATTGTCGGTTGGGCAGCCAGATCTGGCTCCGTTTCCGATCGGTCCCATCCTGTTCGCAGCTGTTGCTGGTAGCGTGATGGGAATCGTCCTCATTATTCCTCTACGCAAGCAGATGGTCGAGTTTGAACGCCTGCGCTTTCCGTCTGGAGTGGCGGTTGCAACCTTGCTACGCTCACCCGGCGAAGGCATGGCCCAAGCGAAGTGGCTGGTGTCTGGCGCAGTGGTCGCCACCGCGTTGACGGTTGCGGTGAACATGGGCTTGGTTGCCGAAGAAGTCGATTTTGGGCACTTGGCGGGTCTGCCCACCTTCATCCCGTTCGCGATCTACATCAGCGCCGCCAACTTCGGTGCAGGCTTGTTGTCGGGTCGTGGTGGACTGCCGTTTGCTCTCGGTGGAATGCTGGCGTGGTGGGTAATTGCGCCAGTCGCAGTTCTCGCCGGTTGGTTGCCGGTACCCGATGCGCTCCCGGCTGAACTAGCGACGGCTTGGCAGTCCGGTGCTGTACACGGAATGATGCTGCGCCCCTTGGGTATTGGACTGTTAATCGGTGGCGCCCTAGCGGGAGTCATCGCGGCGTTGCCGGCGATTCGCGGTGCTCTCAAGAGTCTGGCTGCTGCGGCTGCGGCGGCCAAAGAGTCCGGCGCTGCTCCGGAAGAACTGCCGCCCTGGGCGCTGTACGGTGGCGCCATCATTGGCTTCATTCTCTTGGTCCTGGCTAGCTACTTTGCCGCGCCAGAGCTCGGCATGCTTCGGGCGTTTGGCATCGCGGTTGTCGGTGCTCTGTGGCTTGCACTCGCAGGGGTCATCGTCGCGCAAGCGACCGGCGCTACCGATATCTCACCGCTATCGGGCCTGTCGCTTATCGCCGTGACCCTGATGTACTTCCTGAGTGGCGGCAATATCACCGCTGCTATCGTTATTGGTGTGGCTGTGTGTGTGGCTATCAATCAGTGTGCCGACATGATGAGCGACCTGAAGTCGGGTCACCTCGTCGGCTCCATTCCACGAAAGCAGCAGCTGGCACAGTTGATGATGTGCTGGATTGGTCCATTGGTTGCGGTGGGTGTGGTCTACATGTTGTGGAACTCAGGCGCACCGGGAACACCGGGCTTCGGCAGTGCGTCGCTGGCCTGTATTGAAGGCTTGCCTGGCTGCTTACCGGCACCACAGGCGGAAGCCTTGGCATCGACGATTGAAGCGTTGTCGACCGGTGATGCACCGGTCGACAAGTATGCGGCAGGAGCGGCTATCGGAGCTGCAGTTTCGGTCTTCCCGATTGGCGGCCTGGGTGTCTTGCTGGGGTTGGCCATGTACCTGCCATTCAGCATCACCTTGGGCTACGGCATTGGCTGCGTCACCTCCATGGGCCTTCAGCGCGGCTTTGGAAAGGCATTCATTGGCCGTAAACTGGTTCCGCTAGCGGCTGGACTCATCATTGGTGAGGCGCTGACGCAGATAATCTGGACTCTCTACAAGCTTGGAGGTGGGTCATGAAAGGTGTCATCGCATTGGCTTTGTTGGTAGCGGGCGTTTGTGTTTCTGCGACGTCAGGGTCTCTACTCGGTGGCGCAGAAGGACATCGGGCGGAGCTCAAGGCACAACAGGCGGTCACGGGTAGTTTTGTAGCCGCCCTGACTGCGTGCGACGAGACCGCCACTGAGGCCATGGGTGAACCCGAACAGTCCGCCTCTGACCTAGCCGCGATTGAGCAGACTCAGCTGGGTTGCCGGGTAGGGGTGATTCGTGGATGGGATACGGACTTGGCCGAGAGTGACCGGACCGATGCACAGCTGGCTGCGGAGAAGTCGGCGGAGATTTCTGCTGCGATATCCGAGGTTCAAGCACTCAACGCCGAAGCCGAAGCGGCCATTGATGCCATGACCATGCTGGCTCCAGGACTTCGCTTCATGGAGTGGTTTGGTAAGGGTGGAGTGGGCTGGCTGCTCGGCTTAGTCTTGGTCGTTGTGGGCGCTGTTCTTGGCCGACAAGACGCCTATGCGCGGGCCACAGCGCCGACCCACGGCTCGTCGGACACTCCGAACTTCGACGATGCCGTCGTGACCTTGCTGGCGGCGACCGCGCAGATGAAGCCCCTTGTCGCGGCGACCGAGGATGGGGACGACTGTGCTGAAGCACGCGCAATCATTGAGACCCTGGAGGCCACAGTGCTTGCACCTGTTGTCGATGACCGTGGACGCTACCAAGCCCGCGATGGCGTGGCCGTGTTCGCCGAGTACTTCGGCCCGTTCTCTGCGGGGGAGCGCAACCTGGCCAGAGCCTGGTCATCGCTGACTGATGGCTACCCCCATGTTGCTGCTGACGCCTTGGTGGCGGCAACGACTGCGTTTGAGCAGGCGGCAGCGGCGTACGCTAAACGGAATGATTAATGGGACGCTTCACCCAGATGACCGTCTTCACCGCTGTGGTAGACGCTGGAGGGTTCTCCGCGGCGGCCCGTGAGCTGGGGTTGGCGAAGTCTACGGTCAGTCGCCACATTACGGAGCTCGAAGAACGGCTTGGTGTAAGACTCTTGCAGCGAACGACTCGTGCGGTCCGTCCCACGGAGCTTGGGCTCGCGTATTACGAGCGGTGTGTGCAAGTCGTTGCAGACGCCGATGAAGCGGACCGCGTACTTACCTCTCGGTTGCCCATGCCGTCCGGACGATTGACGATTGCAGCGCCACCGCAGTTTGCCGCTCGGTACTTGATGGGGCCTATTCATGAGTTCTTGAACGCCTACCCAGACGTTGAAGTGAACTTGGTGCTCGATGACCGGTTTGTAGACGTCGTCGACGACGGGATTGACGTCGCTATTCGTGTGTCACGTCTCGAAGATTCTTCGTTGGTGGCTCGTCGCTTGGGTACCTGCCGGAGCGGCTTTGTGGCGGCGCCGTCACTCATCGCACGGTTTGGTTCCCCGAAGACGCTCGATGATGTCTTGGCCATGCCAGGTGTAGGGCACGCGTTGTTTCTCAAGCGCCCGCTGATTGTCCAGGGGCCGGACGGACAAGAGGTCCATGCACAGCCCGTGTCGCGCTTTCAGGCAAACGACGGGGATGCCCTGATTGCCTCTGCGGTCGCCGGTATTGGTGTGGCTTGGGCACCAGACTTCTTGGTGCAAGAGCACCTGCAAGCGGGCCGGCTGATTCACCTTCTACCCGATTGGACCGAGCCAAAACGAGTGGTGCACGCGCTGTACCCACACCGTCGTCATCTGTCGGCCAAGGTACGGGCGTTCATCGACTCGCTCGTCGAGCGTTTCGCCGATGACCCGCCATGGCGCGCCTTCGATGTGCCCACCACTGGCAAGGCCTAGCCTCGCTGCTCGCAGACGAGCGTGGCGCTGACCACAGAACAGGCCCAAGTACCCCAGCCAACCGGACGGTAGCGGTATGGCTGGCCTCCCTTGAAGTTCAGTGTGCAGTCGTCGGGTGAGACGTCGGTGAACAGCACAATGTGGTTGTTGACGGCCGCACGCTGTCGGTAGCCACTGGGGCAGGACAGCTCAACAGTGGGGTTGGTGAGTTCTTCGGACAGCACGAGCTTCACTTGGCCTGGGGGTAGGGCAACGACCTCACCGATGTCTTGCTCAAGCTCTGCGCAGCCGGTCTCGGTACATGCCCACCGGCCGAACTGGGTCAGGCTTCCGGCGTTTCTGACGAACGCCACTCCGCACTCGCGCCCGGGCCGAATGGGAAACGTCATGTCCACAGTGGGGGAGGCGGACCGTGGAACGGGCCGCTCATACCGCTGATCACCGCATTGCAAAATGACGCGGTCCGCAGAAGAGGGCACTGAAACAACAAGGTCGTCGGCACTTGCAGTGCCGACGACCATTAGAAGACTAGCGAGCAGCAAAGCTGCCCCCTGTCGTGGAGCCTAGGGCGCTCCGTACACCTGCAGCGCATTGCCGTACAGACCATTGGCATTCCAGCCGTAGGTGCTTGTGTAGTGGGTGTAGTACTTGAGGCATGTCTCGGCGCTTCCCTGGCGCCCTTCCGCAACCTGCTCGAAGGCACCGTACGTGTTGAAGGCCGGGTTGTTAGCGGACAGACCGTAACGTTCCGGACCCGTAAAGTTGTCTACACGTAGCACGCCATCACCGCGGAAGCGGGTCTGGTCTGGTTCACCACCAGCTTCGTCGGCATGGAACAGCACGGTCGGCAGGAAACTCGAACCTTGCAGCTGACAGGCTTCATTCGGTGTGACCGGCCCACCGGCTCCGATCTCGTTGCCTTCTAGGGTGAACCCGGCGCGGGTTCCGACTAGCTCCAGGCGTCCGTCACGAGGACCGCGGAACACTGCGCTGTCGAAGTTCCAGTCACAGGTACGGCTGACGCGGCTGCCGTCGGCAACCTCGGCGTCAACTTGCACGGTACCGGCGATGCCATC
>JBLHSN010000132.1:0-14794 GCA_047626195.1 Myxococcota bacterium
GCACGAACCCGTGGGAGACATTCGAGCTTGCCCGCCGATCGCGCGGCCTCTGCATCCACAGTGTTCTCGGCACGGAGGAGCTGCGCACGGAGGAGCTGCGCACGGAGGAGCTGCGCACGCTGGAGCTGGCGGCCGGACGATGCGGGAGTGCGTCTGCAGTGCTTCAGCGGGTCGATTCGCTGACGTGTTGGCTCCCCAGGGGAGGTTGCAGGCGCTGACCTACTTGCTCGACCTCACCCGGGACACGCTGTCCCCAGACGTCCGCGGCACCGCGGCTGTTGAAGCCCGTCTGTTCGACTTGGGCTCTGCACCACGCGTCCGACTCGCGGAACGCCGACGAGGTGCGCGCCTTAGCCCTGCGCTGGCTGTCGTTCTTGTCGGTGCGGTTCGAGAACACCGACGAGCTGCTTCACACCCTGCAGGTCATCGTCACCACCCGCGACTACGATGGCATCCTCGAAGACCTGCTGTGGGCGTCGGCACTGCGCGCGGACCCGCGGTCGTTCGAGCGGTCGTTCGAGCGACGCTTAGACGAGCTGTCTGGTCACGGTTCCATCGCGCGACAGATGACGCTTCTCGTTCCGCCCGCGTCGGGCAATAGCACTGGTTGTGTCCACCAGGTGGGCACCGACCTGGACACCTCGCCGCGCGAGACCTTGCGGTTCCTCACCCAGTTTATCGAGCGTCTTGAGCTCGAGGACGCCGACATCCGCACCGGCCATGCCACCGCGACACTGGTACCGCTGAACGACCTTGGACAGCCAGTCTCCGACGGTGAGCTTGGAGCGCGGTACGACCGCAACGCGACTATCCTGCAAGCTGCAATCCAAGCCATCATCCAAGGCGTTGGTGGCAGCGCCTCTGGACGAGCGACCGACCTTCCCCCAGTCGTGTACGCCGGCAGTATTCGGTTAGCGCCAACCGAGCCTCTACCCGTCACTGGCTGCCGTCCATGTCCCCCGTGCGCTGCGACCGCAAGAGGTACCGGTGACCGAGCGCACGTCCCGACGAGACCGCCCGGAGTTCACGCCCGCCGAGGCCACGACCCCGCTGTGGCTCGACGCTTTCCAGTTCCAGGTGTCAGCACGAAGTATACGTCTTGCCGGCGGCTTTGTGGGTGCTGAAGCTCCAGGGCGTCTGCACTGGAGCACGCCCGTAAGCGCCGGTGCAGGTCGCGTCTGTGACCACGAGCTCAGTCCGACCGGCTCCATCCGCGAGCTGTCGGTCTCCGAGCGGACGTGCCTGCTCGGGGTGCTGTCGGACCCTCGCTACGAGCGGCATGACGCAAATGATTCAGCCGCGCCAGCGCCGGTTCGTCGGCTCATCGCCTATTGAGGGCCGACGACGGTCACTCTGTAGTACGTGGCGTTTTGGGCCCGGAACTCGGCGGTAAGACTACTTCGCACGCCGCATGCGGAACGACTGCAAACCCATTCGAGCCGCGGTGGTGGCGAAGCTGCGCCAGGCTCCCATGTGCGGGTTCGGCGCTTTTCCGGCGGCCATTCGTGCGAGCTGGTTTTCATACCAGGTCACTTCCAACGTGGCGATTCGGTCTACCGTTTTGACGCCCGTCGACAGTCGCTGCACCGCGCTCACAACGTCTTCACCGGCGAGCACCTGGTTGGGAAAGCCAGGCTGGATGCACAGAGTGCGGGCCAGTCCCACCATATCGGCTCCTTCCTTGCGGGCTTGCACCATGCCCGCGGGGGTGCGAAATCCACCGGTGATGCACAGAGGAACCGACAGCCGTTCTTTGGCTTTGCCGACGAAGTCGAGAAAGTAACCCTCGCGCTCAGACGTGCTGCGCTTCACCATGCCTGCCATCGCAGGCGCTTCGTAGGTTCCTCCAGAGACCTCGATAAGGTCGATTCCCGCTTCTTCAAGCCAGGTCATCACCGTCATGGAGTCGTCTTCGTCGAAGCCACCCTTCTGAAAGTCCGCCGAGTTCATCTTGATGCTGACCGGCATGGCTGGCCCCACAGCATCTCGAATGGACCGGTACACCTCCCGAACGAAGCGCGCGCGGTTCTCGAGGGAGCCGCCCCAGCCGTCTTGACGCTGGTTGTGACGCGGCGAGAGAAACTGACTGACCAGGTAGCCGTGCGCTCCGTGGATCTGTATGCCGCTGAATCCCGCCTTCTTCGCCACCGCAGCGGCCGTCCCATAACGGAGGATCAGCGCCTCAATCTCGGTCTCTATCAGCTCACGGGGAACGCCGAAGGCCGGAGCCAAGGCCTTGCCAAACCCGATGGCTGATGGAGAGACCGTCTCGGTGTTGAGGAACTTCGGCGCTTGTTTTCCTGGGTGGTTCAGCTGCATCCACAGATGGCAGCCCTCTTCGGTGCCCGCCGTTGCCCAGTCTTGCAGAGCCGTGAGGTCTCGCTCGTCTTCGATGACCACATTTCCCGGCTCGCCCAGCGCGCTGCGGTCGACCATCACGTTGCCCGTGACCGATGCGCCGAGGCCGCCTTGGGCCCAAGAGCGGTACACGCTGGACATCCCCGGTTGAGGTGCATGGGAAGGCGTGCCCAAGACCTCCGACATGGCGGACTTCAAGATGCGGTTCTTCACCACGGCGCCACAGGGCAGCGTGAGAGGCTCAGAGAGGCAAGAGACGTCGTTCATCGGAACTCCTGGGCCTGTTGTAGCCCGGGAATCCCTACGCCGGTCACTCCGCGTTCGCCGGCAAGCCACAGACGACGGGCCGCAGCCCGATCACTACGGGCTCTCAGCGTTGGCCAAGCAGCCGGGTGTGGGCGTAGGGGGCGCGGTCAGGCAAGCGAGCGGGACCGTGCCGTATGCGCGGGGTTCGCTGATGGGGAGTCGCGGTCGGAACTCACGGGTGCCAACAATTGCCCCAGTAGCCGTGTCGAACACGTCAACGGCGCCGCCGTGGACCTCGTCCCAGTCGGCAGCCCGCTGTACCCAGATGTGGATGAGTGCGCGCAGCGGTGTACCGGCGTCATCCGTGCAGCTCGTCTCGGCCCAGCAGTGGGTCTGGCGGTCGGCTTCCGTCGCGTCCCAGGTTCGTAGGCTGGTGAGGTAGCCCTGCTGGATGTCTCCGCTCGGCTCCGACTCGGGCCACTCCGAGATGCAGGTTGGCCAGCTGAAAGCGTCTCCTCCACTCCAAGATACGCAGTCGGGCACAGGAGTTCCGTACCAGGTGGTAATGCCGGCTCGAAGGCAGTCCTCGGGGTCTTCGGACTCAATACCGTCGGTGGTCGCTCGGTACGACAGTATGGCGCCCGAGGCGTCGAAGAAGGTGTAGTCGGCGTACTCGATGTAGTCATGTTCCAAGCCGAAAGCAGCAATGCTGTCATCGGGGCACACAACCGCATTTCCACAAGGGAAGTTGCCCCAGAACGGGTCGTCTGCGGACGTGGGCCAGGTGCCTGTGCGTTCCCCAAGAGGGCACTCGCACTCGCTAGAGTCCGGGTTGAAGTGGGACGGAGCGGTGTCGCTGGTGTCGCTGGGGCTTGGACAGCCGAACAAGATGACGGCGAGCATGGGTGTTGCGCGGCGCATGGGTCTGTTTCCTACCTTCATGTTGGTCAATAGCATCGGGCCCCCGGCAACCAGCCTAGCCTTGTTGTGAGGCGCCCGCAGGCTTCAGCGAACGACCACGGATCCGTCGCAATCTCGTCGAACAGACACATCTCGAACAGCGTCTCGCATGTGGATGGCGTGCTCATCAACACCGTGCAGTTCACCAGCACTGTATCGAGCCGCTTCTGGGGCTCAAGCATCTCGTTGCTGCTCGAACCCGACACTCAGGACTCAGAGTGGAACGATTGCATGGACGACTGATGTGGCACCGACCCGCATGGCGGGAGGGTCGCGAGGATGAGAGTGATGAGGGCAAAGCGATTCATCGGGGTTCCGGGGCTAGGCGGGAAGGCCAACCCGGTGGCCGCTCCAGCGGAATCGCCCGGCGAGAGAAGAGCCCTACATCGAGGCCCCAATGTACAGGCCGAGGAGACCGCAGACGCCACCTATAAACCAGCCAATCGCACCAAACACCACGCCCATTCGTGCCCGCTGTAACTCCGCGTCGGGAACGCCTCCGGTCGGGTCGGGCATCACGGCTTTGGGCAGCACGAAAAACTGAACGTAGCCGAGCACCGCGATGGCAATGACCAGGCCAACGCCCGTCGGTACACCCCCGAACGGCACTGTCACCACCGCAATAGACAGCCCGCCCGCCGACAGATTGCGGGCATGGCGCACGATGGGAATGCGGTCCACAGGTACAACGCGCTCCAGGTAGCGGTAGCCGAGCATCACTCCGACGATGACGCCAGTGCCCCACAGCACACCCCCGGCGATTCCGAGTGCAGAACCCGACTTCACACCAACACTTACAGCCGCAATGGCCGGCGCCGGGCTGACCGCCAAAAGTACCGCGGCGGCGAGTGCTGCGGTCGGTGCGGAGCGCTGGACCACGGCTTCAAATCGTTCCAGCACATCGCTGCGTACGTGGGCTCTGGCGCGAGAGAGCCGCTTCTTCACAGCATTCTCGGACAGCTCCAATAGGTGAGCGACCTGCCGCACGCTCTGTCCTTCTCGGTAGAACAACACCATCACATCTCGGGTATCAGCCGGCAGCGCGTCGAGGGCTTCCTGCACGACCCGCCGTTCTTCCGCCGCCAACAACACGTCCCCACTTACCTGCGCCGCGGCGACACGGTCTTCATCCGGCACCACTCGCGCCCAACGTCGGCGGTCTGTGCGGGCGTGTGTCAGCGCCTTGTTGCGAGCCAACTGACGGACCCACGGCCCAAAACTCTCGGCGTTGCGAAGCTCGGTGAGCCCCTGCCAGACAGCGATGAACACCTCTTGGGCAACCTCTTCGCTGGCTGCAACATCCCGGCAGATGCCCAAGCCAATCGCGCAGACCGCACCGCTCCAGCGGTTGATCAGCGCCTCGAACGCAACCATGTCCCCTTGTTGTGCGCGTAGGACGAGATCACTCATTGCACAGTCGCCAGCATGCCGGCGATGCCACAGGTCAATCCGATCAGCGTCCCCAACAAGCCCATCGCCACACCCCACCGGGCGCCCCGGGTGTTTTGGGTTGGATCACGCCACATCTGAACAGCGAGCACTCCGAGGACAACAAAAACGGGGACCATGGACATGGACATTCCAACCACTGTTTCGACGAGCATACACCCTCCAATGGGGCGTTCAGATGCCCCGGTGTCTGTGAGTTGCCAGCGGGGGAGAAAGGTGACTGAGATCTATTCGGAAACGCGAACTTGCCCGTCTGCAAGCCAGCGAGACGCCAGCCTAGGGGCTGTTGCAGGGCACCCTACGACCACGGTGGCCCGCGCGCGGTCACCGCACGCAAAAACACCGTCGCTCGGTCTCCCGGACGACGGCGTCTCGCGTTCAGCAAACGACTACGGGTTCGTCGCACACTCGTCGAACAGGCGCTCACAGATCATCGGGTCGAGGCCCAAGACCAAGCAGTCGTCGAACAGCGTGTCGCACGTGGGCTCCGGGTTGACCGGTGGGGGCGGCTCGCCGATGCACTCTAGCCAGACGTCCTCACACCTCTGCGGGTCGTTGCCGCTGTTGATACACCGGTCAAAGCGGCTGTCGCACTCGTCGACCGGCGGCGGCGGGTCGGTACACTCTGCGAACTGCCACTCGCAGCGTTCGGGGGCAATGCCGTTGTCGAGACACTCAGCAAACTGTGGGTCGCATTCGTCGTCGGGCGGGCACTCAACGCTGATCCAATCTTCGCTTTCGCTGATGCATGTCCAACAGCCTTGGTCGTCCGTGTAGCAATCCGGCTCGTCGTCAACAATGTTGTCGAGGCACTCGTCCAAGCGACGTTCGCACTGCGCGGGACGGTTTCCACGGTCAAGGCACTGCTCAAAGCGGTCGTAGCATGCGTCTTGTGCACCTGGGTCGTTGGGCTCGTCGCACTCCTCCCACATCTCGCCGTCCGGGGTGATGCAGACGATGCAGTTGTCGACTTCCCAGCAGTCGCGGTCATCTGGGCGATCGGAGTCTTCGTCCTCCCAATCTTCGTCGACGTCCACATCTTCGAGGCCCTCCCCATCGTCGTAGTCCTCCCAATCCTCTTCGTCCTCCCGATCCTCTTCGTCCTCCCGATCCTCTTCGTCCTCCCGATCCTCTTCGTCCTCCCAATCCTCTTCGTCCTCCCAATCCTCTTCGTCCTCCCGATCCTCTTCGTCCGATGCGTCGCGTTCGGTGTCCAGGTCGACATCCTCGCTGTCGTCGGCTCGCACCTCGGTATCGGCGTCAGCGTCGACCAGTGTTCCAGTTTCGCAGCCAACTAGGGCGCTTGTGACCAGGGTCGCACACCCGACCATCATCAATGACTTTATCCACCCACGCATAGCTGCTCCTCGTCGACCGCACCCCTGGCCAACATGCCTAAGGTATCGCAGATGTTGGCGATTGACGCATTGCATCAAGGATGTGGCCAGATTTGGATGCCCGCGCTGGACTGAGGAAGCCGGCGACAACAGCGAGTAGGTTGGCCCGTGCTCTGTCGTTTCTCATCAAGCCCATTGCCAGCGTTCCAGAGCTCACCAGAGCGAACACCTACAGGACGGACATGGAGGACAGGAGCAGCGTCAGCCCATCCGAACCTGTGCGACGCGCTCATTGGCACGGCGAAATGTGGGTGACTGCCCCGGTGACGTTCAGGTAGGTATGGCCGTGGTTGTCTGTCAGAACAGCAGCATGGCCGGTCATAATCATTGGGTAGCTGGCGCAGATTAGCCGTCTGCTGCGGCGTCTCGAGGATTCGGAGCGCTACCCTGTACAGTTGCGGTGTTCGACAAGCCTCCTACGTAGCTGGGACCTCCGCCGCCTGGGTTGTCGATGCCCGAGCCGCCAATGTGACCATCGCTGCCGCCGCCACCGCCACCGTCACCGCTGGGCGGGTCGCCAGCCGGCGTGCCTCCTTGCAAACCGCCGCCCGCTTCTGATGAGCCTTGTCTCGAACATGAACTGCGACGTCGCTGGCTAGCGTCCACCGCCAAAAACAGACGCCAGTCCTCTACGATTAGGTCCTCGTCGATGCAGGCTATTGGATCGACTTGTAGGTCGACGGCTCAGTAGCGGTATTCACCGGTGATTTTGTGCTTCACTGCCACAAGCTGAATCACCAAGATGGCGGCATGATGCAGCGGGTTCGATTCGAGTCGTACCTGGCGCGCATCTATCCCCTTCGGCGAAGAGCTCGCCAAGCTCATCGCTGGGTTCCCGGCGGCTAGTAGCCACCGGCGGCAGCGAGCCGGCCACTCCACTCATCCTTCAAGGGCAGCGACTCGGCGTCGGCGAAGGTCAGCCAGTCGCGCTTGGACGCATCCCGTCCGTGAACGATGTCCTGGTACTCAGCGGCCAGTTGACGAGTGATGAGCCCGGTCTCCAGGGTTCGCCCGTCAAAGCGCGTGATTGGCGTCACCTCGGCCGACGTGCCTACTACGAAGATCTCGTCGGCGCTGGCGAGCTCGGTCGCCGACAACGGACGGCTGATGGCGTCGCTGATATCAAGGAGGGTCTGCCGTGTGATTCCAGGCAGTGCGTCGGGGTGCTCCACGGCAATGAGCTGGCCATCGACGACACAGAATACGTTCTCGCCAGTGCACTCACAGACCATGCCGGCGTCATCGATGAACAGGGCTTCATCGAACCCGTGCTCCGCCGCTTCCTTCTTGGCCAGAATGCTGTTGACGTACGCTCCCGTCAGCTTGAGCGGCGGAATCGACCACCGACTGTTGCGACGCATCGAAGACGTGCGCAGGCTGATGCCGCGATCGGTCGCATCGTCGCCTAGATGGCTGGTCCACGGCAGGGTGGCCACCGCTTGGTGGGCGGTCAGAGTCGCCACATCCAGCGCCAGTCCGGGACCGCTGAACCAGGCAATCGGCCTGAGATACGCCGCGCGATGCCCGTTCGCTTGCAGTGTGTCGATACACGCCTGCTGCAGAGCGTCTCGGTCAATCGTCATGCCCAGCGCGTCGGCACCGCGCTGAAAGCGGTCCATGTGCTCGCCGAGCCGGAAGATGGCGGGTCCGTCGTCTGTGTTGTAGGCGCGAATGCCCTCAAACACGCCCGTTCCGTAGTGCAGTCCGTGCTCTAGAATGGTGGCGGGTGTGCGGTCGGAGCGTAGGAGCTGCCCATCAAACCAGAAGTATTGGGGGGGATTCATGGTCATTTGGCCACCTCGCACAGCGCTGGCGCCGCAATGGCCACGTCCTGCACATCAAAAAGTCGGGAGAGTTGACGGGCCAGCAGTTCGATGGGACGCGTCGCGGACACGGTCAATGAGATGAGGAATAGGTCCCCATGAGGCCGGGCGTCGACGGCAATGGGCGGAAAGCCTCGTCGCTCGGCGAGGCCAAGAACACGTACCAGAGCCCCTTCCGTGCGAGTGATGGCGATAGATAGATCAGCGGTCATGTTCCCTCCAGCATTTGGTCATTGGCGCCGCCCGGCGGAACGAACGGCCACACATTCGCGCGTGGGTCGATGCACACGTGCGCGAGAATGGGGCCATCTGCGCTCAGCAGACGGTCGATAGCAGCGGCCTCATCAGCCGCCGTGTCACAGCGAAACGCAGGGATCCCGTAGGCCTCTGCAATCCGCACGAAGTCAGGGTTGTCGGACATGTCGGTCTCTGAGTACCGACCGTTCAGAAACAGCTCTTGCCACTGGCGAACCATGCCCAGTGACGCGTTGTCGATGATCACAATCTTGATCGGCAGCCGGTACTTGAGGACGGTCGCGAGCTCCTGCAGGTTCATCTGAAACCCACCGTCGCCGTTCACGGAGATGACCTGTGCATTCGGATTGCCGATGGCCACGCCAATCGCAGAGGGCAGTCCGAAGCCCATCGAACCCAGCCCACCGGACGAGTGATGGCGCTCCGGACGCTGGTGCGCCCAGTGCTGCGCCACCCACATCTGGTGCTGGCCCACGTCACTTGTGACAATGGTCTCGCCGCGTCGGTTCGCTTCCTTGCTCAAGGCGTTGAGAAAGCGAGGCGCATAGACCCCTTCGCCAGGCGCATCGTAGGACCACTCGTTGTCGGCTCGCAGCGACGAGCAGTGCGCCCGCCACTCGGCAATCTTCAGGGGTGCGGTCAGTGTCTGTAGGGAGTGAGCAAGGTTGCCGACCACCGGTGCATCGGGTCCTCGCCGCTTGCCCACTTCGGCGGCGTCGACATCGAGATGGATGACCTTGGCGTTGGGGGCGAAGGCCTCGAGCTTGCCGGTGACGCGGTCGTCGAACCGAGCCCCAACGGCGATCAGCAGGTCGCACTCTTGCACCGCTAGGTTCGGCGCCTTGAACCCGTGCATGCCGAGCATGCCAAGCAACTGGGGATGGCCCTCGGGAAGCGCGCCAAGTCCCTTCAGCGTGAGCACCGCAGGTGCACAGGTGGTCGCGACGAATGCGCGAAAGGCGTCGACCGCCCCACCCAAAAAGATGCCGCCGCCGCCGTACACGACCGGCCGCGAAGCTGCATGAAGCAGCTGTCTGGCTCGGTCAAGCTCGGGGAGAGTCGCAGGGGGCGACGGCATCTTGGGGATGGGTGCTGCGGGGAGCAGAGCCTCCACCTCGGACAGCAAAATGTCCTTGGGAAGATCAATGAGCACCGGGCCCGGTCGACCGGAGCGCGCAATGTGGAAGGCCTGGTGAATGATTCGCTCTAGCTGCGAAGCATCCCGCACCAAGAAGCTGTGCTTGACCACAGGCATGGTCATGCCTAGCATGTCGACTTCTTGAAAGGCGTCGGCACCCATCAGCGATGTTGGAACCTGGCCCGTCAAGCAGACCAACGGCACCGAGTCTAGGTATGCATCCGCAATGCCCGTGATGAGGTTGGTCGCCCCTGGGCCGGATGTTGCGATGCACACACCGACCTTCCCAGACGCTCGTGCGTAGCCTTCGGCGGCGAACACTGCGCCCTGCTCATGACGCGCGAGGATGTGAGTGATGGGTGCGTCATACAGGGCATCGTACAGGGGCAGAATCGCTCCACCGGGGTAGCCGAAGGCAATGTCGACGCCTTCAGCCACGAGGGCTTTGGTGATGAGCTGCGCGCCGTTCATTTCGCAAGGCCGGGTTGGTTGTCAAACGGGGTGCGAATCGACGTACCGGAGCTCTCGCGCGGCAACCAGGACATGCGACTGCGCAGGTCACGGCCAACGGCCTCGATGGGATGCTCCAAGTCGGCGTCCAGCATGTCTTGATAGTTGGCCTTGCCGTTCTTGTTCTCCTCAATCCATTCCTTCGCAAACTGGCCGGACTGAATCTCTTTGAGCATGTCCCGCATGCGCTGACGCGTGCCGGCATCAATGATGCGTGGGCCACGGGTGAGGTCGCCGAAGCTAGCGGTCTCGCTGATGAACTGGTGCATGCGCGCAATGCCGCCTTCGTGAAGCAGGTCCACGATGAGCTTCAGCTCGTGCAGGCACTCGAAGTAGGCAATTTCCGGCGCGTAGCCGGCTTCGGTGAGGGTCTCGAACCCGGCGAGAACCAGCTCCGTCGCTCCCCCGCACAGCACCGCCTGCTCACCAAAAAGGTCGGTCTCGGTCTCTTCGGCGAAGGTGGTCTCGAACACGCCAGCGCGGGTACCGCCGATGCCATGGGCGTAGGCCAGAGTGCGGTCAAACGCGGTGCCCGTCGCGTCTTGATGAATCGCAATGAGGCAAGGAACACCGTTGCCTTCGGTGTAGGTGCGCCGGACCAGCGCCCCAGGTGACTTGGGCGCCACCAGACCAATGTCGATGGTCTTCGGGGCGTCGATGAGGTTGAAGTGGATGTTGAAGCCGTGGGCGAACAGCAGCAACGCGCCCTCCTTCAGACCGGGGGCAATCGCTGCTGCGTACAGCTCAGCCTGGGACATGTCCGGGGTCAGCATGGCGATGAGGTCTGCACCTCTCGCCGCATCCGCTGGGCTCATGGGAGTGAAGCCGTCGGCCTGAGCCTGAATGGAGGAGGCGCCACCAGGACGCAATCCAAGGCGAATCTCGAACCCAGAGTCTCGTAGGTTCAAGGCATGAGCCCGACCTTGCGAGCCGTAGCCAAGAATGGCGAGGGTCTGTCCGGCAAGGGCGTCAGAAGTAATGTCGTTCGTGGTGTACAGCTGAGTCATTGGTTGCGTTCCCATGTGATTGCACCGTCTGCGGCCGAACCGACCAGACGTGCGTATTTACCGAGCACACCGGGCAATCCGGGGCTCGTGTTCGGTTGAAAGGTGCGAACCGAGAGGTCCGCGGTGGTGTCGATACGTCGCTGTTCGACGTCGATGTGGATGATGTCGCCGTCCGCCAACAGGGCGAGGGGCCCTCCGACAGCGGCTTCCGGGGCGATGTGGCCAACCGCAAGGCCGTGAGTGGCTCCGCTGAAGCGACCGTCGGTGAGCAGCGCAACTTGGGTACCGAGTCCTTGACCGACCAGCGCCGCTGTGACCGCCAGCATCTCGCGCATGCCCGGCCCCCCCTTCGGCCCCTCTCCGCGAATGACGACCACGTCGCCAGCGATGATCTGTTGGGCCTGCACGGCAGCGAACGCGGCTTCTTCGCTTTCAAACACCCGAGCTGGACCGGTGTGACTCTTGGTGGAGTGGCCGGAAAGCTTGATGACGGCGCCCTCTGGAGCCAGGTCGCCGTACAAGATGCGGATGCCGCCGCTGGTCTTGATGGGGGCGCCGGCGGCGGAGACGACCTCCTGACCCGGCGTCTCCGTGGCGGTCTTGGCCTCTTCGAAGAGGGACAAGCCGGTCACCGTGGGCGTGTCGGTCAGGGCGCCCGCCTCTTGAAGACGACGAACCAGCAAGCGTGTGCCGCCCGCAGCCGCCAGGTCGGGAGCGGTGAATCGCCCCCAGGGCTTGAGGTTCGCAATCGTCGGGGTGCGCTGCTGGATGGCGTCGAAGTCGTCCAGAGTGAAGGGGATGCCGGCTTCCCGGGCAATCGCGATGATGTGGAGCACGCTGTTCGTGGAGCCGCCCGTCGCCGCCACAGACGCCACTGCATTCTCGATCGATGCGCGGGTGATGAGGTCCGACGGGGTCAGGCCGGCCTCGTACACGGACATCAGCAGACGCCCGGCTTCGAACGCCGCATCCAGCTTGCGGCCATCCGTCGCGGGCACGTCGTTGAGCCCCATCGGCGAGATTCCGAGGAACGAGAGCGCCGTAGCCATGGTGTTCGCGGTGAACTGCCCTCCGCACGCCCCTGCGCCGGGGCAGGCAACCCGCTCGAGCTCGTCCACGTCGGCTTGCGACATGGTGCCCTGTGCAGCCGCGCCCACAGCCTCGAACACATCCTGAATCGTGACGTCCCGACCGCGAAACCGTCCAGGGCGAATCGAGCCGCCGTACAGCGAAAGCGATGGAATGTTGAGGCGAATGAGCGCCATCAGCGTGCCGGGAATCGTCTTGTCACAGCCGCACAGCACAATGGCCGCATCGAAGTCGTGGGCGATGACCGCGAGCTCGCAGCTATCGGCGATGACCTCCCGGCTGACCAGCGAAGCGCGCATGCCCGGGGTGCCCATGCAGATGCCGTCGGACACCGCGATGGTGTTGAACTCGATGGGGGTTCCGCCCGCAGCGCGGATGCCGGCCTTCACCCGCTCGCCCAGTTCGCGAAGATGCATGTTGCATGGCGTCACCTCCGTCCAGGTGTTGAGCACGGCCACGCGGGGCTTGTCCATGTCGTCGTCCGACAGGCCGGTTGCGCGCAACATTGCTCGGGCCGGGGCCCGGGAGAGTGCGGTTCTAAGGTCGTTGTCTGCCATGTGTCCTCCAGTGCGAAGGACGGCGACTCAAGCCGGTGTGGCGACGATGTGGGGTCTACATACGAAGACGGCCCCGTCACCCAACCGGGGTACGGAGCCGTCGTCGTCGCGAAAAATCGCTAGCGAGTCGGCCCGTACCCCTTGGGTACTACTACTCGTACGACGACTACGGATACACACACGACCGGCAGCACAGAACCGAATGAACGGCTGTGGAGCGAAGCGGTGATGTGGTGGGTCGAAGTCATGGGGCCTCTGGTGAAGAAAGGGTGCCAGACTCCGTTCGCGGTCGTCAACAAAAAACCCACAACATCCGGTCTCGATACGGTCCTTGACTGCCCCTAAGTTACGTTTAAACATTAGTTTTCGACGCCTTGAAAGAATTAGACATCGCCATCGAGAGGGCAATGATCGATGTGGCGCAGACAAGGCAGTCGGTGTCCCACCGGGCATGGGCTGCCCAATTGGAGTGCCCCCAGGCAACCCGCCTCGCCTAGCCGTTACTGAGGGAAGCTCTCAAAAATATGGACACGACCTTCTACGGTCCGTATCGGGCCATAGAAGGCCTGTTCCACGATTCCGAAGGGGTCACTCAACAGCATATTGGGTTCCGTCCTTCCTCCCACCCTCGGCCGTGGCGTGGCACCATCCGACCCGCCAATCTCAGTGGGACTGCGGGAGTCGGTGTTGCTGCTGCTTCTCCACTAGGTCCGAGAATGGGTGGGGTACGCCGACAACAGATCAGAGCGACCTTGCTAAATCTGTGCCGTTCCTGTACCCGTTGACCCTACTTTCTATTGCGGAGAATACATGGCTCGGTGCAGCTTTTTGGTGTGGATGGTCACGGGTTCAGTCGCATTCGCAGCGGATGCGAATCAGGACGGATGCCAGGACGAATACGCTGCCAATGGGTCCTGTGTCGACGTTGACGCAACGGTAGACGCAAGCAGTACCGTCGGCGCCAGCGCGTCTGTGTTTGATGGTGCCTCTGTTGGACCTCAAGTCGCTCTAGCCGCCGATGTTGTGGTTGGCTCACGCGCATCCCTCGCTGGACGCGTGGCACATAGTAGCAACCCCATTCCGGTCGGGGCCAACACGGTCATTGGTCGCGGTGCACAGCTCGGTGTGGACCACGTTCTTGGCACAGATGTCACCGTAGGACGCGCTGTTATAGCGGGCGCACGACTGACTATCGCAGATAGCGGGAGCCTCGGGTACGCCGTCCGGGTCGGAGACGATGTCACCATCGGAGCGGGTGCTGTCGTTGGCAACTTGGTCGCACTCGGCGACTTTACAACCCTGGGTGACAACGCTGTGCTCGCTCGCAGCGTCACCGTTGCGGATGCGCCGAACTCCGGCGGTAGTACTTCGGTCAATGGCATTGTTGGGCCCCTGGTGACCATCGCAGTCGGCGCCCGCATTGAGCAGGGCGCGCGGGTCAGAAAGCAAGCCGACATTGGTGCTGGAGCCGCCGTTGAATCGAGCGGCCGTATTGGCCGTGAAGCCATCATCTTGGCTGGAGCCACGGTATTTGGACGCGTGGGTGCGAGTGCAACAGTGGGTGCGGGAGCTACAGTCGAGGCCGGCGCTGTCGTCTCGCGTGGCGGCGAGGTCTGCACCGGGGCTACGCTTCCCTCGGGTTCACGGGTTGCGAGTCATGGCATGTGGCCGGTAGAAGGCTGCTTGACGAGCAGTACCTGCGAGATGATCAAGGCCAACGCTCCCGACTCCGCCGACGGCATGTACACCATGGACCCGGATGGTCCAGGTGGCCTCCCGGCGTTCGACGCCTACTGCGACATGACAACCGATGGTGGGGGTTGGACCCTCATCTACCAGGTCAACGCCCTCGGCTGTACCCAGTACGACAGCGAGGATATCTTCGAGACCCGGGCCACTTTCGGCACCCTGTCCAATGACAACTTCCTGCCGTCGTACTTCTACACGCTCCCGTTCACGGAGTCCTACATGGTGGACGAGGACCACGACGTCCCGGTGATCAGCA
>JBLHSN010000133.1:0-14782 GCA_047626195.1 Myxococcota bacterium
GACCGCCCACGCCGCCCCACTCGCACTGGATGCGGGCCCGGCCGGTACGCCCATATTCGAGGGCTTTGTCGGATTGCACCCGACGACAACCACCGCCCCTGGCGTCTCATGGACCACGCCTGCACGCCGTGGACTTGTGTACGGAACTCCTGACCCTCTCGTCAATGACTGGGTTCAGGGCGGCGTCTTGCACATCGAACAACCGCCCGGAGACTACGTAGCCTACGCCTACATCGGCGCTCCAGACGGCTCCCGATGGTACGACCCCGTCTACCCAATCGGAGTGACCCACGGCATTCGCGTAGACGGTGAGAGCGTAGCTAGCTTCGATGTCCCCACCGGTCTCGAGTACCTGACCTCCAAGTGGAATGTAGCCAATCCCTTCCCGCAGTTCGGCGAGGGCCTGACAGAGTGGGACCGCCAACATCGCGTTCAGCAGCAGTGGATCCCGTTCGAGTTCACCATGGACGAAGACGGCGTGGACATCGAGGTCTTCCGGACCGGTCTGCAAGCCCTGGTCATCGCATCTAAGGCGGAAGCCATTGAAGCCGAGGTGCTAATTGAGAGCGCCGATGCCGCACGTCGCATCCACTACTTGGAGCAGACTTCGCCACAGGCCTCCGTCTGGGAAGCGCCTGAGATTGGCGAAGGCCCGATGTCCGTCCAGTTCACCCACTGGCGCGAACATCCAAACGTCGCAGAAGGCGTCACTGAGGCAGTCCTAGAGCTCAATGCCTATCGTGGCAACCGCACCGGTCAGATCGTTTGGCTGTTTGGAAGCGACGACTCAGCCCAGTTCCGCATTGATGGATTGGACGGCATTGGCGTTGAGACCGGTGAGGTCCACTGGCTCGACCACCGCGGCGATATCGAGATCAAACGCCGCCCAAGACCTACGTTTGTTCGTCCCACACAAGACACACTCAACGGCGAACAAGGGGCACCTGTCGGCCTCGGCCTCACCGTTATTATTCCGGAAGACGCGAAAGCCAAGACCTACCGTGGAACGCTGCATGTCGAGCGTGGCGATGAGTCGATGGACATTCCAATCGTGGTCAACGTCTCCCGTCTCGAAGTCGCAGACAACCCCTTCCCCATGGGCTACTTCGCCGACCTGCGCCCCGTTGTAAGCCAGGTATACGGCCAAGAAAGCCAAGAAGTCATGGACATCTTTGCTGAAGACGTCCGACTGATGCGCGAGCGTGGCATGGACGCCATTGGACTGCGCTTGGCAGGCACTTGGTATCCCTTCGTCGGAGCCACAACGCAGGAGTACCAACCCGGCGCACTTCCCGCTGCTGCCGCTCTGTGGCGCGAAGCCGGTGGCGAAGAGATGATCTGGATCGACCCCTTCTTTGCCGTGGGCAACATGGGTGGCTTCAAGAAACCACAGACCCTGAATCTTGAGCACATTGACATGATGGCTCAAGCCGGTGTCGAAAACGACGTCGCTCTATACTTCTACGACGAGGGCGGTGGCCGAGGCCGAGAACCTGCCCGTCTTGCACGCCGCATCTCCGCTGCATTCCGCCACTCACAGCCTACCGTACGGCTCGCAGGTGCTCTCGATAACCCTGTGGATTGGCCGTACGTACGCGACTTTGACATAGCCATGCACACCCTACGCCCACACGCGGACGCTGGCCGCACCGACTACTTCCGTACCCAAGGCTCGGAAGGGTGGGTGTACAACATGATGCCCGGTCGTCATGCACCCTTCGGGGGATGGGCCATGCGCGCAGACGGCTACCTGTCGTGGCACTGGAACGACTCCGTCGGAGACGCCTTCTCAGATGTGTCCTCACGCCAAGACTTCGTACGCGCTTTCTTGGCGCCGAGTGGAGACACCGTGTGGCCAGGAACCTTGGTCAACGCGTACGGCGAAGGGGTGGTCGACGTTCGCGTACTGCACAGTCTCGAGCTCGCCGCACATGCCGCTGAGATCAACGGTCAAGACGTCTCACGCGCCCGTGCCATCCTCGAGGGCGCCGCAGCCCCCATTCTCGGCATCGACAACACAGGTCCCATCGACGCCGGCCGCATGACCGAAGACGCTTTAGCGCTCATTCGCCAGGCCGCCGCCACCGAAGCCCTTCGCCTACAGCGAGGCAAAAAGCTGAAGTCCACCCGTACATTCGCCGCCGGGGACATTGCCATTGAGACTCTGGCCTTCGAGAGCATCGTCTGGTCACCCCCGGACTACGTGCTGCCGGACGACCTGACCGTTCTTCGCGGACGCCGCCCGACCGTCGATGGTGTGCTCGACGAAGAGCAATGGGCCCAGCAAGCAAACGGCCCGACCCTCATGGCTGGCGCCAAAGCCAACTCCATCGCCGACGCTGAGATGCGCGTAGTGACCACCTTCTATGGGTTGGCGTTCGGAATCAGCAACCTCGGTGATGACGTCGAAGGCAGCATTCTCATCGACGGTGGTGGAGGCGGTCAGAAGTGGCTCACCATCAACCTACCCAAGGAAGACGGTGAGGTCTTCACTGAGACCTGCTCGTGGTTCGGAGAGTCCATGGCGGTAGAACGCTACATGCCTCCAGCCTTCGCCCCGTGCGTCGCCAGCGGCATCCCGGTTGGCGTGCGCAAAGGCGACGTCGTCGAGATGTTCGTACACTGGCAAGCCCTTGGCGATGTCACGGCAGACCTGGGCCTAAACTGGCTACTACGTGGCCCTGGAAAACAAGAAGGAACCTCGGTAGTCGGCGGTCGCATGCGCTTGATTGCCGGACAGCAAACGCAAAACTTCACCACCGCAAGCAGTCGCGGTCGCACCCGTGCCGTCGCCGACCCCATCGAGGAAGTCTGGCATGTCACCAACACCATCACTCCGCGTCCCGAAGACGAGACTTGGGTGTGGGAAGTGTGGCACATGGGCGGACTCGTCTACCATGGCACCGTCGCAGTCCCTGCTGGAGAGCCGGTCATCCAGGTAGACGTTCCCCTCGAACACCGCCGAGACGCCATCTTCACTATGCGCTCACCCACCGGCTTTCCATTCGTCCCCGTCTCGCAAGGCAAGCTGCCACGACCTGCCTTTGAGTTCCGCGCCGGAACCCCAGTATCGAACGGCCCACAAGAGGTCACGTACGACCTCAGTATGGCCTACGATGACGTACTTATCCAGACTCTCGCCGGAGACCGCGTGCTGGGCAGCCACACGCAAACGCTGACCTCTGGCAAGCACTCCTTGCGCATTACCGGTGCAACGGGTGATGCAGTGCGCCTCACCATACCCTCTGGCGACAGTCCGCCCACGGTGGTGACCGTCCCCTTCGTGACCCTGGAACCATGACGGATAGCGCTACCCCGAAGACCGAAGCCAAAGCCGTCAGACCTGAGTTCTGGGCGGCTTTCGCGTACACGACCGCCGCAGTCTTTGCTTCCAGCGCGTTCATCAAGATTCTCTTGGCAACCGAGCGGCACGGTGTTGAGGCGTTGATTCCCGGACCCCGCCTCACCGGTTGGCTGCTCCGCGACGGCATTGTTGCGGCGGTCTTCGGACTCATTGCGGCAACCATGGTGACCATCGCTGCCAAGCGTCATGTCGCCGCTCAGCGCGTGTTCACCGGCATTGCCGTGTTCTTCGCTGTGTACCTCGGCGCCAACGTCCCGTTCTTCCGCTCGTTCTCCACACCGCTAAACCGCGGCATGATGGGCATGGCCGGCGGTGTCGGTGACCTCGGAGAGTCCGCCGCAGGTCTGGTCACGGTCGCCAATACCTGGCCCTTGGTCGCGGCCATCGCTCTGACCCTCTTGGTACCGTGGGCCATCACCAAACGCCCACGGGTAGGTACGAGTATTCTCGCGCTCGTCCTTGGCTACACCCTGATTCTCGGCAGCCTGGGCCTCGACCATATCGACCCCCGCGGCCTGAATCGCAACGCTGTGTGGGAGCTCGCCCTTCTCGCTATTCCCGAGAAAACCACCACCCCGGAAGCCCTCGGCGACGACGTTCGCGTCAGCCAACCTATCCCCCGCGGCTCCATGTTCGAACCCGGCGCCGTTGGCTTGGACCTCGAAGCGCTGAGAGGGGCCGCCGAAGACATGAACATCATCTGGGTGGTGATGGAGTCCACCTCAGCCGAATATCTAGGTCTTTACGGCGCGAGTGATGACCCCGCACCGAACGTCAGCCGCATTGCCGAGACCGCACTGGTATTCGACGACTACTACACCGTCACACCAGCGAGTATGAAGTCGCTTTTTGCGAATCTTTGCTCGACCTATCCTTACCCACGCCCCACCGCTGTGACCTACATTCGGCCGCAGATTCCGTGTCATTCCTTCCCGGAAGTACTCAAGCTCAACGGCTACCGGTCGTCGCTCGTGCACTCGGGAAAGTTCACCTACACCCGCAAGATTGACTTCCTAGAGGGTCGTGGATTCGAGAGCTTGTGGGACATGAGGTCGCTTCCACAAGACGACACCATGTACACCGACAGCTGGGGTATCGAAGAAGAGGCATCTGTTGCCCAGATGACCCGCTTCCTGGACGAGGTTGGCGACGACAAATTCTTCCTGATGTACATGCCCATCTTCCCTCATTATCCGTACCATTTGCCGCCAGACGAGACGCCAAAGTACGGCGATGACGGCAGCAAAGAGAAGTACTTGTCGGCCCTCGCCTACGCCGACCGGAACCTCGGGGATCTGTACGACGCTGTGGAAGCCCGCGGGTTGCTCGACAACACCCTCTTCATCATCATCGGTGACCACGGCGAAGCCTTCGCGCAGCACCCCGGAAACCGCATCCACAGCACGTCCATCTACGAAGAGAACGTACACATTCCCGCACTCTTGTCCAATCCGCGCCTGTTCCCACAGCAGCAACGGATGTCCGTCATTGCCGACCACACGGCCATGGCCCCGACCCTCATGGACCTGCTAGCGTTGCCCACCCCCGAGCGCTGGCAAGGACACTCGCTGCTCGATGGTGAGCGGCACATGGCGCGGTTCTTCACCGACTACTCCTTCCTGTACTTGGGCCTTCGCGATGGCCCGTACAAGGTGATTCACCAGGTCCAGACTGGCATCACCCAGCTGTACAACATCGAAGAAGACCCCACCGAGCGCAACGATATCTCCGCGGACCACGAAGAAATGGTCGACGCCTACGTGGCTCACTTGGACCATTGGTACGTGCGTCAGCTCGCGTTGTTCGCCGACTATGAAGGCTTTGTCGCCGGCACCTTGGCCGACAGTGGCAAGACCCTGCTGCAGAACCTCGTTCCCGTAGACATTGACCATGGTGAGAAGAAGTCCCGCTTCGGCACAAGCATCAGCTACCGCCCGCTGGTGATTGATGGCGTGGCCTTTGACACCGGAATTGGCCTACACGCCGACAGCCGAGTCGAGTACGCCCTCACTGGCGAGTACACCACGTTCACAGGCAAGGTCGGACGTAATGAAGCCGCCCGACGCGGGCAAGCGTTGGCGGAGATCTGGCTCGATGGCGTCCGCGTCTTTGAGTCGGGGGCCCTCGAACGAGGAACCGCAGCCGTCCCCTTCGAGATTGTTCTTACCGGAGCTTCCATACTCGAGATCAAAGTGCTCCAAAGCGACGATGGCCTCAGTGGCGACCATGTGGATTGGGTGGACGCGACCGTCGACTGAGCTTCGGCGTCGGACCCAACTGATCACACCACCTCAAAGCCCATCAAAGAGCCTTCAATGCGGTCGACGTCTGGGTTCTGTGTCCATAGTGCGGCAATCTCTGCTGGAGCTACAATGCGCGCCGCCCCCTTCCTCTTTGCTCTTCTCGCCGGTTGCTGGCCTTTCCTGCCACAACCTTTTGAAGACTACATTGATGTTGATTCCGATACCGAAGATATCGAACCGACCGATATCGATACGGACGGCACCGATGGCACCGACCCCGATACCGACTCCGACAGCGTTGGCGACTGTATCGACGACGCCAATGAAGAGGACGATAGTCTTGAGACCGGAACGCCCATTGCTGCGGGCGCCCGCGTCTCTGGCACTATCTGTCCGGGGAATAATGACGTCATGCGTCTCACCATTCCAGACGGATGTGAAGCGAGCATCACGCTCGGCTTCAATCACGCGAACGGTGACCTCGACCTGTACCTTTTTGACGGCAACACCGAGGTCGCAGCCAGCAACACCCAGACAAGCGATGAGACGCTGACCTTCGTTGGCGACGGCGGCCTGTATGGCGTGTTGGTCACCGGCTACCTCCGAGTCAGCAACGACTACCTGCTGGTTGCGAGCCTCGACTGCGACGATGACCCCGATACCGACCCGGACACAGACCCCGATACCGAGCCGGACACAGACCCCGATACCGACCCGGACACAGACCCCGATACCGACCCGGACACAGACCCCGATACCAACCCGGACACCTGCATCGACGACGTGGTTGACCGAAGCTCCTCTGACGATGACGTGCAAGTCGATGCCACAGTGCTCTCGAGTTTCCCAGCCTCCGTTACCCGCCAGATCTGCGAAGGCGACGACGACTGGTTCCAGATCAACAGCACCCCCGGCTGTACGGTTGACGTCACCGCAGCGCATGAATGGGTACTCGCTCCCACAAACGACATCGACATGCAGATCCGCGACTCGAACAACGCTCTGGTCTTCACTGGAACGTCGTCAACCGACGACGAATTCGCCAATAACGTCGTCGTAGACGGACCCCTTTTCGTTCGTATCTATGGCTACCAAAACACAGAATCCCCCTACACCTTGCTTGTCACCGAAGACTGCAGCGACATCCAGCCAGTGTGCATCGATGATGGATTCGAAGACAACGACACCGTGCAGACCGCCCATCTTCTCGACGTTTCCACCGAATCCGTCGACGCCACGTTGTGCCCCAATGACCCCAACGACTACTTCGAGGTACCGACGGTTGGGGAAAACTGCGAGGTGACAGCTACCTTGTTGCACGACTGGGAATCAGGCATGAACCTCCGGTTGGTGACCTACCAAAGCGTGAACAACCCCGGCGTCTTTGCGAATGTGGGCACAGACGGAATCGCGGATCTGACACGACCAGCCCTGAACGACACCTTCATCATCGAAGTCGATGACGCCGTGGGCAACGTCCTTGCGCCGTACACTCTCGAAGTCGACGTTCAGTGCGATCCCCCTGTTGAACCGGGTTGTCCCGATGCCTTCGAGGGCGTCAACGGCAACGATAACCGAGTAAGCGCCACGAACTTGGGCACGCTTCCGGTCGAAGGTCTTGCGGGTCAGATCTGCGAAAATGACGCCGAAGACTGGTTCCGATTCACCACTGATATTGGCTGCGAAGTCGCGGTTGACCTGTTGTTCACCGACACCACCCCGCCCTCGGACAACAGCCAGAACCTCGACTTGAGGCTGTGGGGGTCTCTCCTGAACTACGGTTCGTCTTGGTCGAGCACCAGCAACGAATCAATCATTGCACCCACGCGTGAGCAAGTTCTCTGGGTTGAAGTCTACGGCTACGCATATGGCCAGGGCCCGTACATCCTGAACATCACCGAAGACTGCACGGTCGACGACTGACCAGACGACCCCTTCGAGCCGAACTCCTCCAGGGTCACGGCTCCAACCCCCGATTCCCCCTTCGACGGCGGCGCGCGCATCTGCGGATTCACGGACGTCGACTTCTACGAAGTGTTGGTCGATGACGACCGACTCCAATGCCACATCGAGGCGACCACCAACTCCGCTGCCGACACGCTGTCCTTGAGCCTGCAGAACGATTCGGGAGCAACTCTTACCACCGACGCGACTCCCTTCAACGAACAGAAGTACAGTCGGATTTGGTGCACAACACCAACACGATCATGTCGGGCCTGTTCGACTGCGCCGCCTACCCCTGTGCCAGCGATACCCACGCACCGAATGGCGACTACGCGACCCGTGACGATGACGTCGACTATTGGAAGACGCAGTTCTCCCAGGTCTGCCCCACCATCGTGAGCGTTCGGGCTCCCGAACCTCTGGAGCTGTCGTGGGTCGATGAGGCCGGCAACGTACTGGACACCGTCGAGTCCGTTGACCCCCTGCGCATGATGGGTGTCAACACCGCCTGGACCGTCAGCGGAGGCCGTGGCTCCAGCTACATTCAAGCCGTCAGCCACGACTGTGACTCACCCCGTACCTGCCCAGAAGACGACGTCTTCGCACCCAACCACAACGCAACGCGCAGCGTTCCGGTCACCTGGAACATCCCCGCAGATCTAGCAGCCTGCGGGCTTGACGCCTGGTTCCGCTTGCCACCCATCCCAGATGGATGCGCCGGTATTGTTGACGTTCAACTCCTCGGAGACGGCATCGTCCGTGGGCGTATCGTAGACGAGACAGGTGTTTCGGTCGGCGGGATCACCAACATTGGCTCGGGCTCGACCGACTTTATCGATGACGCAGAGGCGCAATACTACGTGAAGGTCGCGGCCCAACACGGATCAGACGACGGATACGACATCGACTTCCTCCTCGAATGCACCTGAGTCGTTAAACGGCGAGTCCAGATGGAGGTAGGCTGTGGCAAGTAAGATTGGAAAGGGCTCTCGCGTCAAAGTGACCAGTGGCAAGAACGGTGTTGGCTCGGTCGGCACCGTGTTCTGGACCGGTCCGGACAAGTACAACGAAGACAACCAACGCCTCGGTGTCCGAGCGGATGATGGTGAGACCTTGTGGGTCTCCGAAGCCGTCGTCGAAGAAGTGACGGGTTCTGCTGCTGCACAGCCTGACGCTGGCCCGCCGCCCGACAAAGGAGCGCGGGTCAAGTGGACTAATCGTGGCGACACCGGCGAAGGCACCATCTTCTGGGTCGGCCAGAACAAGTCCGGACCGGGTCACCGCGTAGGTGTTCGTTTAGACGACCAAGAAGACCCGCTGTGGCTCGACGGCCGCCAGATCACGGTCATCGACTCCCCGCCCAAGGCAACCTCCGCACTGCCTCGCTCATCCGGTGGTGGACGTCCCAAGCAGGAGGATGACGACGTCGACATGTACGCAGACGGTGCTGTACCCGCGGGCATGCCAGTGTGGGACGAAGGTGCACCTGTGGACGAGAGCTTCGCGCCCTCGGACGAAGAGACGCCTCCGCACTTTGACGAAGGACCGCAGTGGTGATGCTGTTGCTGCGCTCGTGAGCAACGCGGCACAGCGTCCTCCAACCCGCAGCACCGCAGCCCTGTGCGCTGTGGCTGGCGTGGGCGCGTTCGCTCTTTGGTGGATGCTGGCCTCACCCGCCTACGTGTATAGCAACGATGCCTTCGACTACGTCCAGATGGGCGCACAACTCGCCAACGGCGACGGCTTCAGCACGCTCCAGATCTTCCCCCGCCACGTGCCCTTTCTAGCCGAACGGGGCCTGCTCGACGGCGCCTGGCCCAACCTTCATCGCTATCCCCTGCCAACAGCACTCAATGGGTTCGCAGGGTTGTTCACCGCCGATGCACGCTCCGCCGCAATGTGGCAATCCGGGCTGGCCTACGCAGCGAGTGTCAGCGCTTTCGCATTCGCTGCCCGTCAGTTCGCACCGTTGGCCCTCGCCGCCCTGGGAACTCTGCTATTCGCGATGGACCCCACGCAGATTGGTGGCGCCTTTCTCGGACTGACCGAGGGCGCTGGTGCGCTGTGGATTGTACTCATTGTGGGTCTGTGCGCGCGCCCATCGGGAATGACTCGACGCGATGCTGCTCTGTCTGGCGTGGTCTGTGGACTTGCTTGGCTCACGCGCACACAGCTCGCCGTACTGTTGCCGCTCGTATTGGTGACCACGGGTATCCGCCTTCGGGACCGGCGCGCGGTGGGCCTCGCTGCGCTGACCGCCGGGCTGACACTGGCACCGTGGATGCTGCACATAGCCTGGCTCACCCACGACCCCTTCTTTTCGTTCTCGACGTCACGCAATCTGGCACTCATGGCGGCCCCAACGGATGTCGACATGCTGCTGCACGCGCCGCCCACAACAGCCGGTGTCCTTGCGGAATGGCGCGATGAGATCTGGCACAAGATCGTGGACAAGCAGCTGTCTCGGGTGTTCTCGCTGCGGCTGCTCCACCCCCTCTTCGCCGAGATTCCGGGGTTCGCCCTCATTGCCGCAGGCCTCAGCGCACTGTTCACCCTGCGCAAGAATGGTCCGCTGGTCGCCCTGAGTGTGGGCATCACAGCGGCAAGTTTCGTCGCTGTATCCTTCGCCTTTCACAGCCCGCGCTTCTACGACCCGCTGCGCAGCCTTCCCTACCTCTTGCTCCTCGCCGGAACCGCAGCAGCAGTACGTTGGGTTCACCGCACCATTCCCACGCTCACACCTTGGCGAACGGGGATGTTCATTGTTCTGCTCGCTGCCGGAACGTTCGCCCCGGAGATTCGTGAAGGCCCCCTTCCTGGGCGCTACCGCTCGGTCAAACCGGTCCGCACCGAAGTCTTGGCAACCCTCCCCACACGATTGCCTTCCGGAACGGTAGTGGTAAGCGACCTATCGGCCAAGGTGGCCATTCATGCCGGCATGCGCACGATTCGCCTGCCGCAAGAGCCGGAGGACCTGTTCACATTGGACAGCGAATACGGACTCGTAGATGCCATTCTGTTGTCCCCACGCGTGTTTTCAGACGAGGAGTCCGACCGCACCGTGTTTGCGAACTATTGGAAGTACAGCGAAGCGACAGGCAGCGTTGCTTTCAAGTCCCACTGGGAGGAAGTAGAGCCGATGTCTGGCGACTTACGCCTGTTCATTCGACGCAGTCAGTAGGCTAATCGCAGCCGCTTTGGTTCAGGTCAACATTCACGAAGGTGTTGCCGCTAATGGTGTGAGGGCCACTTGTCGGCCAGCAGGTGATGGCGCTTCCGCTGATTTCCTCAAACGTGTTGCCGGTCAATATTCCCGACCCGCCGAACAGGTCCACAGCCGAGTTCGGTGTATTTCCGGCCTGCCGGACAACGCTATTGATAATCGATGAATCGCCGCGCAGCGCAATCCCGTTCCAGAAGCCGGCACCAGGGTCCGCTCCTTCACCGCGGAACTCGACGCCCGATGCCGCGAGCGTTCCGGACTGTCCGCCGGCGAGACCAATCTGAAGCTGCACGCCGTCCCCGAACTGCACAACAGCATCGGTGAGAGTGAGGTCGGTACCCGCCGTAGAGGCCACCGTCAGGTTTGTCTCGATGAGGTACGGCACACCAAGGTCTCCCCAATCCGAGTCACGTTCCAATGTCATGTCGGAGATGCGAAGCCGATTGTCGGTGTTACCCGCGAACGAGGTGGTGTTCGCGATGTTGGTGATGGCATCGCTGTTGGCAAAACGTGCCGCACCGCCGTTGTCAGCAAACACGGTGCTCGAGACCTCCACCAAGTCACCGAAGACACCGACAGCAAGGCCATCTCCAGCATTGCCTCGAATCTCGGAGCTGGACAGGGACAGCGTTCCATTCCACACCGTGATGCCGTCTGCAGCACCATGAACAACATGCAGCTCTTCGGCGACCACAGCCGCGTCGTTTCCACTGATGTACAGCCCAGCATCAAACACATCACTGAAGCCGGAGTACAAAATCTCGACGTTGACGAGAGTGCTGGTGGATTGCTCCTGCTGGACGACCACACCGGTCCAATCGCCTGCAAGTGGGCTGTCGGATGCAGAGGTGAACACGATGGGCTCATCCGCCGTTCCCACGGCCACCAGCTGTCCGTGACCGGCGGCCCCAATGGTCACTCGCTCACCGTCAGCGACCTCAACAACCACACCCGGGTCGAGGGTCCACACCGCCATCTCATCGGAGCCTGCGACAGTGGCCCCTTGGGTCAACCGATACGGCACACCCACGTTCGACCACGTCGCCGACTGGCTGATGACCACGCCAGAGACCGTCACATAAGACTCATCCAGCTCCGAGAAGTCGATGTCACCCCGGTAGGCATCCGCACAGTCGAGGTGCGTGACCATCGGCGAGCCCGCGTTCGACACCGTCGCGTTGGTAATCGACACATCTGCGCTCGCGGCGCACTCCACCACCGCTCCAGACACATCCATCGCCGTCAGATCGGTGATCGTTGGACTCTCTCCCTCAACCAAGATGCCGGTACCTTCAATATTCCGAAGGCTCAGCCGCACGACTTCAGTGTCGTCCGCTGCCAAAATCAGCGCCGCTCGGTCGGCGCCCGCGTACTCCAAGGTCAACCCAGTGAGCGTCGAGCCTGGAGCATTATCAACGACCAAGCCCGACCAATCCCCAGCCTCGGGAGCGTCCCCGTCCGACGTAATCGTCACCCCAATATCGTCTCCTTCCACCACCAGACGCCCCAAGTCGAGCCGGCCGATGATGAGCGACCGACCCGCCCCAAACCGCACCGTGGTGCCATCGGCAATGGTCAGCGTTGGCATCGGTGTGCCTTCGACAACGATGTCGCATGGAATCACCAGCTCCCCACTCCACGTCGTATCGGTGGTGATGGTGTCGCAGCTCACCAGGTCATCGCAGCCCTCGTCGATCTGACCATTGCAGTTGTCGTCGATGTTCTGCGCTTGCTGACCGTTGTCGCAGATCTCCACAGCACCCGGGTAGCCATCGGCGTCATCGGGCCTGCAGTCCCCGCCTTGGGGCGCGTAGTCTCCGCCAGGCAACGTGCAGCTGACCTCTGTCACTTCGTCGATACCAAAGCCGTCTTCATCGGTGTCGAAGTACCAAATCGTCTCGGCGGTCACATCGGCATCGGTGTCGTCGCAGTCCTCATCATTGGCGACGCGGTTGGCTCCGGTTTCACAGCCATCTACAATCGCAACCGGGTCGCCAAAGCCGTCTCCGTCCATGTCTGCGAACACATCAGGAAGACCATCATCTGCGGTACCTGAGCAGTTGTTGTCCACGCCGTCACACACTTCATCGGCACCGGGATTTCTCGCGGCCTCGTCGGGTGCGCAGTCTCCCGGCTGCTCCGTCCACCCGTCACCCGGGGATTCACAAGCACTCACGCCCGTGTCGTCCGCACCAAAGCTGTCGCCGTCCAAATCTTCGTAGAAGGTCGTTGCTCCCGTCAGGTCGCCGCCGGCGTCGGATCCGTCGCAGTCCGAGTCGATCCCATCGCAGCGCTCAGTCGCGCCTGGAAAGATGCCGGTGTTGTCGTCATTACAGTCGCCGTCATCCACAGAGAAGCCGTCACCATCACCATCTTCGGAGGGATTAGAGGTACTTCCTATGCATCCGGCGAGCAGAGCAAGCAGAACAATGACGCGCATGCGGTCTCCCATTCGTGCGAGATGACACCGTACACCGTGTGTCCTCGCTCGTCAGAGCCCGTGGCCAAACGGTCACGATGCGTCGATTCCCCCGTGCAGGTGGTTGCGGCGGTACCGTGTTGGAACGACCCAAGGTTAGTCGGCCTAGGGGATTAGCCCCGAATCAAACCCCCTCTGGGAGTCTGCAATGTCGCGCTTCTCACGAATGGCCAAGCTGGGCACCCTCGGCGGCAAGGTCGGCGCGCGCTGGGTCCAAGACCGAGTCAACGGAGCCATGGGGCGTGCCGAGACTGCACGAGACAAGGTTCGAGCACGAACTGCAACGGATATCGCCGAGACACTGGGGACTCTCAAGGGTGCGGCCATGAAGGCTGGCCAACAGCTCGCTATGGCCGCTCAACACATGGACCTCCCGGACGAGGTGAAAGCTCCCCTTGCAAAGCTCCACAAGGACGCCGAGCCCATTCCGTTCGACCGCATCCGAGAGGTGGTGGAAGCCGAGCTCGAAGGCACACTCGACACCCTGTTCTCGTCTTTTGACCGCATCCCGATTGGGACCGCTAGCTTGGCCCAGGCCCACGCTGCCACACTGCCCGACGGCACCGCTGTGGTCATAAAAGTACTGCACGACGGCGTTCTCGATGGCCTAGACGCAGACCTACTGGCCCTAAAGGCTTTGCTTCAGTCCGGACGCCTATTTGGCCGTCCGAAGAACGAAATCAACGGCCTGTACAACGAAATTGAAGCGCGCTTGCGCGAAGAGCTGGACTACTTTCAGGAGGCGGCCAACATTGCCGACTTCCAACGCGTCTACGGCAGCGACCCCCGCGTTCGCATTCCACACACTCACCCGAAGTACAGCACCGAACGCGTGCTGACGATGGACCATCTTCCAGGCGTATCGCTCGACGAGTTTGCCAAGACGGCGTCTCCAGAGATCAAGCAGAAGGTCGGCTTGACCCTGGCCGAACTCTTCTTGGAGATGACGTTTGAGCACCGGCTGCTTCACGCCGACCCCCACCCGGGCAACTACTTGTTCGAGCCAGACGGTCGCATTGGTATGATTGACTTTGGCTGCGTAAAACGCTTTGATGAATTCTTCATCGGAACCTACTCAAGCGTCGCGCTGAACGCCTTCAACGGCGAGCGTGAAGCCTGCCTTCAGTCCTGCCGAGACATTGGTGCATGGAAGGGAGACAACCCCCGTGCCGGTGAGCTGATCTGGGAGTTCTGCCAAGCCATCGTCGCTCCCTTCCAGACCGGTCCACTGCTGTTGGGTGGTCCACGGGACACCGTGGTCGAAGATGCCAGCGCTGTAGGTAAACAGCTGTGGAAGTTCAACGAGATTGGCGGTTCTTCGAGCATGGTCTTCCTGCATCGGACGCTAGGCGGCCTGTATACGCTCGCCCGCAGCCTAGATGTTGAGGCTGACTTCAAGCCCATGCTTCTCGAGAGCTTTGGTCGGGCCGTTGCACGCGCCGAAGGCACGCTGGTCGAGTGACGCGACTATTTGGTGGTGACGCAGAACTGGGTGACCCGTCCACATACCGAGCCTTCCTGGATTAGCG